>CALXTP010000041.1 GCA_944391435.1 uncultured Alphaproteobacteria bacterium | reverse complement strand
ACAGCCGGAGCTGTTTACTTGTGTTCAGTCCAGTACAAAACAATCCTATGTCATCGCCAGAGAAAACATCCCTGCTTTCAAACAGGCTTTGGCGGAAAGGGGTTATGAAGTTACGGCTCCGGAAGAGAAAACCGCTGCAGTTTCCCGCGCCAAGCTGGCAAGTGATTTAGATATAGACACATTTCAAAAGAGATGGTCATGCCGGCAAAATGGCAAAGCGCTGGAAGTGAAAAATAAAAGCGACTTGTTTAAGCAGTCGCAACAACAACAGCCGGAGCTGTTTACTTATGTTCAGGCAGGTGTACATCAATTCTATGTCATCGCCAAAGAAAACATCTCCGCTTTCAAACAGGCTTTGGCGGAAAAAGGTTATGAAACTCTGTCGCCGCGGGATAAATTGCATGAGGCTCAGGAAAAAGCCGCTGCCGCCCACACGCCGGCAGAAAAGCAGAAATATCTTGCCGCGGCGCGCAAAATCTTCCGCGCCCTTAATCCGCAACTGGAGAAGCAAAACCTCTGCGCGGCCTGCCGCCAAAAAATCAGCAGCGGCCGTTGATTTTTCTGAAACATGTTAAAACATACATACTAAAAAAGAGCTCCGCTAAGAGCTCTTTTTTATATCGCCAATATACGTTCATTATGCGCGTTAGGCCTTTTCGCCGCGGAGTCTCCTATAAGCCTTGTCATACCCGATGAGCGGCAGCAGTGCTTTGAGCTCCGGCCCGTCCGCTTGCGCCGTCAGTGCCATGCGTATCGGGTGAAACAGCTCTTTGCCCTTGCGCCCGCTGGCAGCTTTGACCGCGTTAATCCATTCGCCGAACGTTGCTTCGTCAAAATTCCCTTTCGGCAGCAATTCCGCCGCCTGGGCTGTAAAGGCCGCGTCTTCCATAACCGGCTCAATCGCCTTGTTGCAGATATTGTCCCACAACAACACATCTTTGGCAACATTCAAATTGCCTTTAACCGTTTCCCAAAACGATTCGCTGACGCCGAAATTGTCTTTTAAGGCGGCATAAGGCATATTGTGCACAGCTTTGGTATTAAACTTTTTCAGCTCTTCTTCATCAAACTTTGGCTGTGCGTGCCCGACCTTGCCAAAATCAAGCGTTTCCGCCAGCTCATCAAGTGTATAAAACGGTTCAATCGCTTCTGATGTGCCGAGTTTGGCCAAAAATGAACATATCGCCATCGCTTCAATCCCGTCTTCGCGCAGTTCACGCACGCCGAGGCTGCCGAGTCGCTTGGATAGCTTTCCTTCTTTGCCTGTCAGAAGCGGCAGGTGTGCAAACATCGGCACTTTGCCGCCGATAGCCTTAAACATCTGGATTTGCGCCGCCGTATTGGTAACATGGTCTTCGCCGCGGACAATATGCGTAATCTGAAAATCCACATCGTCAATCACCGACGGCAGATGATACAAATAGCTGCCGTCTTCGCGGATGATAATCGGATCCGAAAGTTTGGCCGCCTCATAGCGGCAAGTTCCGCGCACGGCATCCTGCCAGGCAATTTCCTCATCAATCAGCTTAAAACGGTAATGCGGTTTGCGTCCTTCCGCCTCAAAGCGCGCCAAATCTTCGGCAGTATAATGCAAAGCCTGCCGGTCGTATATCGGTGGCAACCCCCGGCTCAGGAGTTTCTTACGCTTAAATTCCAACTCTTCCGGTGTGTCATAGCAGGCATAAATCCGCCCTTCTTGCTTAAGCTTTTCCACCACTTCGTCATAGCGGGAAAAACGTGCGGATTGCCTGGCCTCTTCGTCCCATTTGATACCGAGCCATGTCAGCGCGTCCCTGATTCCGTCTTCATATTCCTTTTTGGAGCGCACCTTGTCCGTATCGTCAATTCTGAGCAGCAGCTTGCCGCCCATTTTTTTTGCCCAAAGATAATTAAACAGCGCCGTGCGCGTGTTTCCGATATGCATCCACCCGGTAGGGCTGGGCGCAAACCTGACTTTAATTTGATTCATTTCATACCTCAGCTAGCCATAATTTATGCGCATCATACCTTTAATTTTTATAAATTCAATCTTAAATTAGCTTAAATCCGCGCGGAAATCTTATTTTTTTCTTGCAATTAACGGATATTGCCTATAAAAAGACAGACGTTAGATGATTTAATTTTAGGAGATTAAGCTATGCCTTCAGTTGTAAACGGTGATTCTTGCATTAAATGCGGAACATGCGCCGGCGTTTGCCCGGTAGGAGCATTCCATATTTGTGATGAACAGTATGTTGTTGATCCGGATACCTGCATTGATTGCGGTGTTTGCATTTCCGAATGCCCGCAGAGTGCTATCACTTCCGATGATGAAGCGGAAGAAAAATGGGTTAAGATAAATGCCGACAAGGCTAAAGATTGCCCGGCTGCATAATCGCAATTTTGTTAATTGAAGAGGGAGGCTTAAAAAAGGATTTCCTTTTTTAAGTCTTTTGTTTATTCGCCAAAACTGTTATCGGGAGTTGCCATGTCGGAATATACGGAAGATTATTTGCTCAACAAAAGGGTAAAAGTCTTTCAGCCCAAAGACGGATACCGCGCTTCAATAGATGCCGTATTTTTATCGGCAATGGTCAACGCCGATAAAGTAAAAGGCGGAGAAAAAATTTTGGATGTCGGTTCCGGAACGGGGGCCGTGTCATTATGCCTTGCCTACCGGTTGGCCGCAAAAAATGTGCAGATTGCCGGCCTGGATATACAGCAAGATTTGGTAGATTTGTCAAACCGGAGCGCCTCCGCTAACGGGTTTGCCTCGTTTTTGACATATCAAAAAACCGATATCCGCCAAAAAATATGTTTACTACCCGCAAGTTTTGATATTGTGGTGACTAATCCGCCATACAGCGACCATGATATGCCGTCGCCAAAACTTGGCAAGCAGCTGGCACACAATCATCAAAATTTTGATTTGGCAGGGTGGTTAAAGTTCTGTTTGAAAATGCTGCGCCCGAAAGGGGAAATATTTTTAATAAACCGGGCCGAAGCGCTAAATGAAATTTTATCCGTGATGCACAATCGTGCCGGAGATATCCAAATCCTACCGCTTTACTCCAAACATGGGCAAAATGCAAAAAGGATTATTGTTAACGGAAAAAAAGGCTCTCGCGGTATAACCAAAATTCTGCCGCCGTTATATACGCATAATGAAGACGGAACATACACTAATGAGGCCGAAAAGATACTCCGGCAGGCAAAAAGCTGTTTTGATATTTAATGGCAGAAGTACCGCAAATCCAACACCGGAACATTGTCCGGCGGAGTATGGAAAGACCATTTTTCGCATTTGGCCTGATATAATTCAGCAAAGCCTAAACATTATAAAGATACAAAAAAAAGCCCCTTAAATAAAGGGGCTTAATCGTTTTCTAAGCATTTAATATTGCATAAATTTCATCAATAGAGCGAGCTTTTCTAAGCTTTTCGCAGCTGCCTTCCGTCTTTAATATCCGAGACAGCGCAGCCAGCGCCGTCAGATGGTCGGCACCGCTGTTCTCAGGACTGATAAGCATAAAGACCAAATCAACCGGCTTGCCGTCTAAAGCATCAAAATCTACCGGTTCTTCCAGCCTTGCAAACATGCCGCATACTTTATCCAATCCTTCAATTCTGGCATGCGGAAAAGCAACGCCTTCGCCATATCCGGTAGAGCCGAGGTTTTCACGTTCCCAAACAGCGTCAAAAACCACACGTTCGTCCATTCCGGACAGCAAAGCCAAATGTTCGGATAAAATCTGAACAAGCTCGCGCTTGCTGGCCGCCTGAAGATTGTCCAGAACTGCTTTTTTAGAAATTATATCAGCAATATTCATCTGCTTATCCTCCGAATTTATTCATCAGCTTTAGGCTCTACCCAGCCGATATTGCCGTCTTTACGGCGATATACCATACTGATGTGATTGTTTGCACTATTTCTGAACATTAAGGCACATTCATTGCCCAAATCCATAAGCATAACGGCTTCGCTGACGGTACAAACCGGAATATTGGCATCGGTTTCGGCAATAGTCAGCGGGGCATCTTCATTAACGTCAACTTCATCGTCTTGCTCAACCAAAGGCAAAACTGCAGAATAAGCGAGCTCGGCCAGTCCGATTTTACTCTTATGGGCGCTCAACTTGGTTTTATGGCGGCGCAGCCGAGTCGCCATGTGTTCATTGGCATTATCAAAAGCGGAATACGGGTCAGCCGCGGTTCCTGAACCTTTTAATACGATATTTTTTGCCGGATGGACGGTAATTTCTGCAGAGAAATCCTCACCTTCTTTAGAAAAAGCAACAGAACAGCTTATCGGTGCGTTAAAATATTTTTCTACTGCCGCTGTAACGCCGGCCTCAACATGTTTACGCAATTTATCGCTGATATCAACTTGTTTTCCTGACAATGTAACAATCATCTTTTTCCCCTTTAATCAATTCTGTTTTTCTGCCAAAATCATATCTCAAAAAACAACAAAAAGTCAACAAAAAAGCCACTTTATATTGAAAAATTATCGCCAAGATAAACTTTGCGCACTTCTTGGCTGGCAACAATTTCTGCCGGTGTCCCTTCCATCAAAACGGAGCCTCCGTGTAAGATATATGCTCTGTCAATAATATCAAGAGTTTCCCTCACGTTGTGGTCTGTAATTAAAACGCCGAGCCCCCGGTTTTTTAGTTGGGAAACAAGCTCTCTGATTTCTCCGACGGCAATAGGGTCAATTCCCGCCAGCGGTTCATCCAGCAAAATATAATTTGGCTGTCCGGCAAGGGCTCGTGCAATTTCAAGCCGGCGCCTTTCACCGCCGGAAAGGGCAATAGATGGCGATTTGCGCAAGTGGGCTATTGAAAACTCATTAAGCAAATCTTCAAGCATTGTTTTTCTTTTTTCTTTGTCGTCAACAACAATCTCCAAAACTGCCATAATATTATCTTCAACACTTAAATTTCTGAAAATAGACGCCTCTTGCGGAAGATAGCCGATACCCATTCTGGCTCGTTTATACATCGGCATATATGTAATATCCTGCCCGTCAATATGTACATCGCCGTAATCAGGAGTTATCAGTCCGGTAACACAATAAAAGCAAGTCGTTTTGCCGGCCCCGTTCGGCCCGAGCAATCCCACAGCCTCGCCTCTCTTAACATTTAAGGAAACATTACGAAGCACGCTTCTGTTCTTATATCTTTTTCCAATATTAAAAACTTCCAAAATAGAAGCATCTTCATTTTGCTTGGTCATATCAGTCGTCCTTATCTTTCAAAGTGCTCTCAATTAATTTGCCGGAAATCCGCCCGCCTCCTTTGGCAATCAGGCGGCTCTTTGACGTATTAAAGTCAGAAATGGCTTTGTCGCCGCGGACAATATTGCCGTCTTTTGTTATAACAACATCATTTTCAAGTTCGGCAATATTCTTTTTGATATAATATACGCCGCTTTTGGCCGTTGCCGTTCCGTCTTTTTGTGTAACTCTGACATCTTCGTAAAAACGAAATTCGTCTTTATTTTGGAAATAAATGGCTTTGGGCGCCGTGATAATGTTGTTGCCTTTTGTAATGCGCACGTTATTTTGCAATGTAAACGTATTTTTGCTTAAATTATAAATGCCTTTTTGGGCAACGGCGGTATAGCCGCTGTCGTTTTTGACATTAACATTGTCAATCAATGTAAAAGTCTGCGCTTTATCATCATACACGCCGTTATTTGCCGTTGCTGTATAGCCGCCTTCGGCAACAACTTTAACATTGCCGAACAGTTTGACTAAGCCTGTTGTCTCATCGTAGTCGCTTTTATCGGCAAAAGCTGTTTTGCCATCGGAAACAATTTGCGTTTGCCCTTCGGCATAGACATGGGAGATTTCAAAACTGCGCGTATCCTTAAAAAGGGCGGTAACGGTATTTCCTTTAAGCGTATCCTTGCCTTTTTTGATGGTTGCCTTAGTGGCGACAAACTTGTTGCCATTCAAAAACAAAGAAGCTGTTTCTGGCGTGCGCAGTTCGGTCGTATCGTTTTTAATGAAAACATTATGAATAAGGGTAACTACGCCTTTGCCTTTGTCAAAAGTAAATTTATCAGCCTCAAAATAACCCTTCTCGCCGTTGCCGACAACCTTTTCATTGCCATACCCGGCCTCTTTGGCAAAGGAATAAGTTGCACTGTTTGTTTTTATTTCCATTTGTTTGTCATAATTGGCAACCACATCTGTAAACAAATCCAAAACTTGCCGGTTCTGGTCATATTTTCCCGTTTTTGCTTCCAGGGTAATTGTTTTGGTTCCGTCAAAAGTTTTAGCTTTCGGAGTCGTCAGGTTATATTGTTTTTTTCCTGGTTCGGTTTCTTCAACCACGTCAGCCATCAGCGTGCTCAGATCATTATCTTTTTCCGTGATTTCAAACACCGTATTTTTCATACGGAATTTTTCAAAATACACCTTTTCTTCACTGGCAAGAACAAATGTGGAATCCTTGTCAGAATCAAAATCAAAAAGAACAATGCCCACGCCCAAAAGCAACGCCGTTAAACAAGGAAGAAAAAGCTTAAAAAAGCGCACAACTTTCGTTCTTCGCGTTGTGTAGTTCTTTTCTTCCTCGTCTAAAAGGTTCTTTTCTCCGCTGAAAAAACTGTCAATCTTTTGTGTCTCAAACACGCTTATGCTACTCCGGCTTTCAAGCAGTCATGAATATGGATAACGCCGACCGGTTTTTTATCTTGGACGGCAAACAAATTGGTAATGCCGTGCCCGGTGTTGTTCATTGTATTGACGGCATCTACGATAAGGGCATCCGGCGAAATGACTTTCGGATTTTTAGTCATAACGGAGGAAACTTTTTCCATAATCAAATTCGGGGACATATCCGGCAGCATCCAGCGCCTTAAGTCACCGTCGGTTATAATTCCGATAAGCTCTCCGCTTTCATTGACAATGCCGACGCAGCCGAGCATTTTTTCACTCATGACCAATAAGGCATCGCGCATCAGGGCGTCATCTTTCAGCAGCGGCATTTCATCTCCCTTGTGCATAACATCGGAAACTTTGCACAAAATAGCTCCGAGTTTGCCTCCCGGGTGGCGCTGGCGAAAATCCGTTGCGGAAAAGCCGCGGCGTTCCATCAAATCTACGGCCAGGACATCGCCCAAAACAATTGTTGCCGTTGTAGATGAAGTCGGTGCTAACCCGAGCGGGCAGGCTTCGCCGTTATCCGGCAGCTTTAATACCAAAGAAGCATTTTTGCCCAAAGCGCTCTCCGGATTGCGGGTAATGGCAATCAGCGGAATGTTGCGGCGTTTGGCATAAACCAGAATATCGGATAATTCTTTCGATTCGCCGCTGTATGAAATGGCAATAATGACATCATCGTCTGAAATCATTCCCAAGTCGCCATGGCTTGCTTCTGCCGGGTGGACAAAGAAAGCAACAGTACCTGTTGATGCGAAGGTTGCCGCCATTTTTCGCGCTATGTGGCCGGATTTTCCCATCCCCGTAACAATAACGCGCCCTTTTGTGTTTTGCAACAAATCCAAAGCTTTGGAAAGATTGCTGTCAAGGCTGTTTTTTAAAATTTCAAGAGTTTCAATCTCTTGGTCAATTGTTTCAACCGCGTGTTTCAAATCATCATATTTAAAACTGTCATTTGACGCTTGCAAATTTGACATGGTCTATCCCCTGAAAATTATATTATGCGCAGATGCTGACACAATTTTTCTAATTGTGCAAGCCTTATTTCAGAATATACAGCCCCGGAAAAATTTTAAAAGTTTCTTTTGTGCATAATCCGTTGCCGTGCAAAAAAAATAAAACAGCCCGAAATAAAATTGGAAACATTTTATTTTTCCAAAGGCTGACTGTATGGAAAAGTCAAACTTTTTGTTCAAAACTGCCTTTTTCGTTTTGTTGCCAATAATGGAGCTCTCCATCTAAATCCCGTATCTGCTTCCAATAATTTCGTGCATTGTTCAACGAAACATCATTCATTCCGTCAAAGATATTCAAAACACGCTCATAGTGTTGCAAAGTATCCGGATTGGGCATGGCGCCGTCGGCAAGGATGAGCAAAGACGCCCCGTTGGGATTATCTTCATCTGCGGATATGAAAACAGGCTGTTCTTCGCTGAAACCGTCTTTTTTGCTGCCGTGGGGCAAGAAGGATTCTTCATTGTACGTCCATAAGAGGGTGTTGATAAATTCAATACGTTCTTCCGTCCCGAGCTGAATTTTAATCCTTTTTCCCGTAGAATAAGCTTTTTCGCATAATTTAGGCAAAATTTGCTCCAAAGAAGAACGCTGCAAATGATAAAAATCAACCCTAATCATTTTCATTCACCAATTCAACGGAGGTATAAAAAGCATTATCACTGCTTTGAATAAGCAGGGATATCGGACGAAAATCGTTGACAACGGCAGTCCTGATATTATCCAGCAAATTGTCGGCAGTATAAATGTCAGACCTGTCTGCTTCTAAAATAACGTCCCCCACTTTAATGCCTTTGCCTGCAAGCGGTGATTTTTTTTCTATTTTAACAATAGCCAATCCGCGGGGATCCGCTTCTTTAACGGCTATTTTAAATTCGGAAATGTAGAAAACTTCACTGTCAATATCCTGGACGGAACGCTGGCGGCTCTCTTTTAAGGCTTTGTCGGTATAGTCTTTTAGTTTCTGGGCAGGCATATCCTGTATTTTGATAACGGTCCTGAATTCTTCGCCAAAGCTCAATGTCTTGAGCCGTAGCATATCACCGGGCTCCAGTGTCTCGGCATAGTTCAAAAAATCGGCAACATCAGCCGCCGGCATATCGTCGTAGGCGCTGATAATTTCTCCGACACGCAATCCTTCTTTGTATGCCGGAGATTCTTCATCTATTTCCGTAATGACAAAGCCGGGTTTTCCTGTATATGAATCGATTCCGTTGGCAACGGAAAATCCGAGCCAGCCGCGCCGGACTTTCCCGTCTTTCATTAGCTGGTTTGATACCCAGTTTGCGGTATTTGAAGGCAGGGCAAAACCTATCCCGCTAGCTCCCTGGGATGTAAATAAAGCGGCATTGACGCCGATAACTTCGCCGTCCAGGTTAAACATAGGGCCGCCCGAGTTTCCTTTGTTGATGGCTGCATCTGTTTGTAAATATTGTTGTGAACCGAGTCCGATATTGCGGGATTTTGCTGAAATAATTCCGGATGATACGCTGACGCCGAGGCCGTAAGGATTGCCGAATACCAAAACTTTGTCGCCGATTCGTGCATCATGGGCATTGCCAAAAACAACAGGACGAACCTCTCTGGGCTTTTCATCTTGCTGCAAATCTATTTTCAAAACCGCCAAATCGCTGGGGGCATCGGTTCCGGCAATGGTTGCTGTATAAGATTCGTTATCGTCGGTAATAACCGAAATTTTCTTTGCGCCTTTTATCACATGAAGATTGGTCAGTATATAGCCGTCTTTATGGATAAAAAAGCCGGAACCGAGAGATTCCCGGCCTTTAAGTTCCGGATTAAGCATGAAATTATCAATTCCCTCGTCCGTGTCTGCAACGGCTTCTTTTTCTGTGGAAATATTAACTACCGACGGCATCAGGGTTTCAACCAAATCGGCGTATGAATCAAGGGCAAAAGCCTGGCCTGTTGTCGCTGCAAACAGCAAAAGAACGGATAAAAGATGCATCGGCTTTTCCTATTTCAATGATTTTCCGAAATAATTAAAGAACTCGCCTTCCGGTGCCAAAACCATTGATGTTTCGGCATCAAAAGAGTTGCGATACGCTTCAAGCGAGCGGTAAAAGGCATAAAACTCCGGATCTGCGCTGGTAGCCTTATTCCATATTTCGGTTGCTTTTTTATCGCCTTCACCTTTTATCTGCTGGGCTTCTTTTTCGGCATTGGCAACGGTAATTGTCGCTTGCTTGTCTGCCGTGGCTCTGATTTCTTGCGCCATTTTCTCACCGTCCGCACGATAGCCTTTTGCCTCACGGATACGTTCTGTTTTCATCCGGTCGTTTATGGCTTGGGATACTTGGATGGGCAGGTCGGCACGCCTGATGCGCACATCAGCAACTTCCACGCCGATTTGCTTGGCATCATCTTTAACGGCCTCGCTGATGCGGCGCATAATTTCGGTTCTCTTTTCAGAGAGCAGTTCTCTCAATGTTACGGTCGCCAAGACATTGCGTGCCGAAGAATTGACAATTTCCTGCAAACGGTTTTGTGCCTGGTATTCATAACGTACGGTTTTATAAAACGTCAGCGGTTCCACAATCCTGTAACGGGAAAAAGTATCCACGTCTAAACGCTTTTTGTCTTTCAAAACCACTTCCTGCGCCGGAGGCTCCAGATTAAGCAGTCTTTTGTCATAAAAAACAACATTTTGAATGAACGGAACTTTGATTTTTAACCCGGAATCCTGAACCAGTCTGACCGGTTCTCCGAATTGCAAAACAATGGCTTGCTCAGGCTGTTGCACGATATAGAGGGATTGAAATGCTACAACGAGCAATACCGCTGCGCAAACCAGGATTATATGTAAATTCTTTTTCATTGCAAACTCCGCACATAGATTATTTTAACGGTAAAATGGGCATCATGTTGGAACTCTTTTGTCCGGGTTCCATAATGACCTTCTTGGATTTTTTCAAAATATCCTCCATCGTTTCCAGATAAAGGCGTTTTGACGTTACCAGTTTTCCTGTCTTGTAAGCATCATAAACGGAAGAAAATCTCTGGGCTTCACCTTCGGCTTTGCTGATAACGGCAGCCCGGTAGGCTTCTGCTTCCTGTTTGCGTTTGATAGCCTCTCCTTCCGCTTTGGGAAGGACTTCGTTCGCATAAGCTTCTGCTTCGTTTTTAAAACGCTCGGCGTCGGTTTTGGCGCGCTGAACCTCGTTGAATGCATCAACAACTTGTTTGGGCGGGTCGGCTTTTTGCAGCTTGACGCGGACAATGTTTACGCCTGTCTGAAATTTATCAAGCAATCCTTGTAATTCCTTAAGCGTATCGTTTTCAATTTTTGCACGGTCGCCGGTAATGACATCTTCCATTTTTGATTGTCCGATAATTTCGCGCAAAACGGATTGGGCGGCCACTTTGACCGTTAAATCCGGCGTCCTGGTTTTAAACAGGAAGTCCCGTGCATCTTTAATATTCCAGACAACCGTCAGATTGATATCTACGATGTTTTCGTCGCCTGTCAGCATATGGCTTTCGGACAGTCCGCCGGAGTTGCTAAAAGATTCGTCGTTCACGCCGAGGTTTATGCTGCGCTCTTTGCTGATGTTAACAAGATAAACCGTTTCAAACGGGTAAGGCAAATGGTAATGCAGTCCGGCATCGGTTGTTTCGGTATATTTTCCGAGCCGCAAAACGACGCCCTGTTCGCTGGGGCCGACCTGGTAAAAACCGGAAATCAGCCACAAAAAAAGCAAAACGCCGCCGATAATTTTAAAAAGGCCGTTAAAATTATCGTTGCTCTGCTGCATTTTTGAAATTTTTGTCGTAAAATCAACAACCTTCGGTTTTGATGGGGAGTCGCTGGAATTATCCCACGGGTTGATGTCAAAAGTGGCTAATTTATCTGTCATTTGAAAACCTCTAACAAATCAGAAATAAGACTTAACATTTTTCCAAAAAATAATATAAAGCAGATATAAAAACAATATTGAAAAAATAATATCCACACAAGGGGAATTGAATATGTCGGAAAAAGAACTGTGGAAGAGCCTCGCTGAATATGTGCGTCCGGAAGACATTGCGTCAATTAAGGAGTTTGGCGGCAGGATAATCGTAACGCTGAAAACACTGGTAAATGCCGCAACAGAACAAAATATAAAAACGGCTCTGGCGGCAATCCGGCCGGATAAAAAAGTAAATGTTATACATGTTGTAGAGAAAAAAGAGCAACCGGCGGATGATAAATGGCATATCAAGGGCGTTCGGCACATTATTGCGGTTGCTTCGGGCAAAGGGGGAGTCGGCAAATCAACAACGGCGGTCAATTTGGCGTTAGCGCTGGCTGATTTAAATCTAAAAGTGGCATTGTTTGATGCAGATATATACGGACCGTCGGTTCCGGCAATGTTGGGCTACAAAAATATGCCGCCGGTTTCGTATGATGGGGAAACTTTCCAGCCATTTAAAGAAGGCGGTGTGGAATCAATGTCCATCGGCAGCATGATATCCGAAGATGCTGCTTTAATCTGGAGAGGTGCTAAGGCTTGCGGTGCAATAGAACAAATGTTGACGCAAACGGCCTGGGACGATACGGATGTTATGGTGGTGGATATGCCGCCCGGTACGGGGGATATACAAATTACCATGTCGCAAAAAATAAATTTTTCCGGTGCCGTCATTGTGTCAACGCCTCAGGATATAGCTCTTATTGACGCAATAAAGGGATTAAACCTGTTTAACAAAATCGGCGTGCCGGTTTTAGGCATTGTTGAAAATATGAGCTATTATATTTGTGAAAAATGCGGACATCGCGCCGATATATTCGGCCATGCCGGCGCTGCAAAAACCGCCGAACGATATGGAGTTGATTTCCTTGGTGAAATCCCTCTGCATTATGATATCCGAGTGAATGCTGACGCCGGAACGCCGATTGTGCAAAGTGCACCGGACAGCCCGTATGCTTTGGCTTATAAGCAAATAGCGGCAAAAATTGCTCTAAAACTGGGTTTGGCGGCGGACAAAGGTTAAAATAACCGAAAACGGAAAAAATTATTTAGGGGCTGAATAGCTTTCGCGATAGAATTCTTTGCGTTTTCTGCGTCCCATGCCCCAAAGGTTTCCGATTCCGTTGGCAGGTTGCTTTGCATTAAGGGTAGAAAAATTAAAATCCCGGCTGAAAAAGACGGAGGTCGCTTTGGTAAAATTATCCATAGGGCTGAACCCGTAAAAGTCAACTTGCAGCAGATTATGCTTTTTTAAGGTATGCACGGCATCAACATATTCGTTGCTGTTATTGATTCTGTCGCTGTCATCCAAAATGATAAAACCGCCGTCTTTTAATGCTTGTGTGGCGGCATGAGCGCATGCGGCTCGCCGTTTGCCGTCAATGGCAATGACATCATATTTTTTCTCATTGTCAAAAATAGAATGGACATAAGCATCTAAATCGGTTTCAAGGCGAAAGGTCAGATTATTTCGTGTCAGTTGTTGCCATTTTTCAAACCAGGCCGGATTATCTTCTATGCTGATAACCTGGCGTGCTCTTTGTGCCCAAAACAAAGATGAAAAGCCGCACCCGTATTCAAATATGCTCTTGTCGGAATAATCAAACTGCGAAAGATACTCTGTTGCCGGATATGTATACCACGGGATTGGGTTTCCGTTTTTATCAAAACAGGCCTGTTCTTCCAGCGTCTTTTCATAAGCAAATTCATCTTGCCAAAGGGTTATGAATTTTGAAAATTTTTGACTATACAAACAACTACCTCTAACTGAGCCAAACGCCCTTAAATCTGAACAAAGCATATCAAACTTCAGCCAGTCTGCATTAAAACCGGCTTACATTAAAACACCAGCAAGTAAGCATCGTCAAAAGAAAAGCCGGAAATCAGATTTTCTTTCCGGGTTTGACATAGGCAATGGCCGCATGCTCTTCACAATATGTTTGCCCCGTTTTGACATGCTTGCCGCAAAAACAAAAATCGTCATCGCGGGGATCGCCGAGTGGCCAGCGGCAGGTGTGGTTGTCCAGTTTGACCAACGGGATATTAGTCTCTTCATTAAGAGGGGCAGCAGCGGCAGAAGAGCTTGGAATGCAAGCCTGTTTGCTTGTTGCGGTAGCGGTATTTTTCTCGTTCTTGGTTGTTTTTCCGGCAACGACGGTCTTTTTATCGGTTTTGGGTGCAGAAGATTTTTTAATGGGGGAAGGTCTGGCTGTAAGGCACAAACGGTGGACTTTTCCTATGATAGAGTTTTTTGTGACGTTTAAGGCCTTGGCGATTTGCCCGGTAGTCATGCCGCGATCCCACATTCTTTTTAATTCTTCAACAGCTTCATCGGTCCAGATCATAACTTTTCTCCGTAAAAGTGATTTATATTCTCATAAATCATAGTCTAACGGAATTTAAATTGCAAGCATAACGTTTTTTTAAATTTTACCCGTTATCGTAGGGTTAACACCTTATAAGGAAAAGATAATATGCGGAAAACTCTTGCTTTGGTTTTGATGATGTGTGCATTGGTTTCACCCTGCTGCGCAGGTGTGTCGGATTTTGACCGGTATTTCGTTGTTGATATGGATATGGAAATCCCCGATGTGCAAAAAATAAAAAGTCAAATCGGCTCTATGAAAGATTTGTACGATCGCGGCTATACGTCTCGCTTTCGCATGGAGCGCAAATTTAAGAAAGAATTCAGCCAGACAATCCGTTTTTATGGCTTAAGCGAAGGGCGTTTGAAAAATAATTATGAAGACGAGCTGTTGGAAATTTTAAGCTGGCTCCCTAAGGATTCGTATCAATATATCGGGCCGATGTTGCATCAGGTGCCTGGAATGTCTGAAAAAATTTTGAATTTACCCGGCATTAAAGAAACAAAAAACCAATTTCCCAAGGATGTGGCTGAAAAATTCAAAGGTATGGAAAATCTGGAATTTATGTCGCCGGGGCTATATTTTTTGCTGATGCCGGAAATATGGGGAGAAAAGAAGCCTGAAGATTTAGACCGCCCGCGTTCGGTACGGGTCAAAAAACCGCGGATAAATATAGAATTGCCGGACTTTTTGAAAGAAAAAATAAAAAAAGCAGAAAAAGATGATAATAAAGAGAAAACGCCTTCGGCGAAAGAAAGGCAAATATCCGGAGCCGCGGAAAAAAAAGGCCGCGGGCAAAATTATGCTTTAAATTTGCGCACATTGCACCCGACATTGACATCGCCGTTAACATCCAAAGATGTCGGGGCGTTTGTGGCAACAATAGACGGCATAATGGAATTCGGCACCAAAAACCAAATGAGAAATTATGGCAAGCTGATAGTCGCCGAAGCGGTACTTGATGCCTGGGAGGCCGGGCAGGGGACGGCTTTAAGGCAAAACAGTCTGAAAGATATTGTAAACCCTTGCCAGAGGCTTGTTTTGAAAACACGTTTTGCCGGGATATATGACGAATTTGCCTCGGTTGTTATCAAACAAGGTTTTACGCCGGAAGAATGGGCCTATACTTGTGACAAGACGGTAAAAGCCTTTCGTGTGGCAGAGGCCAACCAGTCCGTCGCTTATGCGGTTCGTTTTCACCGCCGCGGCTATTATGATGATTACATTAAGCAATTGCCGGAGAAGTGGCAAAAAGATATGTATGCCGTAGAAGCAGCCATCATAAAAATGTATACGGTTTTCAAAGAAGATGTTGCTGCTGTGCGCCCTCACCAGAAAGACCTGGAGCAAAAATTGCTTAAAAATAGGGGGATACTGCTGACTGCTCCGATATTCTACTAAAGTTTTTCAAAAAAAAGGTTGCATTTCTCAAACGCTTTGTATATAAAATCAAAAAACATGAAACAACATTAAAGGTGGTCAAAATGGCACGTGTAACGGTTGAAGACTGTATTGAAAAAATCCCGAACAGATATGAGCTGTTGCTGGTGGCGGCACAGCGGGCCAAAGATATAGAGGCTGGTTCTCCGATAAAGGTGGAACGCGATAACGATAAAAACTCCGTGGTTGCACTGCGGGAAATAGCAGAAGGTAAAGCTGATATTGAAGATTTGCAGAAATCTTTGGTAATGGGCCTGCAGAAGCATGTTGAAGTTGAAGAGCCGGAAGAAGAAGAATTGGAAATTATGGCAGCGGAAAAAGAACTGTCCGAATTGGATTCGCAATTTGATGGTGATGCAATTTTGGATACGGCACTTGCCGATAATATGCAGATTCAGGATAGCGATGGCGAAACCATTGATGTTGATATGGATGGCGAAAGTGATGACATATCTTTAGATGATGCGGATTTGGATGATGATATGCTGGATGGCAAAGATGATTTTGCCGATGATATGGGTGACGTTGAAGAATAAAAAATAAATTCATCAGTCAGAATAATAAAAAACAAGACGGGATATTTTCTCGTCTTGCTTTTTTTTATTTATGCGCTATAATCAAAGACTGTGGGTGAAAAAGAGGTTATATGTTAAGACAATATGAATTAGTTGATTTGGTAAAGTCCTATGATCCGAACGCAGATGAAGATGCGCTGAACCGTGCTTATGTTTTTGCCATGAAAAAGCATGGAGCGCAGTTGCGTACGTCGGGGGATCCGTACTATTCGCATCCTATTGAAGTGGCAGGAATTTTAACAAAATTCCGGCTGGATTGCAATTCCATCATAGCCGGTCTTTTGCACGATACGGTGGAAGATACGGACACGACGGTAGAAGAAATCAAGGAACTGTTCGGGCCGCAGGTCGCAGCTCTTGTAGACGGCGTAACCAAACTTGCGATTATTGAACAAAAATCAGGCTCCAGCAAACAGGCGGAAAACTTTCGTAAGCTTTTGCTGGCCATGTCTGAAGATATCCGCGTATTGCTGATAAAGCTGGCTGACCGGCTTCATAATATCCGGACGCTGCATTTTTGCCCGGAGGAAAAGCGCAAAAGGATAGCTAAAGAAACATTAGACATATATGCGCCGCTTGCCGAACGTATCGGTATGCAGGAAATAAAAACCGAATTGGAAGAAATTGCATTTGCCGAGCTGCATAAAGAGGCGCACGATTCTATAGTTGCACGGTTGAATTTTTTAAGGGAGCAGGGTAGCAATCTGGTTCCTAAAATTATCAGCCGGTTGCAACAAGATATGGAAGACAACGGCATAAAAGCGGTGGTAACCGGTCGGGAAAAATCTCCGTATTCCATCTGGCGCAAGATGCAGTTAAAAAATGCTTCTTTTGAACAATTGTCCGATATTATGGCATTTCGTATTTGTGTAGATGACATTGCCGCCTGTTACCAGGCCTTAGGGGTAATACACAGCAAATATCATATGGTCCCGCGCCGTTTTAAAGATTATATATCAACGCCGAAACCAAATGGTTACCAATCCATACATACCGGCATTATCGGGCCGGAGAACACACGTATTGAAGTCCAGATTCGCACGCACGAAATGCATGAAATAAATGAAAAGGGAGTCGCGGCCCACTGGGCATACAAACAGGGGCAAAAAGTTGAAGGAAAGAGTTTCCGTTGGATGCGTGAACTCCTTGAAATTCTGGAACAGGCGCAAAATCCGGATGAATTCTTGGAAAATACCAAGCTGGAAATGTATAATGACCAGGTATTTTGCTTTACCCCGAAAGGCGATTTGATAGGTCTGCCGTACGGTTCAACGCCGGTTGATTTTGCTTATGCGGTACACTCCAGCGTTGGCGATAAATGCGTCGGAGCAAAAATCAACGGTGAAATTAAACCGCTGCGCAGTGTTTTGCAAAATGGCGACCAGGTAGAAGTGTTGACTTCAAAAGCGCAACACCCGTCTACGGAATGGGAGCGTTTTGTGGTTACTGGAAAAGCGAAAGCCGCCATAAGAAGATATGTTCGTGCCTGCAAGCGCGAACAATTTTTGTCTTTGGGAAAAGACATTCTGGAAAAATTATTTAAGCAGGAAAATTTGGAATTTAACGAAAAGGCCGTTTATGCAACGCTTCCGCATTTTGAATGTGAAAGTATGGAAGACCTATATGCCAAAGTGGGCGAGGGGCTTGTAACCGGTTGGGATGTGTTGAGAACCGTTTATCCGGCATATAAGCAGTCAAAAATAACCAAAGTTGTTAATTCCATCAAATTGTCCAAACCTAAAAAGAAAAAAAGCGGAGCACTCAAAATTGAAGGCCTGATATCGGGAATGGCCGTGCATTTTGCCGGTTGCTGCCACCCGATTCCCGGCGACCGTATTGTCGGAATTGTAACAACGGGCAAAGGCGTAGCGATTCATTCTTTATCATGCAAAGCTTTAGAAAAATATGCAGATGAACCGGAACGTTGGTTGGATATTTCATGGGGCGAAGATGCTGAAACGGAAACGCATACGGCGCGGATTAAAGTGATAATAAGCAATGAGCCGGGAACGTTGGGTGAGTTGTCAAACCTGATTGCTCGCCAAAATGCAAATATTGCAAACTTGAATATCGTATACAGAACGATTAGTTATTTTGAAATACTGATTGATGTTGATGTAAAAAATATGGCACATCTGAATGATATAATTGCTGCATTAAAGGCTTCAAAAGTAGTCAGCTTTGTGGCTCGGGTTTGAAAAATGGAGGAAGCATGTCCCTGTGGCATTTTGTGAAACGGGAACTGCAAAACAGTTATCAAAAAGTACTGGAACGCTTAGATTCGTTAAAAGGAACGCCAGATGAAATCGCCAAAGGGTTCGCAACCGGGGTCGCCATGTCTTTCACGCCTTTTGTCGGCTTTCATCTGCTGTTGTGTATAGCCATAACCAAACTGTCCGGTCAAAACGGTGTGGCGGCGGCTTTGGGGACGCTTTTTGGCAATCCTTGGACATTTCCTTTTATATGGCTGTTGACTTTACATCTGGGATTGTTGATTTTAGGAACAGATGCACCGTCGCAGCCGCCGGAATTCAAAATATTGTTTGTAGAAATGTTTCATAATGTGTTGGAACTTGATGTTAAAGCTTTCTTTAAGGATATCTGGCCGGTATTTTTGCCGATGTTGGTAGGAAGCATGCCGATTTATATAATCGTATGGGCGGGAATATACGAAGCGACCAAAAGGGTTCTGCTTAAATCGGCAGAAACGTCTCAAACGGAAAGGAATGAAAATGATACTGGGATTGGGTTGTGATATTGTTCAGGTAACGCGTTTTGCCAAAGACAAAGCTTTTTTACTGCGTTTTATAAAAAAATGCTTCACAATGAAAGAGATAGCCGAGCTTGAAAAAAAGAATATTTATTATGAAGATGAGAGCTTGCGGCTGGCAGCAGCAACCAGATTTGCAGCCAAAGAGGCCGTATCCAAAGCTTTGGGTAGCGGCTTTCGTTCCGGCATCACGCTAAAAGACATTGAAATTGTCCACGATTCGTTAGGCTGCCCGAAAGTCAATTTGTACGGAAATGCCTTATCCCGCGCGTTCAGTGTTTCGCAAAATCAAAATTTCAAAATGCACTTGACCATATCTAATGAGCGTGAGTATGTAAATGCCGTTGCCGTATTGGAGAATATGTAAAAGGCAACAAAAAATTATCCGGTTTAAAGAAGAATAAAAAGCGGAGAGATTTCATATAGTCAAATGTCGGCAGAAAAGAGTGCAATCAGGACAAACAAAAAGCCGGACAAATTAGCCGGCTTTAAGAAAAGTCATCTTCCAAATTAACCTTGGCGAGCCTTATATTTCGGCTCTTTTTTGTTAATTACATAAAGACGCCCTCTGCGGCGAACAAGCTTACAACCTCTGACGCGGGCCTTCTTAGACTTTAAAGAGCTATATATTTTCATTTTTTTCTTCCTTACACAAAAGTTTGAACAAGACATACGATACTTGTTTTAATTTGTCAAATGATTTTTTCACTTGAAATAGATTTATTTGCCCTTATAATGAAAAAACTTAAAAAACAGGCAGTCTGAAGGGATGAAAAAAAGAATTTTGACAGCAATCGGAATATGCTTACTGGCCGGACCGGCATATGCGTCCGATTATTTGCAGGATGTAAAAAATCTTGGGTATATTTCAGGCGAAGGCTTAGCTTGCGGTGCCGTGCGCTATCCGTCGTATGAATTTATAGCCCGTGCGTATATGATAACTTCAGCCCGTTCGGATGCGGAACAGGCAGACGGAATGTATGAATATAACAGCGCCAAGGCAACCGCGTATCTAAATAAAAAAAGAAACGGAAATTATGATTGCCCAGAAGTAAACAGCCGCTTTAATAATCAAAAAATTTTTCAAACCGTTGTTTACAAAAATGGCACATTAAAAATGCCGGACGGAAAAATCATAAAACCGCGGCAGGCCTATGACGCAACTTTGGTTTATAACCGGGATGAAAATGAAAGCGCCAAACTTGATGAATATTACGCCAGAATAATGGCAAGAAAAAGAAAAAGCGCGGTTCGTCAGGGCATTTTTCAAAAAATCAGGCAGCAGGAAGCAAGAGCGCGAAATTAATATTTAACAAAATGGAAACCAAAAGACATCTGAAATTGAAAAGGAAAAAATAATGGCATCGTATCAATACATTTATGTTATGCAAAATTTAAGCAAAGTATTTCCCGGCGGAAAAGAGCTGTTTAAGAATATCAGCCTTTCGTTTTTCCCCGGCGCAAAAATCGGCGTTTTGGGTGTAAACGGCGCCGGAAAATCCACTTTGCTGAAAATTATGGCCGGTGTTGATAAAGAATACAGCGGTGAGGCCTGGGCGGCAGAAGGCGTAAAAGTCGGCTATTTGGAGCAGGAGCCCAAACTGGATCCGTCTAAAAATGTGATGGAAAATGTTATGGACGGCTTGAGCGAAACGGTAGCTTTGCTGAAGCGTTTTGAAGAAGTTTCCATGAAATTTGCCGAACCGATAACCGATGATGAAATGAATGCCCTGATAGAGGAGCAGGCCGCATTGCAGGAAAAAATAGATGCCGTGAACGGTTGGGACATAGAAAGAACCGTGCAAATAGCCATGGATGCGTTGCGTTGTCCTCCTGCTGATGCAGATGTAACTAAGCTCTCCGGAGGTGAAAAAAGACGGGTCGCCCTGTGTCGGCTGTTATTATCAAAACCGGATATGCTGTTGTTAGATGAACCGACAAACCATCTGGACGCCGAGTCGGTAGCGTGGCTGGAACATCATCTGCGCGATTACAAGGGAACAGTGGTTATGGTAACGCATGATCGGTATTTCTTAGACAATGTAACCGGTTGGATTTTGGAATTAGACCGCGGACAGGGCATCCCCTATGAAGGTAATTATACATCCTGGCTGGAACAAAAGCAGAAACGCCTGGAGCAGGAAGCCCGCGAGGAGAGTGCCCGGCAGAAGACGCTGGCCAGCGAATTGGAGTGGATACATAAAAATCCTAAAGCCCGCCAGGCAAAATCCAAAGCACGTATCAACGCCTATGAGGAACTTCTATCTGAGGCGTCCAAAGAGCAGATTTCCCAGGCGCATATCAATATTCCGATGAGTGAACGTCTGGGCGATATGGTTATAGAAGCAAAAAATATTTCCAAAGCCTATGGCGATAAAGTTCTGATTGATAATTTGTCTTTTAAAATTCCCAAGGGCGCTATTGTCGGTATTATCGGTCCTAATGGTGCCGGCAAAACAACACTATTCCGGATGATTACCGGACAGGAAAAACCGGATTCGGGCGAAATTGTCATTGGAGATACGGTTGATTTGGGATATGTGGACCAAAGCCGCGATGAACTGAATGACAACAAAACGATTTGGGAGGAAATATCCGACGGGTTGGATATAATAGAGTTGGGAAAGAAACAAATGTCTTCCCGTGCTTATGTCGGCCAGTTTAATTTTAAAGGAACGGATCAGCAAAAGAAAATAGGTCAGTTGTCAGGCGGTGAACGCAACCGGGTGCATCTCGCCAAAATGTTGCGCAAGGGGGCAAATGTCATATTGCTGGATGAACCGACCAATGATTTGGACGTAGACACATTACGTTCATTGGAAGAAGGAATTATGAACTATCCGGGATGTGTATTGGTAACGTCGCACGACCGTTGGTTTTTGGACCGGTTGGCTACTCATATTCTGGCTTATGAAGACGAAGGGCATGTGGAGTGGTTTGAAGGAAACTTTGAAGACTATGAAAAAGATAAGATAAGGCGTTTAGGCGAAGAAGCATGCCGTCCGCATCGTATCAAATATAAAAAATTGGAACGTTGATTCCTGTTAGCGAAAATCCCCTTGGCAGGCCAAGGGGATTTTTGCAGAAGGTTAAAAATTGCCGCTATATGACAAAGCCGGAAATCAATTTTCCTTTATCGGTATTAATTTTGAAATACCAGCCGTCATATAAAATGCTGTTTTCTTTCATAACATTTAGCGAAGGTTTGTTGATGAGGCCGCCTTTATCCAGGCGGACGCGCATCCAATAACCATCTTCTCCGCGATAAAGGCTGATTTTGTACACAAGCCCGCCAAACAGGTATATCTCAAAATATCCGGCCTTCTGATATTTTTCCGGGATAAAATGAGAAGCATGCCGGATATCATCGGCCACCAGATAAGCAAAGTTGCCGATGAGGTTGGCAATCTGCGGGCAGATCTTATTACTGCCGGCGGTTCGGAAATCAGAACCTGTGGTCCGGCGATATACTTCAAACCGGTCGGTTTTAATGCGCTTAATCCGTCTGTTGTCCCATGAAAACAGGGGCATCTGCAACCAGTCGCTCACCTGGGATGACAGTGAAAAATTCCCTTTAAGCTGGTACAAATAGCCGTCATCGTTCAAAAGGGCATAATGGCGGCTGTTGCCGTCTTTTAACGGCAGAATATATGCATCATCAACAATATTGCCATGGCTGTCGGTGCTTGCAATTCTGATGGCATCGGAAATTTGATGCGGGCTATCGCTATTCAAAGCATCGGCTCTGTATATGACCGTATTGCGGATAAGGGCAATCAGGGCATTGACTTTAGCAAAAGATGCAAAATAATCATCAGCTTCTTTAATACGCCAGAAACTGTCTTTTTTTTCTACAGTAATGGTTTTGCCGCCGGGGAAGGTTATGGAAACAGATAAAATATCGGCATTTTCACGCGTTTTTTCAAAAAAATAGCTTCCTCGCGAAAAAATACGCATTTGGCCGGCGGTATGGATACTGCCGAAAATAGTAAGAGGAAGAACAACCGCCAAAAGTAGCAGCGCAACTCTAATATGTTTTCGCAACATCAATTAACCTCCTGATTTTGTATTGTTTATATCTCTTTGAAATTCCCAAAAGTAAAAAAACAAGTAAAAATGCGGGAACGGCAAAAAGTAAAATCAAAGTAATGCTCATAATGACGGTCTGATAATAAGAGGCAATTTCTGATTTTATTTGATAGAGTTTGCTCTCCGTTTCGTTTAAGTCCTGTTCAATATGGCTGATGTCGCCGATATTTTTAACGGAAGCATACCCTTGGGAAGACAAAACATCATAAAATTTTTCTTTTTGCCGCAACAAAGAAGCTTTTTTATCTTCATATTGCTTGATATCAGCATTATATGATTGGCGGATATAGGCAAGAACGGCATTGCCGATACTTGCTGTATTGAGGGGATAATGCCGATAGGACAGCGTATTTTCAACTTTATCTCCGGCCGCATAACTAAGCAGCCGCAAGAAAAAAAGCATATTGTCCGCCAATGGGACCGTTTGGTAAAAACTGTTGCCTTTTGATTCGTCGGACACATAAATATAATCTTTTAGAATATCGCTGTCAGCAACAAAGATAAGTTTGCCGTCTCTGGTAGAAACAGGCTCAACGGAAGCTCCTTCCATTGCATATTTGATATAGTTGGAAACATATTTTCCCGCAGAGACGGCGGCAATATCGGTTCCTTCTGCCGAAAGCAGGGGGAAAACGGTATATTCTCCGGCATTTTTATAAGAAACTTTCCCCGTGCCGTTGACCAGGATGGCACGAACATCTCTGCTTGTTTCAAAAAAGGCGGAATGGGCTATTTCTACGGTGGTATCGGTATGCGATGTTGTTTTAGTTTTTTTCGTTTCGGCAGCAATTCCGAAATTTTTCAAAAAGGAAACCAGCGGCGCCCCTTGCGTATTGCCGATAATATCCGGGTCGGCAAAGAGCAAAAGGTTTCCGCCGGATAACACGTATTGTTCCATCGCAAGCAGGGTTTCGGTTGAAACATGAGAGGGATTTACAACAATCGCGATATCATATTCGGGTGGAATAAAAAGCGGTTTTTCTCCTAAATCGCGCACATCGTAAAATTCCTGTAAAAGCCCATGAAAGTGGAGCATTTCCTGCCGATCCTTTTCAGAAGTGTAAAAAGCGGCCTTTTTGCGAGGGCTGCCGAATTGTTTAATAACTCTCAAAATATCGGCTTCAAGCAGATTTTGGCGCAGATTGCTGAAGTTATTTATGATACGGCGTGTCCCTTCGTTATCCGAAAAAGCAGCCGCCATGAAAATCTTCTGTCCGAACTTGTCTTCTTCATACGGGATATTATCTTCATATACAAGTTGATGCTCCAGTTGGCTGAAAGGTTCTACCAGGATGGTATGTGTACGGATGGCACCGTGGGAATGAAATTCAATAAGTTTAAAAATACGCTCAACAAACTCGGCATAAACGGCATAGCTGGAGTTAGCCTCTTCGCGTTTGTTTTTTGCTTCATACAGCATAATATCAACGCGTTTGTCTGTTTTTTCTAGGTAAGAAATATCTTCTTCGGGCAGAGTATATTTTTGCGCGTCAGTCATATCAAAAGTCTTATGGTATAAAAAATTGGCGCTGAGAATGCTGCCGCAAAAAATAGCCAGCAATAAAAAAGCCAAAAGCGAAAACATTTTTCTGGCATATGCCGAAGGAAGCCTCCGGCATTCTATAGCTGCCGTATTAAGCCACAAAAACAATGCCGTTGCAATAACGAAATACAAAACGTTGCTGACAGCAGGGACTCCGGTTAAAAAAGCATCAAAATTATCTTCAAAGTTAAGAGGGCGGAGCGATATGGAATAGGTCGCACTGTCCCAGGAAGTAAGTTCAAACTGGGTTATAAAAAACAAAAAGAAAATTGTGAAGACATAACTGAGAATATTGTTGCGGCAAAGTGATGAAATGCAGCACCCGGCGGCGGTAAACAAGGCTCCGGCTAAAAACAGGCCGAAATAGCCGGAAAAGGTAAGCCCCAAGTCTAACACGGAAAGTTTGTTTGAAACATAAAACAAAAACAGGGAAGTCGCTGCCATAATGGCAAAAAAGAGGTAAGCGGAAAAAAACTTCGCCAAAACCAGTTTGCCATAGCTGATAGGTTGTGTCAGCAGGAGTTCCAACGTGCCGCTTTTAGCTTCATCGGCCCAGGTGCGCATGGTCGTTGCCGGAATAATAAAAGTCAAAATAACCGGCTGCATGACAAAATAGGCATTCATAATTTCGGATTCGCGCAAAAAATAATCGCCGAGATAAAGAGCCGCAAATATTGACAGCATATAGTATGCCGCCAATATAACATAAGCGCTGGATCCGCTGAAATTAGATTTAAAATCTTTGCTGAATTGAACCCAAAATTGTTTCATTTCTGCTCCTGCTGTTGTTTGCTCAAAATACGAAAAGCTTCGCTCAGGTCTTTATGATGCGAAACTTTTTTAAATTCATCAATGGATGTATCCCTTAAAACGGAACCTTTTGCCAACATAATGACCCGGTCGGCAATATTGGCGTCTTCCAAAACATGAGTGGAAACCAAAACGATATTCTTTTGTGCATATTTTTTCATAAACTGACGGATGTCATGTTTTTGGTTTGGGTCAAGCCCGTCGGTAGGCTCGTCTAAAATAAGCAAATCCGGAGTGTGTAACAAGGCAGAGGCAATCTCTACGCGTTTTTTAAATCCCTTGGACAAGCTGTCTATTTTATCGGTAAGCACTTCCACAATCTGCATATGCCGTGCCGCATCAAAAATAGCCTCATTGTAATTTTTAATCTGCCACAACCCGGCAATCCAACGCAAAAAATCATACACGGTCATATCGCCGTAGAGCGAAGATATTTCCGGAACATACCCGATGTGCGACAATGCACCGAGTCTGTCATATTCAACATTTTTGCCAAAGATAAGCACCGATCCGCCGTCGGCTTGCAGGTAGCCGGACATGATGCGCATCAAGGTGGATTTTCCCGCCCCGTTTTCCCCTATAAGAGCTGCAATTTCGCCGGGGCGAAGCGTAAAGGAAGCATCATTTAATGCATTTTTGCTGCCAAATGTTTTGGAAATATTACTAACTTCAATCATGAATAAACCCTGATAACTGTATTCTGTGATTACAAATAGCAAAAAATGTTTAAAATTTTCACAATTTGTATGAAAGATAGAAAACTTTGATGACAAAAAATTATTTATGGAATATAAAATAAAAAAAATTGCCAAATACCAAAATGGGGAGATTCTAGGTGGAAGATAAATATACCAAAGAAGAACTTAAGTCTATCCGTATCGGGATAATATCGTTATGCGTGATATTGGTTGCTGTGTTTATTACCGTTTCGCATAACGCATCAATTGAAAGGAAAGGCTTAGGGAAGACCTATAATGTTTATGCCAGTTTTGGCCGGACTGACGGATTGAATGTCGGGGACGCCGTACGCCTGTCCGGTGTGGATATCGGCAGGGTAACATCCGCCGTGTTGGATAATAATTTTCGTACCAAATTGACGTTGGAAATAGACAAGGAATATAAAATTCCGGAAGATAGCAGCGCGTCAATTGTCAGCTTCGGGCTCGTCGGCGGCAAATATGTTGAAATTGATGTCGGCGGTTCTGAGGATTTTATACCCGCTGAGGGGGAAATCAGCTATACGCAGGACGCGATGATTTTGGAAGAACTTTTAGACAGGATGATATCCATGGGAAAAAGCAAACAAAAGCAGGCACCGCAAACGGATGCTGCAGATGAGATGTTAGCAAATTAAAGGAGTTTGAGATGAATAAAAGACCTGTTGAAACAATAATGGGATTGGTAGTTTTGGCGGTGGCCGCCTTGTTTATGGTTTTTGCGTACAACGTTTCCGATTTGCAAGTTGTGAAAGGATATGAAATAAACGCCAAATTCATAAAAGTCGGCGGACTAAATGTCGGTGCGGATGTTAGAATAAACGGCATTAAAGTCGGAACGGTACTGTCGCAAAAAATCAATCCTAATGATTATATGGTGGATGTTACGATGAGTCTCATGCCGGAAATATCATTACCTGTGGACAGTGTTGTTTCGGTGGCCGGCGATGGGCTTATGGGCGATAAATTTATCAAAATAGAGCCGGGAACCTCCTCAGAAAAATTATTGCCGGGAAGCGTTGCTGAAAATACAAAAGATGCGAAATCTTTGGAAGATATGGTTGGTGAAATTATTTTTATGGTGACCGGAAATGACCAAAAGGAATAAATGGCTGATAGCCGGCAGCATAGCGCTGTGTCTGGCTTCTGCCGCAAATGCAGCGGAAATTGCGACAAATGCGGCTTTAATGCAGGCAATGGACAAAGTAACGGGGCGGGTTAATAAAATAACCGTTCCAGTTAACTCCAAAATTACCTTCGGAGATTTTTCTCTGGTCTTGCGGGCGTGTAAAAAGCGCCCGGCAGAAGAAACGCCGGAGAATTTTGCCTTTGTGGATGTAGCGGATAAAAGTTTCGGTACGGACGAATATAATATTTTCAGAGGCTGGTTGTTATCCTCTACGCCGGGGATTAATGCCATAGAACACCCTATATATGATGTCTGGCTGCTGGAATGTGTAGATGCAGAGATAGACGGCACAAAACTGCTGACTCCGGAAGAATTGGCCGCACGGGATAATCTGCCGGGCAAAGATGTGTTGTTGGGCAAGGCAAAGCCGGAAATTAAAGAACAGGAAGAAGAGCTGGACAAACCGCAGGAAAACATCATTCACATCAAAGATTTTACGACGGAAGACCGGGATATAGAAAAAGATATTAAAGAAATGCCCCGATACATATCCGAGTCGTCAACTTCTTATGTGAGCGATATTGAAGAAGGCGATGAGCCGCAGAACTTGTTGCAGTTTATGAAAATTCAGGAAGCCGGTGCCGGACAGGGCGAAAAGAAAAATGCTCCGAAGGCTGAAGACGGTACTCAAAACGGCGGTATAACCGATGATGGCTGGAATGCGGCCATAGATGCCGAGATGGAAAAGCTGCAACAGGACAACTGATAGCTTAAAGAATGCTCATATAAATAGTTGTTGTTAACAATGCATAGGCAGCCGCAAAAATTAACGGCAAGGAATTTTTTTTGATAGGGAGAAACACCCGGCATAGCCAGCAAGCCAGGATTATCTCTGGTAACAGAATTTGGGCAAATAGGCGATAATCTGTTGAGCAGGCATAAGGATAATCCATCGCATACTTAAAACAATAAATCCAAACAGTCAGATATTGGATAAGGAAAAATGCAGCAATGGGAGAAAAGGCAAGTCTTTTGCGCAACAAAAGAATGATGCTGTACAAAAAAGCGGCAACAAGACAAACCTTCAGCACTATGTTTAATATATATAATATATAGGCCGGAATAAAAATTGCGGAATTAACCAGTGCAAAATTCCATTCTCCGAATAGCTCAGTTTTTAAAATAGCAAGCCAAATATTTGCATCAACAATTTGCGGAACACTCAAAAAGGGTGAAAATATTTGCGAAAAATCAAAAATTCTTTCGCTCAGCCCGAGCGTTTTAAAATTTTGTCCCGCCGGAGCCGTATCCGGAACATTGTAAAAGGGCATATCGTATAAAATATGGTTGCGCATAACCCATATCAAAGACAATGGAATGGCAACAATGGCAAATAAGCACAAATCTTGAAACAAAAGCAAACGGTCGGTTTTGCAGGCAACAAGTTTATAAACAAATAAGAAAACAATGGCCGGAACCATTAGCAACATAGATAACTTTGTTAACGTTCCCAATCCGAAACAAACGGCTGCCCATATCAAATGGCTTTTCAATCCGCTATCATGCCAGCAAAGCAAAAAATACGTTGTCGCAACACTCCAAAACATAACAGGTGCATCGTCGGAAATATAACCGGAAAATAAAAAGAAAACCGGATGAAAGGCAAAAAGCAGGCCGCCCGCCGCCAATAATTTTGACGGGAACTTCAACCGGTACAGAATCAAAACAGCCAAAAGAGAAGTTGCGGTAACCAAAAATAAGGAAAGATACTGCAACGATTCGCGTGCGGCCGCCGAGGAATTCCATAAAAATAGCCCCAGCTGGTATAAATAGCTGCAAAGAATAAAATGCAATGGCTGGTGAAACAAATAATACATATTCCATGGATTAAAATTGCGCCAGTTAATTCCGCCGCGGGTAATTTCGGTCATATATAAAAAAATACCTTGTAAATCATGTTGGCGCACATCTGTTGCTGTTGCCTGCACATAAGCCAAATGGCATAAAAAAGAAGCCATGATAATAGCAAACAAGAAGTGGAATAAGTCTTTCTGTTCCAGTACGGTAAAAGCAATAAGCAAAGCAAAGGCCATACCCCATAAAAAAAGAGGACAGTCCGTTTCTGAGAGTTGAAAAAACAAAAATAAAATCAGGGAAAAAATAAAAAGGGTGATTTTGTGATAAAAGTCATTGCAGCAAAGAGGCAGCATGACAGCAATAAGCAAATAAGATATTTCCTCGCCGGATAATGGAGTAGCATTAAAAAAGAAGCCTGCCGTAACATATAACAGCAGGCAAAATATTCCCGTTGCCTGAAACGGATATTTCAAGGCAAAACCAAACACGCGGCAAACTCCTAAATATCATCTTTGGCACAAGGTGCACCCGGTGTACATTTATGATATACTTTAGCCCTTCTATAGCCGGTCAGGCCTTTATATTCCATTGTCTGGATATAGAGGTTTTCAACCGTGATGGTAAAACCCAAAACCGCAGAATTACCGGTCTTGTCCGTGGCATAAACTTTAATTTTATATGTACCTTCGTCGTCCTGTGACGGGTGTCCGGTAAAAGTACGCGACTTTTCATCATATTTAAGCCATGCAGGCAGCCCTGAATCATCTAAAGAGCCGGCAGATGTGGAATAATCTCCGTTCCAGGCAATAGAACTGAAAGCTTCTGCCGGAATTGTAACGTTGACATCTGAATCCGTGCTGACAACCACATTAGGCACCAATTTGCTGGAAGACACGTCAACCGGCGGTTTGCGAGAAGTCAAAG
The DNA here is from genome assembly GCA_944391435.1 of uncultured Alphaproteobacteria bacterium. Classification (GTDB taxonomy): domain Bacteria; phylum Pseudomonadota; class Alphaproteobacteria; order RF32; family CAG-239; genus CAG-267. The sequence goes on along the minus strand of CALXTP010000041.1, from coordinate 12,862 downwards.
TCGTACTGGCTCCTTGCAGCGACACGACAAAAATGCCGTCTTGCCATTTATCCAGAGTCTTTTTGATTTGAACGGCCAGAACAGAAGGTGAATCAGCCAGCATATCTGCCGGAATGGCATCCATGCCTATACTGGCATACAGTTGTCCGATAGCCTCCTGCACATCAATATAAGAAAGGAAAGCCCGCGCCTCATCAATAATGGCTTTTGCCGATTCTAAGTGGCTGACGGCCTTATTGCTCCCTTCTTTATCCGTTATGTCCTCGGCAATATCCTCCGACGTTGTGGCGACACTCATATTAAGCAGATAATCTTCCACGGCAGATTGATACATAGCCCAAGACAGATAGACCTGGTTCAGGATAATATTGGTCATACGTTGCCTTGCCAAAGAATTATAAGTGCCTGTACCGGAATAGCGGATATCTTCAAACACTGTCATGGCCAAATCATTGGATTCTTTTGCCCACTTGCGGTTATAATAGTTTGGATCTTGGCGGTAATCGCTGTTATCCACATTTTCAAAATCTTTAATTACTAATTCCAGCTCGGATTTATCCGTCATATTATCAAAAGCCCGGAGCTCGGGGCGATTCGTTAACGCCAGCCACTCCAGTTGCTGAATTTTGGCACGCATGGAGGGAATGGCAAAATTTCCGTATTCTGAGCCGGCCAGCTTTATTTCGGTAGAGGGATAAAACCCCAGAAAACCGGCAAATTCAGCTTGTGCCGTATCAAGCTCTTTTTTTAAAGCAGCTAATTCTCGTACGCTTTCAAGATATTTTCTTTTTTTCAACAGCAGATTCGTAGAAGGGGTTTTGCCTTCTTTGAGCATCTCGTTTGAACGGGCGTTAAGTTCATCAACAACCCGGATAAGATATTCATTCATGTCGTCAATAACCGGAATAAGGCGTTGCGCAGCCAAAGCTTTCCAATAAAGCGAACGCGCTTCCTGCAAAATGTTGTTAACCACTTTGCGGCTTTGCTCTTGTGCAGCAATTTCTTGCGAGGCAAAACTGTTTTGATAATACAAAGAGGAAAGATCAAGCAAATTCCATGACAACTTCAGGTCAGCCGGAGTCGCACGTGAGTTTGTGGAATTATCATATCCCAGATTTTCGGCCATGGTCGGCAAGGAAGCCGGATTTATATTGCCCTTGATAAGGCTTTCCTGATAGCTGGCCAGACGGCGTGTATAGTTATATTTCAGGGCTAAAGCCATAGCCATATACATATCTATGGGGCGCGATATCTGTGATGGCGTTCCGACATACATATTCTGCAGGTCAACATCCGCCCGTACAGCCCTGTCCCAGTCGGAATAATAAGCGGACATAACCGGAGCTTCAACAACGGGAACTTCTTGTTGCGTAGTAGTTGAACAGGCTGTCAGCACGCCTGCAATACCTCCTAAAATACAAATAATCTTTTTCATCAGGCTTTCCCTCAAATAATATCATTTAATAAACATCTACACTAAATATTTTTTAATTGGTAGTATTTTATTTGATTTTATACAACTTTAATGTAAAATATGCTGTAAGCGAAAAAAGGCAGGGAGAAAATCAAACAATGTTTAATCTTTTTTATACGCTGTTTAAATACAAGGAAAAAGCGCCCAAAGACGAATTGGGATACTATCCGGAAAAAGTAAATGTCAGGGCGTTTCCTGAACGTCGTTTTTTGTGGACGTCGCGTTTTTTGGTTGTAATTTCCTGTTTGAGCCTGTGTACGAGTATGATTTTGGGCAGCTTGCTGTGTATTCTTATTCCGCTCAAAAAAACAAAAATTATGCCGCTGCAGATAGATTACGACCGTTATCAGGTAACGCACATGGAGGCGGCGCAGAGCGAGGCTTTTGCCGGAGATTTGGTTACAGAAAGCCTTTTAAACGAATATATTGTCAAACGTTATACAATCGGCGATGATTTGCAGGAAATGCAATATCGTCTGGGCGATAAGCAATACGTCCAGCTGACATCGTCGGACGGGGTATATATGGATTTTAAGAATACGGAATATCCGTATTTTGAAATGTTGCAAAAAAAAGGCATCAGAAGAAAAGTTGAAACAACCATGATATATCCGGTATCTTTTGATTTTTGGCAGGTTCGCTTTACCATCACCGAAGAAAGCCCCGAAAAGGAGAAACCTGTTATCAGCTATTGGATAGCCACCATGCGGATGAGTTTTGATTTTACCAAATTTGCCAATGACAAAGATTTGGGTTTGATAAACCCGTTTGGCTTGACCATCACGACTTACGACCTGTCATATATGGGCAACAATATAAAAAGCAAACGGGAATAAGCATGAAAAAAACTTGCATTTGTTTACGATTTGTTGATGATATCAATTATATGCTCATGGCAGTAATTTACAGTTAAATATAAGGATTAAAGGCAGATGAACAAAAGCGCATTAGAAGTTTATGACAACACCCTGGTGCCGATGGTCATAGAACAGACCTCGCGGGGAGAGCGGTCTTTTGATATTTTTTCACGGCTGTTAAAAGAGCGTATCGTTTTTTTAACCGGAGAAGTAAACGATGAAGTGTCGGCGCTGGTATGTGCCCAGCTCTTATTTCTGGAGTCGGAAAATCCGAAAAAAGACATTTATTTATACATAAATTCGCCGGGGGGAGTAGTATCATCAGGGTTGGCCATGTACGATACGATGCAATATATTTCTTGTGATGTTGCCACATTATGCATCGGCCAGGCCTGCTCAATGGGATCGTTTTTGTTGGCCGGCGGCACCAAAGGCAAAAGGTTTTCCCTGCCGAATTCCCGCATTATGATACACCAGCCTTCCGGTGGTGCCAGAGGTATGGCTTCGGATATTGAAATACAAGCACGCGAAATTTTAGAATTAAAAAAGCGTTTGAATAAAATTTATGCCGAAAACACAGGCAACAAATTATCCGTCATAGAGAAGGCGATGGACAGGGACAATTTTATGAATCCGGAAGAAGCCAAAGACTTCGGATTGATTGACCATATTGTAAAAAATCGTTTGGAAGTAATAAAATAAGGAAAGAAGGATGACTGACAGGACAGATGACGATAAGGTATTGCACTGCTCTTTTTGCGGCAAAAGCCAGAACGAGGTAAAAAAGCTGATTGCCGGGCGCGGCGTGTATATCTGCGATGAGTGTATTGATGTTTGCATAAACATTGTGTCGCAGGAAGCTCAGGAAGAAAAAAAAGCCGAAGAAGCGGCAATCCACGAGCATTTGCCGACCCCATCTAAAATAAAAGAATTTTTGGATCAATATGTCATCGGGCAGGAATATGCCAAGCGTGTCTTGTCCGTTGCCGTGTATAATCACTACAAACGTTTAAATAACCAACAGCAAAATCCGGAAATAGAAATATCCAAATCCAATGTGATATTGATTGGTTCCACCGGTTCCGGAAAGACGTTGTTGGCGCAGACTTTGGCCAAGGTTTTGGACGTCCCGTTTGCAATTGCAGATGCCACAACTTTGACAGAAGCCGGTTATGTCGGCGAAGATGTTGAAAATATCGTTTTAAAACTGGTTCAAGCCGCTAATTATGACATAGAAAAAGCTGAACGCGGCATTGTTTATATAGATGAGATAGACAAGATAACCCGCAAAACGGATGGCCCGTCCATTACTCGTGACGTATCGGGGGAAGGTGTGCAGCAGGCCCTGTTGAAAATCATAGAAGGCACGGTTGCCAACATTCCGCCTCAAGGGGGGAGAAAACATCCGCAACAGGAGTTTTTGCACGTTGATACTACCAACATCTTGTTTATATGCGGGGGCGCTTTTGCCGGTTTGGAAAAAATTATCGGCCGCCGCGGGCAGGAAACATCCATTGGCTTTGGCGCACAAATAAAAGACGCGGAAGAAAAATCTCTGGGCGAGATTTACAAGCAGGTTCAACCGGAAGATTTGTTAAAATACGGTTTGATTCCGGAGTTTGTCGGCCGCTTGCCGGTTATTGCCACATTGGATGATTTAAATGAAGAGGCGTTAATAAAAGTTTTGACCGAACCGAAAAATGCCCTTATCAAACAATACAAGACTTTGTTTGAGATGGAAGATGTCAAATTGACTATAACGGACGAAGCCTTAACCGCCATAGCCAGAAAAGCCATAGAACGCAAAACCGGCGCTCGCGGGCTTCGCGCGATTATGGAAGAAAATTTGCTTGATTTGATGTATGATATTCCGGATAAAAAGGATATTACGGAAATTATTATCAACGAGGATGTCATCAACAACGGCGCAGAACCGGTTTATGTCCGCAAAAAACACAAAAAAAGCGCTTAATTGTAATCTTAATCATAATAAGTAAAATTGACAACATGAAAAAGAGCCCTCAAAAGGGCTCTTTAATGCTGCCACAAATAAAGGTTTATGGTACAGTAAAATTATTTATACCACAAAAATTAACGAAACCTTTTTACTCCGTTTGCGATTCGCATAAAAGCGAAACTCGCTGTTTCCTCTGCCGGAATATCCGTTGTTTTACATTCCCGCTCAGTCTGATACAAAAGTGCCAGAGCGTTCATAAGCCTGTTTCTGTTCCATACTCTGAGCTGGCTTAAAAACGCCGGTTTGCGGAAAAAAATAAGCGGCGGCCGCAACGACGATACGACCCTGTCAGCCGTTTCCCCTTTTTCCATTTTGACGGCACAATCTAAAAGCTTCAAAAAATGATAGCTGACAGTTCGCACCAGTGTCACCGGATTATCTCCTTCAAAAACAAGCCGGTTATACGACGCTATGGCTTTTTCTGCCTGCCCCTGCGCGATAAAATAACATAAGTCTTCCTGCGAGGAGGCAGACGTGTCGCTGATAACCGTTAAAATATCGTTGGTTTCAACATTCTTTTTATCACCCATATAAGTAATAAGCTTCTCCAATTCATTGATGCTGATTTTTCGGTCGTTGGAAAGGCGTGAGCAAAGCAATTGAAAGGCCGTACGATCAATATTAAATCCGTTTTTGCGTATAAATTCAGAAGCAAAAACAGAAATATCCTCATCACGGTCGTCATAGCAGCTGATATGGTAAAAACAGTCATCATCTTTGGCAAAAACAGCCAGAGAGTCTTTGGATTTAAGGCTAGAGGATGTAATTACCAAAAAAGAATCAGACGAGCTGGAGGACAGCAGTTCTTTTAAGGTCTTCGTCAACAAGTTTGTTGCATCTTTGATAACTACCACCCGGCGCCCGCCCATTAAAGACTGGGCGTTGAATTCAGCATACAAAGCCCCCGCATCGGCAGAAACATCAGACATATCCAAATAGCTGACATGAAAAGCGTCATAAATATCCGGCGAAATTTTTTTTATAAACTGCTGTGCGATAGTCGTTATCATCCCTTCGTTGCTGCCATAAAGCAAAACGCCTCTGATTTGAGGCGGCAAAGCGGCAACACGGCGCTCGGCATCTTCGGGTTTAATATTCATGCGGATTGCCCCGTTGTGTTTGCAAAGAATGGAAATACGCGCCTAAACGCAAAGAAATGTCGTTGGCAATAATCTTTGCAGCATTTTTTTCAATTTTTTTCTGGGCAAAAGTCGTAGAATAAGGGTCGCGCAAAATATCATAACCAGTATAGGCAACGCTGGTACTGTTGATTAACGTTTTATATTCCATATTTTGTAAAACGTATGATACCTTATAAATAACCTTCTTACGCGTTGCGGTAATATCATTGCGCAGAGCCTGGTCAATTTCCTGTTTATCAATATTAGTAACTTTAAGGATATATTTAGCTTGCTTCGGTTCCCCTTTCGGAGTCAACCTATCCAATAAGTCGTTGCGGATAAGTTGCCCGATTCTGTCTTGAATAAGCTCAACTCGTACACTGGCCATTTCCTTCTTGATGCCGGTATCAAAATGACTGTCATAATACCAGTCGCTGGAAGAAGTCTTTTCAACATAAAGCGGCTCAAAACCGCATGCAGACAGCATGAGGACAACTGAAAGCAGAGAATGTATCTTTTTACAAAACAATGTTTACAATCCTATTTGGTACAACAATTATCTTCTTCGGTTCGGCCGTTGCCAATTGCTTTGCCACGTTTTCCAATGATTTGGCTGTTGCAATAACTTTATCGTTATCGCAATCACGTTCAACTTCAATGGTACCGCGCATTTTACCGTTAATTTGAACGGCGACCGTAACCGTATTGTCTTTAGCCAGCTCCGGATTGCCTTTCGGCCAGCTTTCTTTGACAATAAGCGTATCATTACCGGTTCTGGCCCACATTTCTTCTGCAATATGCGGCGCAAACGGTGCAATCAGTTTAAGCAAAACAGCATACATTTCTTCCGGGATTTCCGGCAGGCCCGCCATATAGTTGACATAGGTCATCAAGGAAGAAACGGCGGTGTTAAATTTCATTTGCTCAATACGCTCGCTGACTTCAATAATGCATTTGTGCATTACTTGTAAATCTTTGGCTGAAGGTGAAGCCTTGGTAACTTTGCCGAACAGGGAGAATATCTTATTCACAAACCGGTAAACGCCGTTTAAGCTCTCTTCGGACCACATCGCGGTTTGGTCAAACGGGCCGATAAACATTTCATATAAGCGGAAAGCATCTGCTCCGTAGGCATCAATCACATCATCAGGATTAACGACATTGCCGCGGGATTTAGACATTTTTTCTCCGTTTTCGGCCAAAATCATGCCGTGTGAAGTACGCTTTTGATAAGGTTCTTTTGTTGGCACCAAACCGCAGTCATATAAAAACTTATACCAGAAACGGGAATAAAGCAGGTGCAGCGTTGTATGCTCCATGCCGCCGTTATACCAGTCAACGTTCATCCAGTAATCCAGAGCTTCTTTGGAGGCAAATTCCTTGTCATTATGCGGATCGCAGTACCTCAGAAAATACCACGACGAGCCGGCCCAGTTCGGCATAACGTCCGTTTCGCGCCTTGCATGACCGCCGCATTTCGGGCAGGTTGTATTAACCCATTCAGTCGCCTTGGCCAACGGCGAGTCGCCATTATCATTCGGTTGGAAATCGGAAATTTCCGGCAATTTTAGCGGCAATTCGCTTTCAGGAATAGGTTGCCAGCCGCATTTTTCGCAATAAACCATCGGAATAGGCTCACCCCAATATCTTTGGCGGGAAAAAACCCAATCACGTAGTTTAAAGTTAACTTTAGCCTCGCCGAAGCCGTTTTCTCTGGCAAAATCTATTGCCGCCTTAATTCCGTCATCTTTGCCCAAACCGTCCAAAAAGTCAGAATTGATATGCGGCCCGTCTTCTTCAAAAGCTTTTTCGGAAATATCCCCGCCGTCCAGAACCTGTATAATCGGCAAATTAAATACTTTTGCAAAATCATAGTCGCGTTGGTCATGCGCGGGCACCGCCATAATGGCTCCCGTACCATATCCTGTCAGGACATAGTCGGAAATAAAAATCGGGATAAGGTTGCCGTTAAAAGGATTCTTGGCCTTGATGCCTAATAGTTCAACCCCGGTTTTAGAGTCGTTAGCCGTGCGTTGCAAATCAGATTTCTTGGCCGCTTCGGCAACATAAGAAACAATTTCCTGCCAGTTATCAAATTTATCTGCCAGCTCTTTGACATACTGATGTTCCGGTGCCATTACCATATAGGTTACGCCGAAAGCCGTATCCGGACGGGTCGTATAAACTCTTAACTTGCGCCCCAGGGAAACGCCGTTATTATCGGTTAATTCAAAATCCAGCTCGGCACCGTGGGACCGCCCGATCCAATTAATTTGTTGAGATTTGACACGGTCAATAAAATCAACATCTTTCAGGTCGTCAATTAGCCTGTCGGCATATTTTGTAATAGCCAGCATCCACTGTTCTTTATCACGTCTGACAACTTCCGCGCCGCAGCGTTCGCAATGGCCGTCAACCACTTCTTCGTTTGCCAGGCCGACCTTACAGGAAGGGCACCAGTTAATTGCTATTTTAGCTTTATAAGCCAATCCTTTTTCAAAGAATTTCAAAAACATCCACTGCGTCCATTTGTAATATTCCGGATCACAGGTGCTGATACATCTGTCCCAGTCAAAGGAAAAGCCGATAGACTTCATCTGGCGGGTGAAATTCTCAATATTTGCTTTTGTAGAAATGGCGGGATGAATACCTGTTTTTACCGCATAGTTTTCGGCAGGCAGCCCAAAAGCATCAAACCCCATGGGATACAGGACGTTATAACCTTCCATACGTTTTTTGCGTGCAATAACGTCCAATGCCGTATAAGAACGGGGGTGTCCGACATGCAAACCTGCGCCCGACGGATATGGGAATTCAACCAGAGCATAAAATTTTTCTTTATTAGGATCAATTTCTACTTTATAAGCTTTTTCATCTTCCCAAATTTTTTGCCATTTGCTTTCAACAGCCCTGAAATTGTAGCGTTCTTCCAAATCCCAGTCTTTTTTCCATTCTTCAAAAGTTTCTTTTCCGTTATATCTGGCATTTTCCACCATTGCTAAAATCCTTATACAATTAAAAATCCCGAAAGTTAAATTAAACTTAGCATAATGAAAAAAAAATACAACGCTATTTTAAAAATTTTAAGCAAAACTTATAAAGTTGCCTGAGGCAAAGTGCCGAGTTTTTGGGCGGCAGCCTGTTCATTGGCTTGAACCATATTTTGCAATCTGTTCAAAAACCAATTGGCATCGCCTTCTTCTTCTTCCATCATTTTATAAAATTGTTTGCGATATTCAATAACGAGGCTGACTTCCGAAATCTCTACGTCAACAGCTTGTATCCGATTGTCTTTTCCTCTTATGAGTTTAAATTTAACCGGTATTTGTTGTTTTTCAATTTGCGGAATATCTTTTGTCAGTGAGCTTGAATCAACCGAACAGTTAACTGTCGTGAAAAGCGGATATTCCATAACGCTGTCAATGGAAAAGTGAATGGCATTGGCATCAAAATTGAAATTGATTTGTTTATAGAGGCTTAAAGCATAACGGCGAAAAAGATCTGTATAGCGCAGCATCTGCTCTTTAGTCATCAGCCGGGCATATTTTCCGATAACGAATTTGGAAACATAATCCAGATTAACATCTTCTGTCATCATAACATCCAGTTTGGCATATTTTTTTGCCAAATCGGATTCGGAAAGGGTCGCCAAGAGCTCTTGCCCTTTATCCTCTGCCCACTTTCGGGCAGTTGCACTGTCAACGGCCGCACCGGAGGCAAAAGCTTCGCCGGAAACAACAAGCCAAAAAACGAGCAGGATATATTTCAAAATATTTTTCATCGTCCGTCTTTTCCTTAAAACACCAATATAATACGGCAAAAACATTAAAAAGAGATTACTTGCGTACGGCAAGATATTCAAAAGGCGTCTGCGCATAAAATTTTTGCACCAGTTCCGGAATAAATACCTGTGTGAACTTGCTTTCCCCGTATGTCCTGTAAGCCCTTAAATCCGGATAATCTTTCACATAAATAAATTTCGGCCGGTATTGCATGATGAGGGCATTGACATCTGGTTTGTTGGTCAGGTGGTATTCCAAATCCATAATAGGCAGCAGCATATCCAGCCCAAACCAGTAATAGCTGGCATCTGGGCGGTAAATATTAAAATTCTTGTCATATCCGTTCATCAGAATATCATCAGGTGCAGAATTTTGATGGACATACTCGGCAAGTTTATAATGTTCAAAACTGTTATGTCTTGCAGCAGAGGCGTCTATCCGGTTAAATAAAAAGCCAAGGTGCGCAAAGAGTAGGACAATGCTGGCGATAGTCCATATTTTATGGTGGGGGAACAACCAAGCGGCGGCAGGGGCGCAGACCAATGCCGCAAGCAGGGTTAGCAATGTATAATAGTTAGGATGCGGGGCAAAATAATAAGCCCGCATAAAAAATTCGGCAGCATAGAGAATAAAGGCAAACTTATAGAGAATATTTTGCCGTCTGTAAAAACAGACCCCGGCCAGAAGCGCCGCGCCGTAAAAAGTAAAAAATAAATTCCCGTACCAAAATGCGCCCCTGGCAAAGTATGCAACCATCGCCTGGTTAAAGTGCAGATTAAAAATCAGGTAGTCGTTTAATATGCCGTTAGTATAGAGAAAAACAAAAAACAGTCCGAGTACGGCAAGCGACGGAACGGCAGCACGGATAACGGCTGCCAACTGCATTTTTTTTGCAATGATAAGTAACAAAAGCAAACCCTCGACCACAATCAGCGATAAGGCGATTTTCTGTAAAAAGAGAAAAGACAGGGTAAAAGCTAAAAATGAAAAAACAAGAAGTTTTGGCTGAGGAGCTCTTAAGTAGCAAAACCAATAGTAGATTCCGATAATAAAACCGCAATTCATAAAATTATCTGGCCGGAATTGGTAAAAATTATAAAGGGTAACGAGATTGCCAAGCCCCAAGGCTACCGCCAGCCATGCACCGGTTTTGGAAGTAAAAAGCAATGCTGTCTTATATAGATAAAAAAACGTAGCCAGCGAAACCAGCACGCTGATGCCGCGCATAACATAAAAAATTGCAACCTGATTATAAAAAGCACCCACCAAAGGTGCGCTGACATACCACAAGAGCGGGTGATGGTGCTCAAAAAAATCTTTATAAGGAACCTTGCCGATGCTCACCAGCCAGGAAGCGTGCAGATGCTCAAATTCGTCAACAATCTGAAAGCCGGAAAAAACAAAGGCATATAAGATGATAATTCCGGCCGCTGCCGTAAAAATCTTAAAAATGCGGATTAGGGCATTTTCGTTAAAATCTTTTAAGTGTCTGTCGGTAAATTCCTGAAGCATCATAATCTGTTACGAAATACTATTTTTCTTCATGATAATCGGATTCGGTATTGACCGACCATATTTCTTCCCGGCTGCCTCCGTCTCCGAGAATGAAGTCAACGGTTTTCATTGCCGCCAATGTAGAATGGTCCATATTGTTGTAGCGGTGCATTCCGTTTCTTCCGACCAGGAATAGGTTATCAATCTTGTTAACAAAATTTTTGATTTCTTCAAACCGGTCGTATGTGCCGAAATAAGCCGGATAAGCTTTTTTTACTTTGTGCGTGTAGGCATCTAAAACGTCAGCTTCATCAAAAATGCCGATTTTTGCCGCTTCGCCGATGGCAAATTTGATAAAAGTATCATCGTCGTCTGTCCAGATTTTATCCTGTTCATTACAAAAATATTCCAGCCCTATCCATACGGTATTTTCCAAATCTTTAACCATATAAGGGCTCCAGTTGTTAAATATCTGCAGCCGTCCGAGTTTTACGTCGCGTTCCTGAACATATATCCACGTATCCGGAACGATATTGCCAACCGTCTTAAAACGCGTCGTATTTTTAATTTTTAATTTATTAAGTAAAATGCCGACAGTCCGAAAATCGCGATACATCAAGCCATCGGCAACTTTCTTGACCTTTGCCGGCACATCGGTCATGGCCTCAATTAAATCTTTAACCGGCATTGTGGAGATAAAGTAGTCCCCTTCAAAAACGTGCAATTTTCCCTTATCGTCTAAGGCCTCAACCGCCGTAACGTTGTTTTCCTTTTTGGTAATGCGGATAACCTTGTGCCTTTTCAAAATTTTGCCGCCTTTGGCTTCAATTTGCTCGGCAACGTTTTGCCATAAATGCCCCGGGCCGAATTTAGGATAAAAGAAACTGTCAATAAAACTGGTTTCCACGGCCTTATCTTTATGCCCGAACATATTATTGGCCATTTGTTTTAACACTTTGAGGATAGATATGCCTTTAATCCGCTGCGCCCCCCATTCGGCAGAAATTTTGGCGCAGTCTATGCCCCATAATTTTTCGGTATAATCCTTGAAAAAGGTCAGATAAAGTTCACGCCCGAACCGGTTAATCATAAAATCTTCCAATGATTTTTCGTTTTTAATCGGAAAGGCCAATGCTTTCATATAAGAACAGCCGATTTTAAACATTCTCCACAAGCCGAGTCCTTTGATTGTATTCATATTAAGGCTGACCGGGTAATCAAAAAAAGTTTTAAGATAATAGATTCGCGAAAGCCTGTGGCGTTTAAGCATAACCTTATCGCTTTTTTCGGGGTCTGGCGCCTCGGGCAGGGTAGACAAGGGGACATCTCTGTCCAACAAAATATCGTCTTTTGCCGGCGCACCCTGTAAGGGCAATATGCTGAGCCACCAGTCCATAACCCGCTCGGATTTGGAGAAAAAGCGGTGCCCGCCCATATCAATTTTATTATTTTTATAATCAAGCGTGGCGCTGATACCGCCGACAAAGTCATTTTCTTCCAAAATAACCGGTTCAATATCCGAACGTGCCAACAACTCATAAGCCGCCGTCAATCCGGCGGGGCCGGCTCCGATGATGATAGCTTTTTTTGCCATGTCTCCCTCCTGCGTCATCCTTATTAGGTACATATACAGCATCTGTAAATATTTTACAATGGCTATAGCATATACTGTTAATATTAAAGAAAGCTAAAAAAGGCAAATAAGAAAAAAAGTTTGTAAAATATTTAATGTTTTATACTTTAGGGTCGTGCGGGCAAAAAAAGAGGGCTCAAAAGAGCCCTCCGAAAATTCTGTTTTTTAATTAGAACAAAACTTTCACATGTGCACCGGCCGTATACGCATAGTCAATGTTCTTGTCCTGCGTTCCGTCAATGCGGTATCCACCATATAAGCCGACAGCAATATTTTCTTTGACATAATAGTCAGCCGCAGCTTCTACCCACAAATCATTGTAGTTGCCTTCGTACATGCCGCTATTGCCGTCGTCCGTACTGAAGTTATAGCGCAGGCCTAAATCAAGGGCATATTTGCCGAAGTATTTATGCGCACCGACTTTAACGGATTGATCCAAATCTCTGTTTGCATCATCAATGTTTCCGGAGATGAGGTAAGAAGC
>CALXTP010000040.1 GCA_944391435.1 uncultured Alphaproteobacteria bacterium | reverse complement strand
ACGGCAATGTCATTGGTGTTGTTGATGAAAACGGCAACATTATTGGCGTCAACGGTGAAATTATCGGAACTGTCGGAGAAGAAAAAAATCTGGCATACGACAAAGACGGCAATATTATCGGCTATGTGGATGAAGATGGGGCCGTTAAAGATTTTAATGGCAACACAATAGGCTATGTGGATGAAAATGGCAATATATTAAATAATACCGGCGAAGTAATCGGGTCAGTCGGAAAAATAGGAAAATTGGCATATGATAAAGACGGCAAAGTCATCGGTTATGTGGACGAAGACGGAAACGTTCGCGATTTTAACGGCAATATCATCGGCAAGGCTAATCCGGATGGTACAATTACCGACCAATATGGGCGCGTTATCGGTAAAGTTGGCAAAGCCGCTCAGCTGGCAGTAGATGAAAATGGCAATGTCATCGGTTACATTGGCGAAGATGGCAATGTATATAAAGAAAATGGCGAACTTCTGGGTTTTATTGATGAGAACGGTAACGTTGTCGGATTAAATGGCAACGTCCTTGGCAAAGCCGATATTAAAAAGAGGCTGGCTTTGGATAAAGATGGCAATGTAATAGGTTATATTGATGAAGACGGCACCGTAAAAGATTTTGACGGGAATCTGATAGGCTATCTTGGCGAAGACGGCACAATTCATGATATGGACGGTAATATCATCGGCAAAGCGGGAAATCTATCCAAAGTTGTGGTTGATGAGAAAGGCAATGTCATCGGTTATGTGGATGAAAAAGGGCGTGTCATAGGCAAAGACGGCAAAACAATAGGTTTTGTTGCCGGAGACGGAACGGTTTACGGCACGGATGGCGAGGTTATCGGTCGTTTAGCAGAGAATGGCAGCGGAGATTTGCAGGTTGTTACCCGCCGCGCCGTATTAGATGAAAACGGCAATGTTATCGGTTACGTTGATGAAAAAGGTGTTGCTTATGATTTAGAAGGTAATGCCATCGGCAAGCTCCATGAAGATGGTACCATTCGTGACGCAGATGGTAATATTATCGGCAAAGTAGGCGGCAACATGGAGTTTACCGTTGATGAAAACGGGAAGATAGTAGGAGTTGTCGGCGATTATTCAAATCTTGTGGTTGATGAAAATGGCAATGTAATAGGCTATGTCGGCAAAGATGGGAAGGTTTACGATACAAACGGTTTCGTAATCGGATATTTAGACGAAGAAGGAAACGCCATTACAACGAAAGGGATAAAAATCGGGGCAGTCATAAAAAAAGATATGATAGCTGTTTCACCTAATGGATACAGTCTGGGAACCATAAATAATCGTGGCGAAGTGGTAAACAGCAAAAACGAAGTTATCGGAAAAATCATGCCGACATCTCTGATTAAAGCCATAGACAGCGACAATATTATAGGTAAGACGGTTATCGGAGGCCTGGCTGTAGGCTGGGGCTGCCAGCATTTTGGCTATGTTGACAGGGATGCCCGCATAAAAAAAGACGGCAAGGCAACCGAATACAAAATGCTTTTTGACAGAAGTGTCATTGATGAAAAAGGCAACTACGTCGGTAACATAGCTAAAAGCGGCTGGGTTAGAGATGAAAAATGCAACATCATTGGTCAGGCAACACAAGATGGCTATGTTCGGGATGGCAATGGCAATTACATAGGCTGCGTTAATCCGGATGGAGGTGTTCTAAATCCGGACGGAAAGGTAATAGGAAAAGTTTATGAAGCTTCTTATGCCGTATATTATAACGGCGAGATAATGGGGATTATGAGCAATGACGGTACCGTTAAATCCGGAAATGAAGCAATTGGTTGTGTAAATTTTGAAGGTGAAGTTTTAAATAAAGACGGGTTCATCATCGGAAAAACTGTAGATAAAACCCAGGCTTATACATTGGAAGGCGAATTTATCAATAATTTATCCACCTTTGGATACGATGATAAAACGGTTATTCCCAACACTAAAATATTGTTTAATAAATTATTGGTAAATCCCAAAAAAGAAATTAAGGGTATTCTGTTTCCGGAAAAGAATATTGTTGTGGATTCAAACGGCAAAGTTTTAGGGCATATGTTTGCAGACGGATATATATATAACGGACAGGGAATTGCCGTTGACAGGTTTGTATATGACGGTGCCGGGTTTTATACGCGCAAAGCCGGGCACCCGCTGCCGAAAGGCAATGTTGTTGATATGAACGGAAACTATATAGGCTTTGTCAATAATGACGGAAATGTAATTGACGTTTTAGGTACGGTATTGGGCCGGATAGACGCCAAAGGCAGGATGTTTGATGACAAAGGCGAATATAAGGGAGGTGTTGTCCGCACAGGTGCCGGTATCGGATATGATGGATCTTACCTTGGATATGTGAGCAAGAGCGGAAAAGTTATAGATATAGACGGCAACCTTAATGGATATGTCGGGGCGGACGGGCATGTTTTAGATAAAAACAAGCAGCTTGTCGGCGAAGTTATTGAAGAAAACATTGTTATAGATATGCAGGGGAATGTAAGAGGATATGTAAATTCGCTGGGTGATATAATAGGTTTGGACGATGAGATTGAAACAAGTATATTGCCGGGCGGTACCTCAAATAAAAATTATAGTGTTTTGAAAAGAGGAGTCGTTTTAAACTATTCGGGGCAGGTCATTGGCCAGGTAACGCCTGACGGAACTATAATATCAACAGAAAACAAACACCTCGGGCGTGTGTTGAATACCGGCCAGGCTGTAAGCGATAAGGGAATTTTAATTGGCGAAATCACGGAAGGCGATATCATCATTAACGATGAGGACCGGGTAGTAGGATTTGTCAATGCGGAAGGCAAGGCGCTGAACTTTGAACATTCTGTCGTGGGAAAAGTTATTTCATCTAATTTAGTTGTAGATAACAATGGAAAAATTATGGGACATAGTTATAAAATAGGTGCTAATATATTAGGAAACGACGGTAAATATTTAGGCCGGCTGGCTCCAAACGGCAATGTTTTGAGTTTGACAAATGGAAAAATTGGTTATCTTAAGAGTAACGGGTCGTTTATAAATACAAAAAATCAGGTGGCAGGCTACGTCTTGGATGAAGTTGCCCAAAATCGGAGGAACTGATTTGCGCATTAAAACATTAAAATTAAGCAGATTTATAATAAGTCTTGCCTTGTTCTTGGGAATAAGCGTCAAAGCTTTTGCTGCAGATATAAGCGCCCTTAATTTTAATGGTGATTTAATTGGTAAGGTTATTCCTGACGGAACAGTTGTCAATTTTGATAATGAGTTAATCGGCCATATAACAGCCGACGGATTGGTATATGATGATAAAAAAGACATAATCGGCGGTATAGTTCCGCAGGGTGTTGCCATATCATATAACAACAGCATATTGGGAAAAGTCGGCAACGACGGTTCCGTAACGGCTGTTAATGATGCTCTTGTCGGCAAAGTTTTACCAAACGGCTTGGTTGTAAATGATAATTATGATATTTTGGGTGCCGTTATTTCGCCGGGCTTGGTTTATAACGATGCAGGCCAGATTGTGGGACGGGTTTCCGGCGACGGAAAATATTATAGCCTTGCCGGAGAAAATATCGGTTATGTAACAGCTTCAGGATATGTATATACGACATCAGGAACAGAGCAAAGATTAAATCTGGCCGGAAAACTGGTAACATCAAAAATAGTTATTTCTCCGGCCGGAAAGTATTTAGGCAGCATAGCTCCGGACGGAAAGGTAATTGATAATAAAAAAGACATCATCGGTAATATTCATGCCAATGGATTTGTTTATGCTCCGGACGGAAAAATAATCGGACAAACCGTTGAAAACGGTTATGCATTTGATTTAAGCGGTAAATACATGGGCGTTGTAAGTTACAACGGTGAAATCTTGAACAAGGGAAAAGCCGTGGCCCATGCTGTTAACGGCAATCGCGTTATTAACAAGGATGGAAAAATTATTGGTTTTACGGTCAGCATGTCGGCAACAGCCAATACGTTGGATGGAAAATATTTAGGCCGGATAACGTCGGAAGGAAAAATCGTTCGCGGGCGCGACCAGATAGGAATGATTGGCGCGTCTGGAAATGTAATAGATAATAAAGGCGCAGTCATCGGCGTAATAAATAGCGAAGGCCCCGTATTTGATTATCTCGGAGAATTACGTGCTAATGCCTCGGTGGGGGGGCGTGTTGTCTCTCTGGAAGGGGTTGATTTAGGGTGGATGATAAAAGAAGAAGCTTTTGACGCAAATGGGAATAAAATCGGAAAGACGATGTCCCCACGTTTAAATTTCAACAACACCAACGAATTTATCGGTATTAGCGGCATCAATTCGGTTTTGCCGTTTAACGGAAAAGTGTATAAGGTTTCACCTTATGGATATGTATACGACGAAGCGGCAACATTAAACGGCAGAAATTTTCCGTTCGGCCCGGTTTTATCCGCAGATGGCAACATCTTATCTTATACGACGGGGAACGGAATAACCGAAGATGTTTCATTAAATGAAATAGCAAAATTGACGGTATCCGGATTCTTTCTGGATAAAAACAATAAATTGCTCGGCAAAACAATGGACGACAAATATGTAACCAATTTTACCGGGGAAACATTAGGATATCTGACACCGGTTTATCATGTTGTTAATATGAGAAATCAAGAAATAGCCAAAGTTCTTCCGGATACGAGTGTCGTAGAATTATCCGGTAAAAACAGGCAAAATTACGGACGTGCCGGCAATGCCGACATAAGTATCAGCATTAATGGTGATTATCTCGGAACCAACCTGATAAACGGCAAGGTCATGAAAGGAAAAGAAGAGATCGGCAGGATTAGTTCCAACGGAAATGTTTTGGATAATATGGGTGCTTTATACGGTAACGCCATGCCAATGGGAGCGGTTGTTTCTCCGCAATGTGAATTTTTGGGTATTGTATCCGACAACGGGGAAGCCAGAACGGCAAAAGGCGCTTATTTGGGAATGGTTTTAACAAATGGGCAGGTCGTTAATGAAACGGAGAATGTTGTCGGCCATGTTGTTAAACCTGTCGCTGTAAACGGAAAAGACGGAGCGCTATTGGGAGTTTTAAATCCGCTGGGCAATGTATTAAATTACGCTAATCAAACTTTAGGATGTTCCGATTCGGAAGGGCTTATTCGCAATGCACAAAAAGAAATAATTGGTAGAACCATATCATATATGCCGGTTATGGACTATAATAATAAAATTATCGGATACACTGATTTCAACGGAAATGTCGTTGATTTTTCGGGTATTCGGCAGGCAATATACGATATAGACGGCAACATTATTTCAAAAAGTGGTAAAAATGTAGGCGTACCCTTTAAGTATAAAGTTGCTTTTGATGCTAACAATATCTATCTTGGGCGCGTAACCCCCGAGGGCAAAGTCGTCTCTGACGGAGGAGAGATATTGGGCACAGTTGGCTATAACGGCGAAGTTTTTATTTCCAAAAATAAAAACGGATATGCTCTATATGATTTGTATGTATATGACAATGACGGAAAAACAATAGGGTATATTGCCAAAAATGGTCGCGTATATAGTATTATGGGGGAAATGCAGGGAACGATTTATAATGGATTCGTTTTAGATAAAAAACAAAAAGTAATCGGCCGCGGTGCCAGAGATTACGATATTCGCAATGCTGAGAAAACGGTAATCGGCCATCTAAAATTGGATGGAACCGTATTGGATATCAAAAATGTAGAAATCGGCCGGCTGCAACAGGATGGAAAGATAGTAAATGCAGATGGCGAGGTAATAGCAAAGGCTGAGCGTCTCCAATATTATCAACGCCCTATAGAACCGGAGAATAAAGAAGAGCCATCTGTTAAAACAGATAAACAGAGTACTGAAACGCAGGATGATGAATTGAATGTAAAAGGATCAGCATCTTCATCCGATAAAGAAACCAAATCAGATTCGGAAAAAGAAAATGGAAATGAAAAAGAACAAGAAAAAGAAAAAATTCCAGAAATGACTGAGGCGGAAAAAGAAGCAGAAGAAACGAAAAAAAATTATGAAGTAATAGGAATTGCCGTAACCCCGGGAGGCAACTATATCGGCGATGTATATAGCAACAATAAAGTTATCGATGAAAAAGGAAATGTTGTCGCCAATGCCAACGAAAAGGGTGAAATTGTAGATACAGAAGGCAACGAAGTCGGAACAATGCAAGAGCATGAAGTTCAGAATATCGGAGCAAATAAGCGCGATTGGTACAAATTTATAGCAAGCGGGACAACGGTAGACCCCTTTAGTAATGGAAATGAAGTAACTTTTGTCGGTCCGGGTGGGGGTATTGGTCCCGGGGGGCGATATAATCCGCAGCGCGCAGCTATATTGGCCCAATTGCAGGATGAACGCAGAAAAACAATGGGTGCGGCTGTTATAAAGCCAGGTTACAATGCTGCATCCTATACCGGTTGGCAGGATGACTGGGGATTAAGTCGCTCAGTTTCAACATTGCGCGTTAATATGGACAATATGATAACGGCAGATAAGCCGATACCTGCCGTTTTAGCCAGATCGCTTATATCTTTGGGAGAGGCTCCGGTAACGGCCATTGTGGAAAGAAACATATACGGGGATTCGGGGCGTAATGTCATTATCCCGGCCGGCAGTCGTATCATCGGCGGTTTGGATGATATGGATGGTGCAAGTCGTTTTGATGATTCCAGCGGCGGTGTCAAACTTGAAATATCATGGTACAGAATTATTCGTCCGGATGGTATAGCCTTTATTCTGGATGGTGGAAGAGCGCAGACCGGAGATGCACAGGGACGCGGCGGTGGAGCCTTAGGATATGTTGATGAACAATTGATAAAAAAATACACCATGCCTATTGTCGGCACGTTGGCAAGTTCGGCTATAACGTATTTGATGGCTGTTGATGAAGAGAGTACGGGAGAAGTAGAAACATCCAAGCAACAGGCAGCATCAGATGCACGGCAGCAATTTATGGATAAAATGGATCAGATATTGCAACAAATTATAGACAGCAAGTCTCAAATTGAAGCTGTAACATATGTTCCGGCGGGTACCAGATTAATTATTTATCCGATGCGTGATTTGTGGCTGAGAAGCACCAAAGATATTGAAAAAGGCGTAGAAACGGCTCTGCACGGAACTGGTGTCGGCGGTCTTGTAACAGAGGACGTGGTCGGCGACGGAGGCTCCGGAGGGGGCGGTGGTGGCACAACAACCAGCGTAAAGAGCGGCGGCGGTGGCAGCCAAAAGATAATTTTAGGCGGTACGCAGGCGCAAGCAAATAATGAAAATCAGGCAACACCGTTAATTAGCAGTTCGGAAACTGAAAATAAGAATACATCGGCATCTCGGAAAAATGTTGGCGCGCTTCCCCCGCCCGCAGCAGACGGGACAGCCATAAGTGCACCGGCAAGTGAGGAAGAATTATCCGATAATGGCGATATTGTATTATCATACTAATCTGTAAAAAGTGTATGATTGACTATAGTAACAGATTATGCTAAAATAAAATAGATAGTTATTAGGAGTAAATTATGGGAAAGTTGGAAGACGAGGTACTCAGCTCCGTTTTAAGGCCGCTTGCCTATTGGTATGAGCAAGATAACATAGAAGAGGTGGCAATAAACCACCCAGGCGATATATGGCTTCGTTTGCGTGGCAAAAGAGCCTTTCCCTGGGTTAATTATAAAGACCCTAAGTTAAGCCGCGAATACCTGGTCAACTTGCTTCATATCATCGCCAATTTAAACGACCAGGAATTTGATCCGATAAGTGGCTCCCCAGTGGTATATGCGCGTATTCCCGGCGGACACCGTTTTACGGGAATTGCCGGTAAAAACATAGAGTATGACCTTGATGATACGGCAACCGGCGGCGTCGCCATAACAATTCGTTTACACACGGATGATGTTGCTTTTGGCTTTAGCGATTACGGCTTGGAACAAGGTAAAGAACTAAAAGAAATTAACCCTCTCAAAAATATTCATGACCCGGACGATGCCTACGAACGTCTTCTATTGGCCTTGCGGCGTGGTGACCACATTTTGGTAAGTGGCGGAACCGGTACCGGTAAAACAACATTATTAAATAATTTACTGAAACTTCTGGATATACATAAAAGAGTTATCACGGTAGAAGATACGCGCGAACTTAATGTGCCCCAACCCAATCATGTACATATTGTTTTATCCCGTACGGAGCAGACTAACAGTATGGACTACTCAAAAGTGATTGACTTAATCGTCCGTTTCACCCCCGATGCAATTATCGGCGGAGAGATTTCAACCAGTAACGCCGGAGCCCTCTGGGAGCTCATGGGATCCGGACACGATAACTGCTTGGCAACAATTCACGCAGAAAGTTCAACAGCTGCCTATGAAGCCTTTGTCAAACGTATCATGCGTACCCAGCCAAACATTGATGTAGAAAAGACAATAGAAGAAATGCGGCGAAAGTTGCATGTTGTACAAATCGTCCGAGATGGAAATATCCGCGGCATAACAGAAATAACCTGAGCAACATCTACAACAGGGAAAATATTTCTTTTTTTAACTCATCAATAAACAGATTTTTTTCGGCACTGGTTTTTAATACGGTAATATGTGCTGCCGTATGCGGTTTAATCTTCTTTTGTGTTTCACTCATAACAGCTTCCAGCGCTTTTGCACTGATTTTATCTGCTTTTGTAAGCACAATTTGATAAGTAACCGCAGCCTTATCCAGCATAGTCATAATTTCTTCATCTATTTTCTTTATGCCATGCCTGGCATCAATAAGCAAGAAAACACGACGCAACGTGGCTCTTCCGACCAGATAAGCGTTAATAAGCTGTTGCCAGTTTTTGACAATATCTTTTGGCGCTTTGGCAAAACCATATCCGGGAAGATCAACCAAATACAATTTGTCATCAAGATTAAAATAATTAAGCTGTTGTGTCCTGCCGGGAGTAGAAGACGTTTTTGCCAGTTTTTTTTGCCCGAAAAGAGCGTTTAACAGGCTGGATTTTCCAACGTTTGAACGTCCGGCAAAAGCAACTTCCGTACGATCCCCGTTAGGTAGTTGATGCAAATTGGCCACGCTTAAAACAAAAGAGCATTTTTTATTAAAAAGGTCGTTAGCCGCCTCATCAGAAATATTTTCAATATCTGCTGTCACTAAGCAACTCCGTTTTTATAGAGAATAACTTTTTGTTGAATGATAGATAAAACATTGCTGAGAGTCCAGTAAATCACAAGGCCGGAAGCAAAATGCCCGAGCATAAAGGTAAAGAACACCGGCAGCAGCGTAAACATCATAGCCTGGTCTTTATTAATCGGCGCCGGATTAAGCTTTTGCTGTATCCACATTGTGAATCCCATAAATATTGGCCATAAACCGATATCAAGAAAACCGGGAACATAAATATGGAGAATTTGTGATAACGTCATTGGATCCGGTGCCGACAAATCCTTTATCCAGCCGATAAAGGGTGCGTGCCTGATTTCAATGGCAATGTTCAATACCTTATATAAAGAAAAGAAAATCGGAATCTGGATTAAAATCGGTAGACAGCCGGATGCAGGATTGATTTTTTCTCTTTTATAAAGCTCTAGAGTCGCTTGCTGAATAAGTAATTTATTATCACCGTACTTCTTTTGGATGTCAGCTATTTTAGGTTGTAAGGCTTTCATTTTGGCCATACTTGTATAAGACTTGTTAATAATAGGAAACATCAGGAGTCTGAGTAAGGCAGCAAACAGCAAAATAGCCCATCCCATATTGCCTAAAAAGCCATATAGAAAATCAAGGATATAAAAGAATGGTTTTGTCAGGAAATAATACCAGCCAAAATCAACGGCCAGGTCAAATTTTGGGAAGCCGTTATCTTGGGCATATTTGTCAAGCAGTTTAACCTCTTTGGCTCCGGCGAAAAAAGTATAAGTATAAGATTTTGCTTTATGCGCCGGTACAATAACGCGGGAACCGAGAAAATCAACTTGATAATTAAAATCACCGTTATTTTTGAATGTAACGGTAGCTTTGTCATTATTGTTGACAATCAATGCCGAAAACCAATACCGGTCAGAAAAGCCGAGCCACCCGCCCGTAGTTTCAAAACTCTCGGTTTCTCCGTCATCCAAATCGGAAAACTTAAATTCACGCAATGTATTGTCAATAACGCCGTTCATTCCTTCATGTACGACCGAACGGGTTTGCACCATATCTTTAATGTTACGGCTGATAAGGGCATAAGGGAACAGGTCAACATCCCTATCCGTTTTATTCTCAACCGTATCAACAACGGTAAATAAATAATTATCGTCTATGGAAATCTTTCGTGTAAATAAAAGCCCGTTGTTATTATTCCAGGACAGAGTAACGGGATTTTCGGGCGATAACTTTTCATTTCCTTGTGTAGACCAAATAGTATTGGCTGAAGGCAAAACAGTCTTTTTATCCAGCGAAAGCCACCCTAAATCGGCAAAATATTGGTTGGCGGTTTGTATCGGCTTTAATAATTCGACTTTCGGACTGTTTTCCTCCAAAGTTGTATCGTATTTTTTTAAGTACAAATCATCAAAACGGGCGCCGCGTAGCCGGATTGATCCCGAAACAGAAGGGTTTTCAAACTTAATTCGGGAGTCTTCGGCGACCACTGCTTCCGGAGATTTCAAAACATTTTCAACTTTCTCTGGCAAAGATGTATTTTTTAATTGTTCGGCAGCTTGTTCAATTTCGGAAATTTGCTCCGGAGTTGCCTGCTGCGGCGTTGTTCCGAAAAAGTAGTTAACGGTGTAAATGGCAATAAAGGATAATAAAATTGCAAGAGATAACGATTTTAATTCATCTTTCATTGTTAAGGCATCTCCTAAAGTCCGTTTGAATAAAACAATTTCTTTCTTCTAATATAAAAAAGTCAGCTTGTAAAGCATTAAGGGGCAATTAGTCCGAAACTTTATGGCTGTTGCCGGTAGGTATATTTTGATTTTTTGGGGAGGGAACAGGGTCATAGCCGGAACCGCCCCACGGATGGCAGCGCATCAACCGTTTAAAGCCGAGCCATCCTCCTTTGATAACGCCATAGGTTTGAATGGCCTGAAACATATATTCTGAACATGTCGGAACATAACGGCAGGCATGGGGAAGCAATGGCGAAATCCATTTTTTATAGAATAAAAGTAACTTAAGCAAAAAAGCTTTCAACATATTATAGCCTGCTAAATTTGGGGCCTATCCGCCGGATTCGCTACATCTGTAACGGCAATGTCATTTTGTGCCGCATCAGACGAGGAATTTTGGGTGTGAATCGCTTTTTTGCCCGTTACGGGGCTTTCATTGCCAGTGTCAGTTATTTGCGGTGATATAAAATTTTTATTGATACGCTTTAGGGCATAAATAACATCTCTCCGCAATTCTTTAAAACAACATGTCGCTGTTGTGCTTCGCGCAATAAAAACATAATCCGTCTGCGGTGAGGCATATTTGGTCAAAACTTCGCGGACAATGGCACGCAGGCGGCGTCTGCTTTTGTTTCTGATGACGGCATTGCCGATTCGTTTTGTGGAAGTATAACCCACATAAATATTAGAAGAGCAAGATAAACTTTGAGTCGCCTGCAGAACCATGTTGTGCGTTGCAACATGAAAACCTTGAGCGACTCTAAGAAAATCTTTTCTTTTTTTAAAAGTAATTATTTTTGTCATACATTTTTCATAAAATTGT
Source organism: uncultured Alphaproteobacteria bacterium (assembly GCA_944391435.1). Lineage (GTDB taxonomy): Bacteria > Pseudomonadota > Alphaproteobacteria > RF32 > CAG-239 > CAG-267. Next base: position 14,356 of record CALXTP010000040.1, on the reverse strand, counting down.
ATGATTAAGCAGAAAGCTTTTTGCGTCCTCTTGCACGCCGTGCAGCCAAAACTTTTCTACCGCCGGCAGTAGCCATACGCGTACGAAAGCCATGGCGACGGGCCCTGACCAGCTTACTGGGTTGATAAGTACGTTTCATATTAAATCTCCGGTTAATTTATAGTTATTTAAAAGCATCACAAAAAAATGATGCCTCTCGGTATGCGCCAATCTTTATAAAAGCAAATATCAAAGAAGTCAACATTTTTTCTTTGCAGTAGTTTCTTTTATATATAAAAATAAAAAACTTGAAAAATAAAATGGTTATAGTATAGAATATACATATATTTTGGAGGTTTGCGTTCTTGCCATGATTATAGACAGCAAAAATGAAACACAAAAAAGTATTTTAACCAACAAATGTTTTTATCAGACAACGGCTCAGATTATGCGTGAGTTTGAGCAAAAAGGGTATGCTAATTCGGCCGATGAAACGGCAAAAGTTATTGCCGCTTACCATGAGCTGGTGCAAAAAAAAGTAAAAAATAATTACAGCAAAGATTATAACGAAGCTTTCAAAAAAATTGACGATGCCATTAAAGGGCTGGCAAACAAAGTTTATTATGGATATGACAATCAGAGTTTAGATTACGCGTATAAGTCGTTTGCCAAATTTGATTATATAAATGCAATTATCGGTCGCCAGCGGATAAAAAAGAAGATGCCGTAAAAAAAGCCATTCAAAATGAATGGCCTTAAACAATAGAAGTGGAAACTGGCTTACATCCAACCGCGTTGCTGTGCAATTTTAAGAGCTTTGTTCGGAAGGCTGTGATAAACGCTGGAATAATTGACAATGACATCTTTTCCGTTCGGAATATCAAAAACCTTCATTAATAACTCTTCAGGCAACATATGGAAAAGCGAATACCTTTGCAAAAATGGAACAGCACTGGGTAAATCAAGAATTTTAAATAAAACCTCATCGCATAGCCAATGGTCGCTTGAAATACAAAAGTCCAAAATTTTCTCCAAATTAGGAAAGTCCAAAATCCGCAGTTGTTGTTCACGTGTAAGAGCATGTCCCGTTACAACATAGCGTAAAATCCAGTAAGGGGCACTGTCTGTATTCAGAAGATAATCAGCAATACCGCAATGCAAAGAAGATACTTTTTGCATACAAGGAAAAGATATGCCCGGTATGGCATGGCAACTTATTTCACGGCAATTGCCGGAACCACAAATCTGCTCTTGTGAGTCAGATGCATTTCTAAACTGTTTTTGCATAATTGTAAATTTAATAGTTAAACATCATTACTAGCTTATAGCCCAAATATAGAACAATATAAAAAAATTACAAGTTTAAATATTGAGGGTTGGTACAACGAAGTATCTGATTAAAAAAAATATAAAAAATCATCGGATAATAAGTTCGTTTACCGTATTATCTTTCACTTCAAAAAACTGGGCGTTTTTTTTGACTTCTAAAAACTCAAATAAATTTGTCGTAGTCAGCCAAGCCTGCAAATGGAGCTCATAAAGTTTAGATAGCAGGGCATTTTTTTTTATGTCATCCAAATGAGCGGCCACCTCATCCAACAGCATGATAGGCGGAATGCCGCGGCTGCAAATAAGAGACTTTGCTTGTGCCAAAATAATGCTTAACAGCAAAGACTTTTGTTCACCTGTTGAGCATAAACCGGCGGGAACATTTTTCTTTTTATAAACAACACACAAATCTGTTTTGTTAAAACCACTGTTATTTTCGTTAAATAAAACGCTGCGCCGTTGGTTAAATAAAGATTCGCGATAATAATCTTCAACATAAACCGCAGGTTTCTCATCCAGCATTTTTTCAATGGTGCCATCAAGAGAAAGTAGCGCTTCCGGAAAGATATCGTCTGGATTCTGTTCAATGAAAAGATTTAATTTTTGAACCTGCTCGCGTCTTGCTGCCGCTATGGCAACTCCGATTCCGGACATCTGCTCTTCAAGGGCGTTAAGCCAAGAAGTATTGATGTTGCCGCTTTTTAAAATCTGCAACCATTGCCGGTATAAATTATCATAAGCAGAAAGCCTGCGGGCATGGTCCGTATCAAAAGCATAAACAATCCGGTCCAGAAAGCTTCTCCTTTGCTGTGGCCCGCTCTGAAACAATCTATCCATGGAAGGTGTCAGCCATATAATGGAAATATACTGTCCGAGTTCATTTTGTGAGGCCAGCTTTTGTTCGTTAATTTGGACGTTTCTCCGTTCTACCTCTTTCATTTCGTTGTAGCCGGTTTCTTTAACTACACTCTCTACGGCAGTGCCAATGCTGAATTCTTCTCCCATCTTTTCAATCTGAGCGGAAACGGCCCATCCGTTGTTATTGATAAAAACCGGTACCGGTTGTTTTTGGGCTAAAAAATCAAACGTTTTAACTTCGGAAAGTTTAGCGTTGCGCAGGCCTCGCCCTTGAGACAAAAAGGAAACGGCTTCCAATACATTGGTTTTGCCGCTTCCGTTTTCACCGCTTAAAACAATAAACGGCGCTTTTAGGTTAAGGCGAAGATATTTATAATTCCGAAAATTAACTAAGGTCAGGCGCCTGATGGCAGACCTAACCTTAGTTTCGCATATGTTTACATCTTCAATAGCGGTATTATTCACTTAGATTCTCATAGGCATCAAAACATAAATGGCGCTATTGTCGGAAGTATCGTTGATAACGGTGGCCGTCGCGTTGCTGGATAAGCTGAAACGCACGGTCTCGCCTTTAATTTGTGCCAGAATATCCAACAAATAACGGAAATTATATCCGGTATCAATGGATTCTTTGTCATAAACAGCTTCCAATTCTTCGGTTGCATTGCCTAATTCGGCATTAGATGCAGCAATCGTTACACGATTCGTATCCGTAATCATCCGAATACCCCGGCTTCTCTCCGTGACTACGGAAACACGATCTACCGCCGACGCCAATTCTTTAACATTCACCTCTAAGATTTTATCATTATCTGTCGGAATAACCCGCTCATAATCAGGGAATGTCCCGTCAATCAATTTAGAGGTTAACGTAATATCTTCAAAAGAGATGCGGACTTTATTCTCCGACAAAGCCATAGATACATTATCTATGGAAGCATCATCTAAAAGCTTGCGAATTTCCAAAACGGATTTTCTGGGAATGATAACGCCTTCCAGCTTTTCAGCACCTTCTGGCAACGGAGATTCGGCACAAGCCAAGCGGTGTCCGTCAGTCGCTACAACGCGCAAAACTTTCGTGTCGCCTTCATTTTTGGCGTGCACGTACAAGCCGTTCAGATAATAACGGGCTTCTTCAACCGATGCGGAAAATTGGGTGCGGTCAATCAAAGTCTTTAATTCTTCTTTGCTGATTTCAAAGTTAATCGGCAAATCATCACCGGATATAATCGGAAAATCTTCTACGCCGATAGTAGATAAAGAAAAGCGGGAACGCCCGGAAGCGATGCTTAAAGAACCTTTCTCGTCAGGAAAAGCCATTTCAACATCCGACCCGTCCGATAATTTCCGGACAATGTCATACAACATATGCGCCGGAGCCGTTGTTGCGCCTTCTTCCGAAATCTGTGCCTCAACAATTTCCGTTATTTCAATATCCATGTCCGTCGCTTTAAAATTAATTACGGAACCTTTTGCTTCAATCCGGACATTAGATAAAACCGGAATGGTGTTTCTTTTCTCAACAATGCTCTGAACATGGCTGAGCGTCTTTAGCAGATGTGCGCGTTCAATTGTAAATTTCATTATTCTTCATCCCATAAAAAAGACTTAATCCTTCTCTCTGCAATCTACCATAAAACAATAAAAGCAGAAGATAAAAAATAAATCTTCAACAATTTTTTTCATTGTTTAGAAGTCTAATAGATAATTGCCGCTATACCGGTTTTGCGGCGGCATAATAAGACGGCTTCGGAGTGGTATCCGAAGCCGTCCTGACCACATTTTAATTCTCAAGTGTCCTTCTCAGAATTTCAATATTTTCTGCTAATGCAGGATCCTCAACAATAAGTTCCTCCACTTTTCTGACGGCATGCATAACCGTTGTATGGTCACGGTCAAATTTGCGGCCGATTTCGGGCAAAGAACGGGAAGTCAACTGTTTTGCCAGATACATGGCAATTTGTCTCGGTCTGGCAACCGTTCTGGCGCGCCGTGAAGACTGGAGTTCTTTGACGGAGATATTAAAGTGCTCAGCCACTTTTTTCTGAATTTCGTCAATAGTCGTTTTCCGGTCAATGGAGCGAAGCATGTCTTTCAACACGTCTTGCGTCATATCAAGAGTGATTTCTTTACCGGACAACAATTGCGAATGAGCGGCGATTCTCTTCAATGAGCCTTCAAGCTCCCGCACATTGGACGTAATCTTTTGCGCCAAAAATTCAGCAACTTTTACGGGGAGCTCAATACCCATTAATTCGGCTTTTTTCTTCAATATGCCCATTCTCAGGTCAAAATCCGTCGGCATTATATCAACAACCAATCCGCCTACCAGGCGAGACTTTAAGCGTTCCTCTATGCCGTCCAAATCCGTTGGTGACTTATCTGCGGAAATAATAACCTGCTTGCCTTCTTCAACCAAAGAACTAAACGTATGGAAAAACTCTTCCTGAGTGGTTCCTTTATTGCCCATAAATTGAAAATCATCAACCATTAAAACGTCTACTGAGCGAAATTGTTCTTTAAACGCAGCCGTATCTTTATAACGCAGAGCTTTGACAAACTTGTAAACAAACTGCTCGGCAGTCAGATAGATAACATTGCGGTTGGGATCGTTTTTCTTAATGTGCCAGATAATGGAGTGCATCAAATGCGTCTTTCCCAATCCGACACTGGAATACAAAAACAATGGGTTGAATGAAACATTTTTTGCTTCAGCTACCTTGCGTGCTGCCGCATAGGCAAACTCATTTGTTTTGCCGACGACAAAGTTTTCAAATGTATAATCCGGATTAAGCGGGGAACTGCCGGCCAGGCTGCTGTTTTTTGCATCGTCATTAGCAAGATTCGCGCCGGCCACCAAGCCGAACGAACTGCTGTTGATATTGCAGCCGTAAATATTTTGCGGCGTCGGGGTGGATGTAATCTTTTTCAAAAGGGAAGTATCGGTGCTGCGCCTGTCACTGAAATTTGTTTTGACAACAACATTGACACTTTTAACTTCAGGGTTAATTCTCTCCCAGATCTTATTGATTCTGTCGGAATAATGTGTAACGACCCAGTTTTTTATAAAAATTGTCGGAGCGTATATATTCATTTTCCCGTCGCGTATTTCTCCGAGCGTCAGCGGCTTTAACCAGCTTGATACTTCGCGCGCACCATACTCAATGCTTAACTGGTTGCAAATCTGCCCCCATTGCGCATCAATAGGCGCTCCGTCATTTACAATAGCTTCTTCTGCCATATCCATCTCCCACGTTAGATATTTGATACAAAATCATAGTTGTTTTTTTAGTGTTTATTTTAGATATCCTAAGCATGCTTGCCAATATTCTGATTAAAACGAACCGATAAGGCGCTGAGAATGTTTGTTTTTTTACGAAACCCGATATAGCGTTGCTGCCATCAAACAAAGTCTGCTATTGCATAAAACAACGTCTTCCTGTGCCTCGAAACAAAACTAGCCATCGCATAAAACAACGTCTTCCTGTGCCTCGAAACAAAACCAGCCATCGCATAAAACAACGTCTTCCTATGCCTCGAAACAAAACCAGTCATCGCGTAAACAACGTCTTCCTATGCCTCAAAGCAAAATCAGCCATCGCGTAAACAACATCTTCCTTTGCCTCAAAACAAAGCTGTCATCTGCAAAACAAGATTCTGTCTTTCCGTTCATTTTGCAAGTCTGAAACATCAAAATCCGTCTAAATCTCCTGAAACTCTATAAGAGTCTGCAAAATTTTATGATTTCGGCTGAAAAAGATCTTGACGTTTCACTTGAAATATCAGCAGGACAAGCCTCCCAAAATCCCTCAAACACAAATAATCCAAAATAGTTGTCGCTACAAATCTTCCATCTTTTTGTGCATCTGCCTTAGTGCAAATAAATCCGGAAAATTTCAAAACACTCCTTAAAACAAATCTAAATTCTTTTAATAAAGCAAGCATAAATCCTTTTAATGGAGTGCGCTATATTTACCCGATAAAAATATATAATTAAGATACGTTGTATAAAGCTGCTTCTGGTTTCGTAGCTTAACCCTCCACTAAACCTCTAGGCTTTTAAGACCTTCAGCTCCAAGCGGCTTCCGCCTCAACCTGGTTTGCATTATGGCTCTCAGCCTATAAGCAAAGTCCCGTTCCGAAACATTTTTGATGTTTTGTTAAGAAGGTTCTCTGTCTATAGCAAATTGCTCTTCACAACACAAAAAAAACTTAAGGGATAAAAAAACAAATGACAATAAAATATTTTTGAAAATTTTAAATAAAACAGCTTGACACAGAGTCTATGCGTGATTCGGAATAAGTGGCTGAAATAAAAAGAAAAAAGCGCAAACATCTCTCTACAGCAAAAGATGTCTGCGCAAACAAATAAAAAACAAAAAAGACTACAAAGCTTTAATTTTTTGGTTCAAACGGGAAATGGTGCGGGCTGCTTTGTTTTTATGAAAAACGCCTTTCTGAGCGGCTCTCATCATTTCGCTTTCGGCAACACGGAAAGCTGCGGTTGCAGCTTCTTTGTCGCCGGCCAGAACAGCAGCAATAACTTTTTTAACAAAAGTTCTGACTCTGCTTCTGCGTGCACCGTTGATAATGCTTCTCTTGTTATTTCTGTTTATTCTTGTTTTTGCCGATTTATGATTGGCCATATTTTTTTCCTGTCTTAAAATTTAAGTTAAACACAAATAAAATTCTGACACACTTATACTCTATAATCCCGGATAGTCAACAAATTTTTTCAAAAATAATGAAATTAGTTTCTGTTTTTCAGGCTGATGCTGATTTTTAAAGGCGAATTTCCTATTTTTGCAATTTCAAGAATGTCGTTTTCTCGGCGGAATTTAGATAAAGTAGCATTTTTTTCTTCGCCTGACCAGCCGAGCTGGGGCAGAGTCTCTTGGTAAAATTTCTGAACATTGGCAAACGTGCAGCCGTCAGGGGCTTGCAGTTGAGCTTCTATAAAACGAGTCTCTTCATTGCCGAACGAAATATCGGCAGAGTCTATTTGTTCCAATCCGTCCATTAAAGGAATATCTTCAAAACCGGCAACAAAATCTCTGGCAGAAGCGATGGATGAAGAAAAACATAACAAGCAAAATATATAACAAAGCAGTTTTGACATATCAAACCTCATTTTTGCAAATGGTTACAATAAAAAGTAGACCGGCCGCCCTGAACAATTTTTTTTATGCCGCCGTCCGGGCACTTTTGCAGAGGGCAGTCAGGGCAAGGCTGTCCCTCTTTGCCGTAAACGCTGTGCTGATATTGAAAATACCCCATGCTCCCGTCCGGCTTGCGATAATCGCGCAAAGTTGAACCGCCGGCCTTAATGGCTTTTTTTAAAGTAAGGCGGATAGCCTCAAGCAAAGCCGAAATTTCCGAAAAAGTTAAGGAACTGCTCGGGCGCAACGGAGAAATCCGGGCCAGGTACAAAGCTTCGGAAGCATAAATGTTGCCGATTCCTGCAATCAGGCTCTGATCCAGCAAAGCGATTTTGATAGGTGTTTTTTTATGTCGCAAGCGAGTCTCCAAATATGTTGCATCAAGTTTATTATCAAACGGATCTGGGCCGATATGCCGAAAAAGCGGGCAAGCATCCGCATCTGTAGTTTTAATGACGGTCATCAGCCCGAAGCGTCTCGGATCATTAAAAATTACAAAACCATGGCTGGTTGCAATGATGACATGATCATGTTTTTCCGGTACGGACGGCAGCACATCGGTAATTTTTATTTTTCCGCTCATGCCGAAATGCCAGACTATACTTTTTCCGTTATCTAAATCCATGATGACATATTTGGCAACACGTCGCACTTTTGTGATACGGCAACCGGCAAGCGTTTTTTCAAAACATAAAGGAACGGGAATCCTCAAAGAACGACAATGCACCTCAACCTGTCTGATAAAGGCGCCTTCTACATTTTTTTTTAAAGCTTCTTTTATCGTTTCAACTTCGGGAAGTTCCGGCATGGTAATCTCCTATCTTTATTTAAGATAGCCGGAAAAAGATGAGAGGCGACTACAAATTTTTGTTTATGCACCAGCTTTTTTAATATTATCGTTTGACTGACGTCAAAAAACAGGTTAACATTATCCGGATTCTAACAAAAAGACGAAAAGAGAAAAAGAGTGATAAAAACCAATTCTTCCAAAAAGCGGCCTCGTAAATACTTCGCTCCGCAAAACGAAGGGATACGCCATAAGTGCGACCATCCGGGGTGTGATAAAGACGGGGAGTTTAAGGCGCCTAAAGACAGGAACCTGAAAGAGTATTATTGGTTTTGCCTTGAACATGTTCAGGAGTATAATGCCAACTGGAATTATTATACGGATGATGAAATGGAAAAAGAACATGAAGCTTTTCGCAATCAAAAAAGATTTCGCGGATTCCATTCCAAAATAAGGTACAAATTCGGCAATGATTTGAATGAGGAGCTGGATTTTCTCCATGGGTTTTCCGGGTATGATAAAGTGTCGGAGAATATTTATTTCAGCCGTGAAGACCGTAAGGAAATGGAAAATTTGGAATTGTCCGCAGAAGATTTCAATTTGGAAAATCTGAAAAAGCAATATAAAAAACTGGCCAAAGCCTGCCACCCGGATTTGAATCCGGATGATAAAGAAGCTGAAGAAAAATTCAAACGGCTGACTGCGGCATATAAAAAACTTTTGGAAAAATTATCTTAAAAGGTTTCGGCCGATAGTTTTCATAAAGACAGTTCGTAGAGTTTTGCCACATACCGTTTAATAGTTTCCAGTCGTGTTTTATAAGAAGATAAATCTCTTTCAATAAAAAGCCGCTGGTCCGGGCGGATTTTAATTGTGCCGGGCTGTTTCTGGATAAAAGCCATCAGCTTATCAACGTTTTTGAAAATATTGCGATGAAAAGCAATAAGGATTCCTTTTGCTCCGGCTTCAAGACGCTCAATGTTGCAGAGCGCGCATATTTGTTTAATCTCCATAATTTTTAGCAAATTATCAACTTCTTCGGGCACCGGGCCGAAACGGTCTATAAGCTCTTCTCTCATATCCTGAAGTTCTTCAGTAGTTTTCAAATTGCCGATACGGCGGTAAAGGCCGAGTCGAACCCCTAGGTCGGCAACATATTTTTCCGGAATGATGACCGGTACGCCGGTCAGGATATGGACGGCCCAATCATCATCGGAAACAGATGTTAACGAGGAAACATCGGAACCTTTTGCCGCTTTCAGGCGGTTAATTTCTTCTTCCAACAAATGATGATAAAGTGCAATGCCGACGTCTTTAATGTGTCCGGACTGTTCCACACCCAAAATGTTTCCTGCGCCGCGAATATCCAAATCATGGTTAGCCAGCGAAAAACCGGCGCCGAGCTGGTTGAGCGCCTGTAAAATGGTAAGGCGTTTTTCGGCAATGGGGGTTAGCATCTTTTGGCTTGGAATGGTGAAATAGCAGTAGCCGCGCAATTTTGAGCGTCCGATTCTTCCGCGCAGCTGATAGAGTTGTGCCAGTCCGAACATGTCGGCACGATAAATAATCATCGTATTAACGTTGGGCATGTCAATTCCCGATTCTATAATGGTCGTAGACAGCAAAATATCAGCCTTTCCGTCGGCAAAATCGCTCATCACGTCTTCCAAATGGGACGGGGACATCTGCCCGTGCGCAATCGCAATTTTTACATCTGGCACCAATTCTCGTAATTTAGGTTCAATCTGCAAAATATCGGAAATGCGCGGACAAACAAAAAAGACCTGCCCGCCGCGGTATTTTTCTCTGTAAATAGCCTCCTTTATCATAACTTTGTCAAAAGGCATAACAAAAGTTCTCGCCGCCAGGCGGTCAACCGGAGGAGTCGCAATAATGCTGAGCTGCTTAACACCGGTCAGAGAAAGTTGCAATGTGCGGGGAATAGGGGTAGCGCTTAATGTTAAAATATGAACGTCTGACTTGAGCTGTTTTAGGCGCTCTTTGTGTGCGACACCGAAATGTTGCTCTTCGTCCACAATCAGAAGGCCTAAATTGCAAAACTGAATATCCTTCGCCAAAAGGGCATGCGTGCCGATAACGACTTCAAGCCGCCCGTCTTTCAGTTCCTCTTTTATTTCTTTGGCCTCTTTAGGAGAAACCAGGCGGGAAAGCATTTTCACCTTAACCGGAAAACCTTTCAGGCGTTCTTTAAAATTAAGATAATGCTGGCGTGCCAACAGAGTCGTCGGGACAATCAGTGCAACTTGGGCACCGCAGGTGGCAACCGTAAAAGCAGCTCTGAGGGCCACTTCCGTTTTACCAAATCCGACGTCGCCGCAAACCAGGCGATCCATAGGAGTTCCGGCGGATAAATCTTTTAACACGTCTTGGACGGCATTCAGCTGATCATCTGTTTCCGTATAAAGGAAACGGCTGCAAAATTCATCATACAGGCCACGTTCCGGCATAAAAATTTCAGCTTTTTTCATCCGGCGTTCAGCAGCAATTTTAATAAGCTTTTCCGCAATATCTTTAATCTTTGCTTTAACGCGGGATTTTTTTGCTTCCCAGGCTGAACCGCCGAGCGTATCCAGCGCGACATCGCTGTCTTCTGCTCCGTATCGGCTGATGACATCAATATTTTCAACCGGGATATACAAAATATCATTGTGTGCGTAAATAAGTTTCAGACAATCATGTGCCACCCCGTCAGTAACCAGATTCTCAAGCCCGGCAAAACGCCCGATTCCGTGTTCTATATGGACGACATATTCTCCGACATTAAGCGAAGAAATGTCTTCAATCAGATTTTCGGCAGAAACGTTGCGCCGGGTTCGGATATTTTTGCGTTCGCCCCAGATATCCTGTTCGCTGGCAATAAAATAGTCCTCGGTAATAAAACCGTGCTGCAGCTCCAACAAAGTCAAAACGGTTTTGCCCTTGGCGGCGTTTTTCTCAACATCTTTCCAATTATCGGCGGTAACAAGATTTTTAAATTTATTTTCTTCCAACAGGTGGTGCATGCGGTCTAAAGAACCGTTGCTGTAACAACAAATGATTTTCTTTTTATCTGCATTGTGCTTAAAATCATTAGCCAAATCCTCATAAACGGTCAGATTATTGATATTTTTGAGTGAGGCATATATTTTTTGCGGCACGGCGCCGAAATCAAGAACATGATCGCTTTTGGGGACGGAAAGTTTGGAAAGCGCAACCGACGGGCGGGTGGCAAGAATCTTTTTCCAATCGGATAAATTCAAATACATCAATTCCGGGGCCACCGGGCGGTAGCGGTCAACTTCGGAAATATCTCGGATTTTCAATGCTTCCGTACGTGCATCATAATGGTCGGTAACAGTTTCTTCTTTTGCTTTAAGCGCATTGTCCGTGTCCGTTCCGAGAATGATGTCTGCTTGCGGCATATAATCAAATAGGGTTGGCAAATTGTCTTCATAAAAAAAAGGCAGCCAGTTTTCCATGCCGAGATATTTTTTACCTTCGGAAATACTTTCATATAATTCATCTTTAATTCCGTCGGCGCCGAAAGCTTCTCTGTATTTTGAACGAAAAGTTTTAATTGTATTCTTGTCCAAAACGACCTCATTGGCGCTGTCAAAGCGATAGAATTTCAAATCTTCCGTGCTGCGTTGGTTTTCGACTTCAAAAAGCCGGAGTCTTTCTACTTCATCATCAAAAAGGTCAATGCGGAGCGGTTGCTCGGCACCGCTCGGAAAAATATCTATAATATCGCCGCGCACGGCATATTCGCCCGATTCCATAACCTGTTCCACACGGGAATAGCCGTTAACGGCAACATAATGCAAAAACTCATCAAAATTCAGTTTATCGCCAACCTGAATAACTTTTCTGGTATTATAAAAAATCTTTTTCGGGGGCAGTTTTTGTATAGCCGCGCCTACGCTCGTCAAAACGATTCGCCGTGTCTTTTTATCTGTATCCAGAACCAGCTTTGCCAGCGTATCTATTCTTTGTGATAAGATGGTCGCGTTTGGCGATACGCGGTCATAAGGGACGGTATCCCACGCCGGCAATGTCAAAATATCGGCATCAGGCAGAATAAACGAAAGGACATCATATACCTGCTTTAGGCTTAACCCGTCGCTCAAAATGCAGAGGACATCATTGCCGCTATTGGCCAGAATATCTTTTATGGCAAAAGCTTCAGCGTCTTTAGCCACGCCGGCAAGTATTTTTTTGTTGTATTTTTCAAAAACGTTAGACATTTGCGCTCATTTCTGTTATTTGACAACATATAATTAACTCAAACCGCTAATTTGTAAAGAACAGAAATCATGCGTCCGAATATTTTATATCCGCTGTTTGCCCCGATAGATGGGCTAAAAGGAGTCGGCGAGAAATATGCAAAGCTGATAAAAAATCTGTGCGGAGAAAAGATAATAGACATTTTGTTTCATTTGCCGGCAAATACGGTAGACCGGACATATATGCCGCCATTGCGGGAAGCGTCGGACGGCAAAATCTGGACAGGCATTGTAACGATAACCGAACATCAGCCGCCGCAAACCCGCAAGCACCCGTATCGCATATATTGTACGGATGGGAGTGCTGAGTTGGTATTGGTGTTTTTTAAAATTTATGCAGATTCGCTTGAGAAAAACTATCCGGTCGGAAACCGTCGTGCTGTCAGTGGCAAATTAGAATATTTTAACGGCTTATGGCAAATGAGCCACCCGGATTATTCCGTTGCTCCGGAGTATTTGTCCCGGATTGCTCGTTTGGAACCGGTTTACCCGCTGACGGCCGGAGTAACCAATAAAATGATTTGCAGGCTGGAGGAGGAAGCCCTGCGGCGGATTCCATCGCTTCCGGAATGGGTGGCAGCAGAGTCGCTCGGAGATTTGGAATATATTGATTTTAAAACGGCATTAACAAGGGTGCATAATCCGAAAAGCCCTGCGGATTTATACCCGTCCGCACCGGCACGCCGCCGTCTGGCGTATGATGAAATATTATCCAATCAACTGGCCTTAGCTCTGATTCGGCAAAAAGTCCGCCAGCAAAAAGGGCGCAGCTTTGCCGGCACCGGAGTCTTATATCAAAAAATATTATCGTCCCTGCCGTTTAAGCTGACCTCGGCACAACAAGAAGCTTTGCAGGAAATTGCCGCTGACCAAAGGGCTCCATACAAAATGCTGCGGCTGCTGCAGGGTGATGTCGGTTCAGGCAAAACGGTCGTGGCGCTGTTAAGTATGCTGAAGGTCATAGAAGAAGGGGCGCAGGCGGCGCTTATGGCTCCGACGGAAATTTTAGCCAAGCAGCATTTTGAAACCATAAGCAGCCTCTGTCGCGATTCCGGGCTACGTTTGGGGCTCTTGACCGGAAAGCTCAAAGCCAAAGAAAAGCGGGAAATATATGAAAAACTGGCCGCCGGAGAAATTGACATCTTAATCGGCACCCATGCCTTATTTACGGAAAATGTTGTTTTTAAAGATTTGGGCTATGTCGTCATTGATGAACAACACAGATTCGGCGTTAACCAGCGTTTGTCGCTTTCTTCTAAAGGCAGCTTATGCGATGTCCTGGTTATGACTGCAACGCCGATTCCCCGTAGCCTGTTATTGACGGCATACGGCGATATGGACTACACCAAAATCGGCGCTTTGCCGGAGGGGCGCAAACCTTCGCAGACAGTGGTAATGAATGTTAAAAAAATGCCGGATATCATTGCCGCTCTGCAGCGAAAATTAGCCGAAGGGGCGCGTGCCTATTGGGTCTGCCCTTTGGTTGAAGAGGCGGAAAAGTCTGATTTGGCTGCGGCTACCGAGCGTTGCGAAATGCTGCAACAGTATTTCGGTGATAAAGTCGGGTTAATCCACGGTAAAATGAAAGAAGCCGAAAAAGATGCTGTAATGGAAGAATTTAAATCCGGCATAAAAACGCTTCTGGTTGCCACAACGGTAATAGAAGTCGGCGTCAATGTGCCCGAAGCGACGATAATGGTCATAGAACACGCGGAACGATTCGGTTTAGCGCAGTTGCACCAGTTGCGCGGGCGGATTAAGCGCGGGTATGAGGCGGGAACTTGTATTTTGCTGTATTCCTACCCGTTGAGCAATGTTGCCAAAGAACGCCTGAATATTATGAAGCAGACGGAAGACGGATTTTATATTGCCGAAAAGGATTTGGAACTTCGCGGCGGCGGCGAGATATTGGGAACCCGCCAGTCCGGATTCGCTCAGTTCAAACTGGCGGATATGTCCTG
>CALXTP010000039.1 GCA_944391435.1 uncultured Alphaproteobacteria bacterium | reverse complement strand
TCGCAAATGGATGACAATGCCATAAAAGCTTTCATGAAATATCTTGCCGCCGATCCGGAAACCCGGCAATATGTTTTGCCGCTTATGAAATCCTCAAACGGAACCATTACAGAAGCAGCATCCGCGCTTGAACATAAATTTTTTGATGAAAACGGAGAGTTGCGTCCAATGGACGAGCGCGACGCCGTTTTGCACGGATCGGTTTATAACGCCATTAAATTAAAAGATAACGCCTGGCAAACCGTTGCATCTCCTGCTTTGAAAAAATTCATAGCCGGCGAAGAAGCCCGCATGAGTAAAAAAGTGGGACGTATCGTAACTTTAAGCAACACAACAAAAAATTATCTGTGCCTGACAGAATTATTCCCATCCGAAGATTTGCTCAAGAAAAAGATTGAGGACTACAATTTGGCATTCTATCAGCTCGGGCGTCCCGGCAAAACAAAACACGTCATGGCCGCTCTTGCCCGCAGTATGAACCTGAAAGACAGCCACGGCAACCTGGATGCCACTCGCATCCCGACCTATGCCGTCGCTGCAGCCATCAGCAGCATCAACTGGAAAGGCAACGGCAAAATGGCCTTGCGTGACGCACAAAACCTGCGCAGCGCCATCGCCGCCCATCCGCAAAATGAAAGCCGGATTTTGCAGAACACGGTCAAAAATTGGGTAACCGGCAAAAGCAAACGTTACGGCGTTGATGAAATTTCCCAACTAAACATCATCACGCCGGAAATTATCCGTCAATACCGGGAACTGGAACTATCCGGCGCCGTACGATTTGCTGCAGACTATCAAAAAGCTGTTGAAGCAGCCGAAAGCAAAATGCGCATAGCCCAACACCAGGCAGAAAGATCTGACAGCATCAATAATGCCCTGCAGCACCCAAAGCAGCAGGACGAAGACCGGAACATCAAGCAAAATATCTTGCAAAAAGGGCGGACGCTCATTTTAACAGCGGCAGACTTTATCCGCGGACGATAATTTCGCCAAACCGCAATACAAAAAAAATACCGCAATTCAATTGCGGTATTTTTTATCTCGGCACTTCATCAAAAACATATACGCACGGTTCGCAATTCAATTTTAATATGATAAGAAAAGCACCTTATTACGCAAAGCTTTGCCCCGTCCGACCTGCTCTGCTTCCTACCTTTCCGGCAAAAGGCTTAACGTTCATTTCTGCCGAAACCGGCATCTTCAAACCGGATAAAAATCCTGTTCAGATTTTTCGATAATCAAAAAAGACAGGGCGCCGCCCTTCGCGAAGTGCTTTTTGCTGATACTTGGTTTTAACCCAGTCCGTCGGCTCATGTTTCCAGTCATTGCCACATTTTGCCATCCATTCAAATCCCGAAAATGCACGCATTGTCCGCAAGACATGCCGCTTATATACCGGATGGTCCGTCGCAATACGAAACAACCCGCCCGGCTTCAATATCCGCCAGATTTCCTTTAAATTTTCCGGATTGACAAACCGCCGCCCCGAATGTTTTTTTTTCGGCCACGGATCGGGAAACAATAAATATGCCTTATCAAAAAATTCATCGGGAATACGGGCAAACAGCAGACGGACATCATCGTCAAAAACCCGGATATTATGAACCGGATATTGTAAAGCTTCTATACGATTCGGCAAATTGCTGCCTTCTTTTATGCCACTGATCAGTCCTAGAAGATTCGCCACCCCGTTTTGAAAAACCTCAACGCCGACATAGCCGTTTTCAGGGTGCGCCGCCGCCTGCCCGAACAAATGCTGCCCGTCACCGAACCCGATTTCCAGACAGACATCTTGCACACCGGCACCGAACAGTTTTATTTTATCAAAATCTTCCGTTTGGGTAACTTTAAGTTGCGGCAACATATTATCCAGCAAAAATTGTTTGGCTTTGCGTACAACACGCCCCTTGCGCCGTCCGAAAAATTTGGGTGCCGCCGCCGTCAGATTCTCACTACACATCGCTGTCTAAATCGTCTTTATCTTTCAGGCTTGTCAACATCATCAACAAAGCCGTTCTGGCCTTTGCCGGCAGCGTATAAAAAGCTTTCAGCAGCATAACAGCTTCCGCCCCTTGCATCGGATCGGATTTAAAATCGCCGTCGTCTTCACACAAAAAACCTGTACCGAAACCATAAGCATATTCTGCGCCGTATGCCGAATCTGCCGGATTGATACCTTCAAAGAAATAATCAATATCAACGCCCAATATCATCGCGATTGTATACAAACGCCCGGCACCGATACGATTCACGCCTTTCTCATACTTCTGAATTTGCTGAAAAGTAATCCCCAGTTTCTCGGCCATTTGCTTTTGGCTGAGTTGCAGCAGTTTACGCCTTGCACAAATTCTCGCACCGACATGCATATCAATCGGACCGATACTGCTGTCATTAACAAATTCTTCGCCAATAAGTTCAGATTTTTTCTTACGACCACGCGGCATATTCTTTCTCCTGCGAAAAAAATTCTACTACAAGCACATTATTATTTTATAAGTTGATATTTTATAAGTTGCAATAACATTTTATACAAATATACAACTTTTACGATACAACACCCGGCAAAAAGCCTCATACAACAAGATAAGCACAACCCAAAGTTGTTATTTTCCTCTTTTCAAACACCATCCCAGCACCCAGCATAACAGCACTAAAATACCGGGAATCAGATTGCCGAATTGCCCATACAAGGTTTTCTTTGCCAAAACTTTAGGCAATGCCGTATCCGAAATGCCTTTTTCGTTAAGTCCGATAATCCCGCTCATATCGCCGTTCGGCGCAATTACGGCACTAATCCCCGTATTGGCGCTGCGTATAACCGTAATTCCCTCTTCTACTGCTCTCATCTGCGCTGCCGCCAAATGTTGAAATGGTCCGGCACTTACCCCGTACCAACCGTCATTCGCCACCACAATCAAAATCTCGGGCCTGTTACGCGGATTAAGCACCTGCTTCGGAAAAATGCTTTCATAACAAATGGCACCGCCCAGCAAAGGCAAACCGGGAATTTGCATATTTTTATACTTTTCACCGCGCCCCAAATCGCCAACCACGTTTGCCACCGGTGCCATAAAAGACGGCCACAGCTCTCTGAACGGCAAATATTCCCCGAACGGAACCAGATGCACCTTATCATAATAATCCTTAATTTCGCCTCTTTCATCTATCACAAACATAGAATTATAAGGAACATAACGCCCGTCATGCACACCCGCCCGCAACAATCCGGTAATCAAAAAGCCATCCGGCGGCACGGCTTCGGTAATTTCCCGCAAATGGACCTCATCGCGATCCAAAAAATAAGGTGTCGCCGTTTCGCCCCACACCACCAGTTTTATGCCCTTTAGCGGCTTGCTCAGGCTCAAATCTATATAAGAACGAAAATTGGCATAAGCCTCCGCCGGCTCCCATTTATATGTCTGCGGAATACTCGGCTGCACCAAACGCACCAAAATACTTCCCTCATCTGTTTTCTGATATTGTCCTGCGTTCCAAAATAAAAAAGCCGCAGGAAACAGGATAAAAAGCAACGCCCCCTTATAAAAACGTTTCTGAAACACACCGCCAAACAGCATCGCCGCACCGCAACACATCAACAGCAGCAATAGCGACAACCCGTAAGTCCCGATATATGCGGCACCCTGGATTGCCCGCACGTCAAAAGCCAGAGCCGTTCCAAGCAAATTCCACGGAAATCCGGTAAAAATAAAGCTGCGCACCCATTCCAGAAAAACGAACGTACCGCACAAAAGAAGCGCTCTGGCATATATGTTCCGTCCCAGAGAAGCAACCGCCGCCGGAATCCCCCAAAACAAACCAAAAAAAAGCCCGATTCCGAAAAAAACCGCCGGCACGAATGCTACAAATTTATCGCCGTCTAATAGCAAGGCATTATTTATCCAGGAAAAACTGACGGCATAAAATACAAACCCGAAAATATAAGCCGGCCAGAACATAGATTTCAAGGCGGAGCGCTTTTCTTTTTTTTCACAGCCTCTCTGATTAGCGGCAACATCGCCGCTACCGTTTTCCTCATATTTTTTCAATGTTTCGCCTTGTACCAGCAATACCGCCAGAAAAAGCACCATCGCGGCAAACCCCTGCCAATTCCCCGCATACGGCGGAAAAATCAAAACAGCGGCCGCTCCGGTCAAAAAGCACCACACGCCAAGGGCAATCCGTCCTCGTTTTAACATTTGCCCGTATGTATAAGGCTTCAGCTGTTTCGGAAACAATATCATCGGCAAATTTCCGTTATAAAGCTTCCACACCGTCTTGATATGGGTTTGCTATGGAAAACTGCGCCAAAATATCAACTTCCAGCCCTTCCATTTCATCTGCATCTTCATCTTTCTGGTGATCATATCCCAAAATATGCAAAAAGCCGTGCACCAGCAAATGGCAGTAATGGGCATAAACGGAAATATTTTGCAAAGCCGCCTCCCTTTGCAAAGTTTCAAAAGCCAGAATAATGCTTCCGAGTTCCGTTTCACGAACCTCATCCAAAGATGCCCAAAAATCCTCATCATCCACTTCTGCAAACGACAGCACGTTTGTCGGCTTATCTATGCCGCGGAATTCTTTGTTAAGCCGCTGCACTTCATTGTCATTGCTGAGGCAAACGTCAACATCAAAAGTCTTGTCAAGCGCCAGCAGCTCATGTTCTGCCGCTTCTGCCACATAACCGAAAGTCAGATCCTTAAGCTCCTCGGCAACTTTAACCGCATCAAAATCCACATTATCAAACCATTGTGAATCTTCCGTGACAACATTCAAAACAATTTTACTATTCATTTTGCTCTCTTTTGCTTCTTTCCTCATAGGCTTTTACGATTTTGGCAACCAGGCCGTGGCGCACAACATCATTGGCCGAAAAGGTAACCGCTCCGATATTGACGATTCCCTTCAACGTATCCAACGCATCGCGTAAGCCGGAAATCACGCCGCGAGGCAAATCTACCTGGCTCAAATCGCCGTTAACAACCATTCGCGAATTTTCACCCAGACGCGTTAAAAACATTTTCATCTGCATCGGCGTCGTATTTTGCGCTTCATCCAAAATCACAAACGAATTGGAAAGCGTACGTCCGCGCATAAAAGCCAGCGGCGCAATTTCTATTTCGCCGAGCGCCAATTTTTTATCCACCTGCTCAGCCGGCAGCATTTCATATAACGCGTCATATAGCGGCCGCAAATAAGGATCCACTTTTTCTTTTAAATCGCCCGGAAGGAATCCCAGATTCTCACCGGCCTCTACCGCCGGGCGCGATAAGATAATTTTATCAACGGCTCCCTCCAGCATCATGGAAACAGCCAATGCCACCGCCAAATACGTTTTACCCGTACCGGCAGGCCCAAGTCCGAACACCAGCTCATTTTGCATCATTTCGGTAATATATTTGGCCTGCGTTGCCGAACGCGGGTAAATATAACGCTTTTTGGTTTTCAGCACAATCTCGCTTAGTGTTTGCTTCTCGTCGGCCGATTCGGCTCCTCCGCAAATACGTACTGCCGCTTTGACTTCCTGTTCGCCGATAGCCTGTCCTTTGCTGGCCTTTTCATACAAGATATCAATAGCCGTCTTGGCATTTTCGGCATCGCTCGCCGCCCCCCTGATGGTAATCTGATTGCCGAAACTCAAAATTTCAACATCAAGCATCCTTTCTATCAGGCGGATATTGGCATCATTAACGCCCACCACGACTTTCAACAATTGGTTATTAAACAGTTCAAAACTAAGTTCTGCCATTTTATACGACCTCCCCGCTCAAAGAGTTGGTTGAAGCGTCCGTAATCCGGACATCAACGATTTTGTTAAGTAACGAAATATCTGCCTTGGCATGCAAATTTTGCATATACGGCGTCCTGCCGGCAAGCTGGCCTCTGTGGCGTCCCCTGCCTTCAAACAATACCTGCATGGTTTTGCCGATGCTGTTTTTGTTAAACTGCGTCTGGTATGAAAATAGCAAATCCTGCAAAACCTGCAATCTTTCTTTTTTAACTTTTTCTTCAATCTGCCCGTCCATAACCGCCGCCGGCGTTCCCGGGCGCCTGCTGTATTTAAAAGAAAAGGCCTGGATATATTTAACCCGGTTAACCACATCAATCGTCTGTTGAAAATCATCATCCGTTTCCCCCGGAAATCCGACAATAAAATCAGACGACATGCCGATATCGGGATTAGCCTCTTTTAGTTTCTCAACAATGCGGAGATAATCATCGCGCGTATGCCGGCGGTTCATTTTTTTCAAAACGGCGTCGGAACCGGACTGTATCGGCAAATGCAAATATGGCATCAGCTTATCCAGTTCTTTATGGCAGCGGATAAGTTCATCGTCAACATCTGCCGGATAAGACGTTGTATAGCGGATACGCTTAATCCCGTCAATTTCTGCCACCTTATTGAGCAAATACGCCAAATTGCGTTCTCTCCCGCTTGCATCTTCCCCATGGTAAGAATTAACATTCTGCCCCAGCAGGTTGAGTTCCACGCTGCCCGTTTCGGCAAGGCGCCGTGCCTCTTTCAACACGTCTTCCACCGGCCGTGACATCTCAATCCCCCGGGTATACGGAACCACGCAATAAGTGCAAAAGTTATTGCAGCCCTCCTGTATGGCCAGATACGAACATCCGCCTTCGGCTTTATTTTCAGGAAGCCTGTCAAATTTTGACTCCGCTGAAAAATCCGTATCCAGCAATTTGGCCTCGCGCTTGTCAAAAATTTCCTGCACAACTTCCCTTAACCGGAAATACCGGAGCGGCCCCAACGCAAAATCAACATATGGCGCCCTTTTTAATATCTCTTCATCTTCCGCCTGAACCACACAGCCGGTTACGCCGATAATGGTATCTTTTCCTTTCTCCGCCCGTTCCTGTTTAATCAGATACGCTCTGCCCAAATCGGAAAAAACTTTTTCAGCCGCCTTTTCCCGAATATGGCAAGTATTAAAAATAATCACGTCCGCCGCTGCCGGTTCCGAAGCCTTAGCCAGCCCCATCGCCTCCAAGAGGGAAGCCATCCGCCCCGAATCATACACATTCATCTGGCAGCCGAAAGTTTTAATGTAATATTTCTTACCGCTGTAATTTGCCATAGCCTCTACACTACCTTTAACATATCAGGCAAAAGTATAGCACCGAACTTTCTTATTTTCAAACAAAATTTGCTTAGCTTGCTCTTTTTCGCGCAAATACATTTTTCTTGTTGCAAGATAATTGTTTTTCAGGCACAATAATATAAAGAAACATTGAAAGGAGCAGATTATGTCAGCCTCTTTTGCATTAAAAAGCCGCTGCCTGCAAGACGCCACTGCCAAAGAAAAAAGTTTTTTTCTGGCAACTCTCTGCACCATGGCACGCATTGACGGCAATTTAAAAAAAAGCGAGCAACGCTACATAGAAGAACTCGCAGCAATAACCAAAACAGAGCTGGCTCCTAAAATTTACGGTTGCTCAGCAACTGACTGCTGCCGGCTTGCCGCAAAAATCAAAAACAGGCGCCTGGCATTGGAATTGATAAAATACCTGTTTATTCTGGCCTACACCGACAATGAATTTACTGACACCGAAGGCCGCTTTATCTGCGATATCGGCGAAGCTCTGCACCTGGAACCGCAAAAAATCAGCCAGATTAGCTCATGGATTATAGACCGGATTATCTGGCTGGAACAGGAAGCCCTTATTTTTGAAGAAACCGAAAACAAAGGAACGCGATATGATAAATAGCAAAAGCGGCAAACCAGCCAATTACTACCTGTTGCTGCAAAAGCAACTGAAGCAGCAATACGGAAATTTAGAAAAAAGCGAAATTAACACGCTGTCCCGCGAAATCATTTTTGCACCGGATAAATATACGGTTCGGCTAAAAGAAAAGGACATTCCCGTAACGGCTCTCCGCGAAAGTACGGCTGATTTTATTGAACGCAACAGTTCCGAAAAGGCATCTGTCCCCTACTCGCTGGACGCAGAAATTGCAGACTTGATAGAACTAAACAACTGCGAAACATCTTCCATGAACGAATATTATCGCTGGATATCCACAACAGCTGAAATTATCCGCAACAGCGGCGACGGGGAAGTCACCGAACAAGACGTCAGCGACAGAAATAGTTTTATCACCCACAGTTTTGACCGGGAAGCCGAAATATTGCTGTGCCTGTCTTTATACGAAGGCTCGGGCAACCCCAAAAACCGTGCCAAAATGGATCTCCTACGTTTCAAGCTTGCTCGTTTGAGGGAAATGCGCAGCATCGTCCGCAACACGCCGGCACTGTCTAATACGAATGATTTAAAAGAAAAGGAAAGGGAAGAAAAACGCCGCCGCTACTATCATTACTGCAAACAGCTGCTCGCTCAAAAAATAAATTCCGCCAATTTTAACTCTAAATTAAAATTAGATATAAATAATATCGACGAGGATTTGGAAGAAGATTTTTCGTATATGGACAACATCCGCATAATGATTTTGGAAATGATGCGCGATGCCGAAGAAAATTCTGCCGAAAATTATCGTGCGCAAAACGCCGAAACATATGAACAAACGCCCGCAGACATGCAGAACTTGAATTTTCTGTCATCTGCCCGCCAAAATGAAGGAAGATAACTGTTTTTTTTGCAATTAAGGAGATAAATTTATGGAAATTATGCTGGAATCCATCCTTTGGTGCATTGAAGGAATTTTGGAAATCTATTTTATACTGGCCGTCGTCAATGTCGCCCTGTACTGGTGTATGCATTTTAACATAATCGGCCAAGGCGGCGCGGCTTTCAAAAAATTTCTGGTTTTTCTGCATCAAATCACCGAACCGGTATATGCCAAGCTGCGTGAAAAAATCAAACCCGTATCCGGCTTTGACATTTCGCCGTATGTTTTGCTGTTGGCTTTGCTGCTTGTTTTGCACATTCTGGAAAAAACCCGCCACGTGCTGACGCCCGTCGCCGGTTAATAATGCCGTACCGAAAAGTTTCCGGATATGTTTTATGAAAGCAGCGATACAGAATGCATCATGCGGATTCGTGTAACGCCGAATGCGGCCAAATGTGGCATATCCGGCATCTTTACGGATGAAAAAGGCATTGATTTTTTAAAAATCACGGTAACGGCAGTACCGGAAAAAGGAAAAGCAAACCGCGAACTGATAAAATATCTGAGCAGATATCTGCAAATATGCAAAAGCCGCATAACCATTATCCGCGGCGAAACAGACCGTAACAAGACCTTTCGGATAGAAGGGGCGCTTTCGCCCGAAGCCGAAACTCTGCTGGCAACATGGGGACAAAAAACATGACCGCGCAAATTTTGGATGGAAGAAATCTGGCCACCGGCATCCGCCAGCAGCTGAAAGAAAAAATTGCCCAACATCGGCAAAAACCCGGCTTGGCCGTCATTCTGGCCGGCAACAACCCGGCAAGTGAGATATACATCCGTTCCAAACAAAAAGCCTGCCGTGAAGTCGGCATAAACGCTCAAACATTCCTTTTGCCCGAAAATGTTACGGAACAAGAATTGCTCAGCTTAATAGAACAGCTAAACCTAAACCCGGAAATTAACGGAATTCTGGTACAACTGCCCTTGCCGACACATCTCAACGAAAAAAATATATTGGAAAATATCTCCCCGCAAAAGGACGTAGACGGCTTCCACCCATATAATGCCGGCGGCATACTCCAAAAACGCCCCGAAGCGTTTACGCCCTGCACGCCCAAAGGAATTCTCCGCCTGCTTGATGCAACACGCTGCAAGCTGAGCGGATTAAATGCCGTAGTTGTCGGACGTTCGCAAATCGTCGGCATGCCGACGGCTCATCTGCTGCTAAATCACAATTGCACCGTTACCATAACCCATTCGCACACCCGTGATTTAAAAGCCCTCTGCCGCACGGCAGACATTTTGGTTGCAGCCGTAGGCAAGGCTGAATTTATAACCCAAGACTGTATCAAGCCGGGAGCAATCGTCATTGACGTCGGCATTAACCGCACCGAACACGGATTGAAAGGAGATGTCAAATTTGCCGATGCCTTGGCCGTGGCATCATATATCACTCCCGTTCCCGGCGGCGTCGGCCCCATGACAATTGCCATGCTGCTTGAAAACACATACGAAGCATTTTTAAAACAACAACACTCTTAAATTTTCTTTTCGCTGCATTATATAAAAAAACAATCAACACCCCCATAACCTAAAGGAGATAAATATGCAGCATTTGGGAAACATTTTTTTATACAACAATAACAATATAAACAAAGAGCTTTACCATCAAAATCTTGAAAAACAGGGTTACTTTTTATTTGATACCGACAATCTGCATAAATTCAGCCTGTACCACAAAGAAATTACCCCCAATGTTCTCCTGTTTGACTTTGATGCCAATACGCCTATTGAATATATTTCTTCGCTTGAAAACAATTTCAGCCGTTCTTCAATACCGCTCATTGTTGTATCCGAAGCACCCAAAGCCTTAATCTATCACCCTTCCATCAGCCACTACCTATCACATGAGGAAGCGCGCCGCAATCTGAATGACATTTTGGAAAGTTACTGCATCGGCAACAAGCGCCACCACATCCTCTATATCAATCTAAAGCCCTATGAGCGCTCGGATTTTGCCCGCTCGGCACAGAACGCCGGTTATACGATTTTTGAAGTCAACAACATCAATGCTGCAAAAAAATACCTGCAAAAAAACACACCGTCTGTTATCTGCATCAACTTCCAGCCGGTTTTAAGCAAATCAAAAAAGCTTTTTGCCTTTCCCAAAACTTTTTATGTGGAAAACACACAAAATATTAAGGAAATTGAGCAATTTTTAAACTAAAGATAAAGGCCGTGGTATAATCTCCTTTAGGATAAACTTATGGCAATCAAAGACCTTACCCGCCGGATTTATGACTATACGCTCAATTTGGCATCAAAACAAAACGCTCTGACGTGGTTATTCATTATATCTTTTATAGAAAGTTCCTTTTTCCCGATTCCGCCGGACATTATGATTATCCCAATGGTTTTGGCCACCCCGAAGCAAGCTTATAAAATTGCCGGCGTTGCCATGATTGCCAGCGTGCTTGGCGGCTGGTTCGGATATTTTATCGGTGTTTACGGTTTTGAACTGATTGCCCGTCCGCTGCTGGAATTTTACGGTTATATGAAGCAATTCGGCGAGTTTGAAAATTATTACCATCAATACGGTGCCTGGATTGTATTCGGAGCCGGCATTACGCCGTTCCCTTATAAAATTATTACCATCGCCAGCGGCGTGGTCCGCCTGGATTTGGTTGTATTCACCATTGCTTCCATTGTTGCCCGCGGAATGCGTTTTTACTTCATCGCCTGGCTGCTAAAACGTTACGGCAACCCGATGAAAGTTTTTATAGAAAAAAATCTTAATCTGCTTTCCGTTTTGTTTTTGCTGCTGCTCATTGGCGGTTTCGCAGCCGTTAAGCTGCTCTGAACACCTGACCGATAAGGCATCAGATAAAACCAACAAAATAAAACGCCCGCCCTGCCGGGCGCTTTTTTATGCCCACCCAATACATAAAACAGGCAATCCGGCACCACGCATATGCAACCCAACCGATACATGCCGTTACAACAAAAAAGCAGCGTTCTCAAACTGAAAACGCCGCTCCGATAACAGAAATCGGTTTCGCAAAAATCAACGCCCTTCTTTTATCGCCTCAATCAACTCATGTGTCGTCGGCACATGGCCGTTGGCATACATCGGATCTTGCGCAAAACGATAAACCTGATGTCCGGCAAACAGCAAATTATCATCTGTATTGCCGTTATGCCCGATATCAAACAACGTTTTATGGATGCAATAAGTTCTTGGGTCGCAGATTTTCCCTGTCGTCCCTTTGGCCCCGGACCACGCCGAAAATTGGCACTGTGACAAACATCCCAGACATTTGGCTCTGTCCTCTTTCATATCCGCCCATTCTTTTGGGGTCAAAAAGACTACTGTCTGATCGGGTGTTTCCTGCATAACCGTATACCCGGCTTTAATCTGATTATCGGCTTTGGCTAAATCCGCTGCAGTCACATAAACAGTTTTAACATTACTTATCGGCAATGCGGTATCAAATTCTTCCGTAGCCTCGTTTTTAAAGGATATTTCACCTTCTTTGCGCTCCATCAAACGGCTTAAAAACTTATTTTTAATTGCCGAAGAATAAAAACCGGTCGGGCTGAAACGTTGCAAAACCACATCGCCCGGCTTAGTATGGCGCATAACATTCTGCCAAGCCTCACTAATCGGGCTTTCGGTCGTAATCATCGGCCGTGTACCAAACTGGAAAGCGACTTCGCCGATTTCCGGATTATCAAGATAATCTGTCCATTCGCTCAAATTCCAAACACCCCCGGCAATAATAATCGGCCGGTTTTGCAAACCGAGCTTATTCATCGCCGTACGCAATTCTCTTACTCTCTCATACGGTTTTTGCGGTTCGTCGGGATTTTCGGCATTTGACAAGCCATTATGTCCGCCGGCCAGCCACGGATCTTCATAAACTACGCCGCCCAAAAACGTGCTGTAATTGGAATAAGAGCGTTTCCATAAAATCTGAAAAGCTCTGGCTGATGACACGATTGGATAATAATAAACCCCGTGCGCCGATGCAATCTCGCCAAGTTTATACGGTAACCCGGCACCACAGGTAACGCCATGGATTAGACCTTTGGCTCCTGCCAGCACGCCGGCAATAACTTTTTCCGAATCAGCAAGTTCCCACAGCTCGTTAACATGGATACGCCCGTTGTCGCCGGCAATTTCATGGGCAATCTGCGCCTGGGCGATTCCTCCTTTAATGGCACCGGCAATCAAATCTTCATGCCGTTCCATGCGTTTTAGACGATGCGACCTTTCCATAACAGGTTTTCCGTTTTCGTCATAGTAATCAGCACTAACCAGCGATATGGTGCCGACACACCCTTCTTTGGCAAAGTGTCCGCTGCTGCGCCCGTCCGTTCCGTTAATTCCCTTTCCCCCTTCAATAATAGGAAGAACTTCCTTCCCGGAAATCATAACATTCTTTAATTTTATCACAGAATTTTCCTTACTTCAAATCACACTGATACATAATTTATAACAACAAATTTTAAAATGAAAAGTAGGCACTTCCGATACGGTTAGTTTCTCAAAGGAAACCATCATTTAAAAAGCCTTAAACAACCGCGCCCAGTCAATATCATTCCCCACCAGCAAAGCCACCAAAGCGCAACAATAAGTATATGTAATTAAAGCATTTACAGTTATTCCCCCGATACGTCTTACCAGCCCTCTGCGATACTTCCGCACCAAAAAATGCAGCAAATTAAAAAACACGATGCACAAAATAATCTGCAAAGATATCCCCAGCCTTTCCAATTCCGGTTTATACGCAAGCATTATCCGCGGCCAAAACGTCATCAACAGGCTGTACGCCGTTACCAAAAGGTATGTCAGGCGCATTATCCGTTTCTCGCTTTGCTTTTGCTGGATTTTTTCGGCTTTCAGGCTCTCTTTTGACAGTTTTTTTAATTCAAATCCGCGAATTTTTTTCGGCGCCTCGCTCTTTTCTTTAAGCACACGCAGATTCGCCTTGAATTTATCTTCGGCCACGCATAAGCCGCACCCTTTATTGGTAAAATATGCATGGTTCGGATTCTTTTTGCAATGCTTCAGATTCTTCAGCAGATAATCAAGTTCAGCTTGCCATTCGGCTGCCGTCGGCCTTTTTTGCCCTTTCACGAACGCCCGATCAAACAGTTTCATCGTGCTTTGCGGCAAAAACTCATGTATGCTGTATGGATGCGGCGCTTGATAGCTGTCTCCCCACATGCCGTACGCATAATGATATTGTTCAATCCTCTCCTGTATGGAAAGAGCACTGTCCGCGTTTTTCTTAACCACACCCGAAAAAGGATGTATGCCATTATTCAGCAATTTAAAAATAATAACCGCCAGTGCAAATTTATCCTGTTCTTCGCCCATCTCGTCGCATGATTGCGTCATTCCCTCTGGATAAATATATTCTTCGCTGACAAATTCCGCCGGATACCTTGCTTTTTCCCCTTGAATGGAGAAGCCATCGCAATCAAACATGGCCACGGTCATGGTTTTTTTATATATGGACACGTTCGCCGGTTTCAAATCAATGATATAATGCCCGTATTTATGCAGCGAAGCCACCATCAGAGCCACATTGTAGGCAGCCATTACCCGATATTCATATTTATCGCTCAGCCCAAGCTTGGCACGCACGGCTCCCTGCATCAAATGGTCCAAAGACACCGCTTCCGCCGTATTGATAAAAGGCATCATATAGCCGACGCAATAGCCTTCGTCATCTTCCAAAACTGCCTCCGGCCACGCAATTTGTACATATTCCACACCGCCGGAATGGACACTCGGAATATTCGGGTTATTGATAACCATCGCTTCCAGCTTACGCCGGTTTGTATTGCTTTTTTGGCGTTCGTGAAATATCTTTGCAACCTTGGCCGGACGGCCGACAATTTCATAAATTTTTCCCGCTGCGCCACCCTTATTCAAAAGCTTCCCTAGCGTCAGCCGCTCAAAATGCCGATCGCCATAAATGGCATTAAATTGCAAACTTCCGGCCGTTTCGCTTGCCGTAGCGTCCGCTCCTGCGGGCAATTCTCCGCCTTTTGCTTCCGTTTGTATTTGTTCTGCCTGTACCGCCGTCGTATTCATACCCCTGCCCACAAAAAAGTTTTATCATCAGAATTAAGTTTCCGTGCCTTCTGCGTATCCAGCGTATTTTTCAACGCCTGCAACGCCCGGGCTTTATTTTGTTCTTTTTTCAAATAGCCGTTTATCGGCTCAATAAACCCCTGTTTCAAACGGCACATATCTTCCGACAAGGCAAAATTCGTTACTCCGTCGGTCATTAAAAACAACGCCTCCGCTTTGGCTATCTTGGTAAACCGGAGGCATTCCTGCCAATTAGCCATTGTATAAAAATAAGTTTCACAGGAAAAATGCCCGTTGGCCGGCCTGGACAAAGTATAACGTCCGGCAGATGGTGCCGGATTATAAAGCGATTCTTTCGCCTGCTCTCCTGCCGCTGCACCATTGCCCCTTTGCGGCAGATTTTCGGCATCGGAAAATCCGGCAGCCTCATGCACTGCAATTCCGGCACCGTCGCCGATATGGAAAAACACCCCATGGTTTTTATGATAAACCACACCGACCACCGTTGCCGAAAAATTCAAAATCTCCGGTTCGGATTTGCTCTTGTTTAACCGGTGGATAACAAGTTTGCCTCTGGCCATTTGTATGGCTTTTTTTACGGCTTCTTCCGTATTTTTAAGCGGCGTATTGATAAGAACGTTAACCAGCGTTTCACACACTATTTTGGCACCGATTTTGCCATATTTTGCCGACCCCGCCCCGTCAGACACCACGGCCACCAATTTATTGCCAGAACAGGCATATTGATAAAAATCCTGGCAGGGTTTTTGCTTGGCCAAATGCAAGCCGCCGGTAATTTTTGTCGCTATAACCCGGATACTCTTAGGCGTTTTCTTCATGCCAAGCCTCAATATCGTCTAAAATATCAGGCATATTCGGCGCCGCACGCGAAATACAGGAAACGCTGCGCGACAGCCACAAGAAAAACTCTGTAAATTTCAGCCCGCTCAGGCGTTTCGGCGGCAACAGCGAAAACTTAGCCAGCTTTTCCAGATTCGCGCCTTGCGTTCCAACCGCATGGATAACCACTTTTTTATTCTGTTGCGCTTCCCTGCATTTTGCTGCCGCAAGCTCCCACCCATAATCGGTAGGCTCGCCGTCGCTGATAAGAAAAATCCAGGGTCTTTTGGAAGTTATGCCGCAACTGTCATACAAGCATTTTTGCTCTTCAATTTTATGCAAAGCCAGCTCCATGGCTTTCCCGATAGGAGACAGTCCGGACGCATCCATAACCGGTGCCGTAAAATTCATCGCATCAACCCAATCGGCAGAAATTTCGGCATCATCTTTGCCATAAGCCTTAATCACCAACAACTGCACCCGCGAGCTGGCATCTATATCTTCTTTTAACTCTTTCTCCAACGCCTGCAGCCCGGTATTCAACTGTTTTATCGGTTCGCCGCGCATGGAACCGGAACAATCCAGCACCAAAATACAAGGCGTCCGTTCATTGGCATTTTCCGCAAATTCCACATAAGGAATCATTACATCGGCAAATTCTTCTTTATTATCCATCTCTGTATCCCAAAAAACAGTTTATATCACAGCAAAATCAATGCCGCGGATAAGTATGCGGATAACCGCTTCCTTCAATCGGCACATTTGCCGAAACGCGGCCGCAGCCGCTAACATACAAGATGGAAAAAAACATTGAAAAAATCATTAAAAACTTAACTAAATCTTTCATTTTTTATCCTATGTATTGCAATAACCAATCTAAGATATATATCAAAACCTCCGAATATGCAAAATTCAATTGATTTATTAACAGGAAAAAAAACATGTTGTCACTCTTCCGCATATTTTTCTGTATAATGTTTTACTCCACGGCCGCACAGGCTTACAGCGGTCCCAAAGGGCTATACGTTCTGGAGTATCCCGTAGACATGCCCTCTGTTTCCGTTACATCCGAACAGGGGCAGGCCTTACCTATCGCCGATGCCTCATCGGATTTAACCGTCATGTTCTTTTGGTCGCAAAATTGTTTTCCCTGCCTGCGGGAGATGAAATATCTGGAAAAATTCTACCGCAAGGCTTCCCGTGACAACATTCGCGTCATGCTCATCTCCTCTGCCTCCGAATGGAAAGACAGCCGGGAAGAGCGCCTTTTTCTGACAAAATACGGCGCACCGACCATACCTTTTTATCTGGATACAGACAACCGTTTGTCACTCAGCCTGGGCATCGGCTCCACGCCTTATACGGTAATCGCCGACCGCCGCGGCAAAAAGGTCGCGACAATCAAGGGTGAAGCAGACTGGAATTCAGATAAGCTTTACGCACAAATAAAAAAACTGATAAAACAACCGGAACTGTCCCTGCCCGCAGGACAAGCAAAATCAACAACACAGCCGTTACCGGACGATTCGCCCTTATCTGCAAAACATACCTTACCGCCGGATAGTTTTCCCGCTCCGCAACCACCTGTTTACGCTCCGACACGTTAAACTATGTCTGCAGGCATTTAATCGCCGGAACGCTCCAGCTGTCTTATCATCAGCCGCAAATGCGGTGCAGACGCAAATTTCTGCCGGGCATAATATGCCGTTCTTATTTTTTTAAGTTCTTCCGCTTTTTGCCGGCGCTGTTGTTTTTGCAGCAATTCCGTTTCTCTTGCGCTCTTTGGGCTGTTGTTGATATCGCTAAGACCGAAAACCTCATACGCTTCGTTTAGCGATGCCCGGACCGTACTGGTCAGACCGCGTTTTTTCATTTCCGAAAACAATTCCTTAATCATCGGGTCCAGCCGGACGCGCAATGCATCTTGCTGGCGCTGCAGCCGCTTGTCATAATGTTTGATATATTGCAGGCGCACCTGCCCGTCGCCCAAATCGTCCAAATATACGCCGCCAGTAATATCATAAACATCAGGCGTAATTTTCAATCGCATCTGGTACAGCAGTTCATGGGTAACATAATCCGCCGGATAGATATCAATAAAAAGCTTCCCCGGATATTTCTGCCTGTTTTCACAGCATATAACTCTGAATTTGTCATACATCGGTTAATCCTTTTCTGTTATTTTCCCTCCCGATGTTTTGACAAACATAACCGAAAGCAATTTTAAAGTAAAGATTTTTTAAAAGCAAAAACGACAGAATTTCATCTGCCGTTTTTCTATCAAACTAAAATGCATAGCTTACGCCAACATTGATATCATATGCTTTGTAATCATCGACAAACGTATAGCCTGCCGCGGCGTAGTCTGAGAAATCACGGGTTATGCCAAACGTTCCGCCGATTTCCATACGCCCGAGCGTCTGGTCTTTATACGAACGGATATCATTGTCTATACCGGTAATCCGCGTCTTGCCGCCACTGGAGAACGTCCGCAGAGATGCCTTATTTTGCCCGTCAATAGTAAATTTGTCATCGCCGTTCGCCCCGTCCAGCACAATATTTTCTCTTTCATTCAACGACACAACAGAACCTAATGAAATATCATTTTGAAGAAAATTAGACGTATTGGAAGCAATCCCTTTAAAATCTTCTTCATTTTCAATCAAAACAGGTGTTTCTTCCGCAGCGCAAACGTTCCCCGAAAACAACAAAACAGCGTCCAAACAACAGGTATATATTTTCATATTCCAATTCCTATAATAGCTGAAAACAAAAGAAAAGCGCCTGAAAAGGCGCTTTCCCGTATACATTCAGATTGTTATGCTTAGTGTTAGTGGATTTCACACTCTTTCTGGTTTTTACCCTCTGCGGCATATTTTTCCAAAATAACCGCCGCTTTTTTCGGCAGGGACAAACATCCCGGCCCGCCGATACAACCGCCTTCACAACACATCACTTCCAGCATATTGCAACCGTCATCCAGGCCTTTTGCCGCATAGCGCTTTAAGTCTTTAACCGTTTCTTTGGTCAGCCCGTTAATTTTCATCGGCCGATAATCGGCACGCCCGTCTACCAAGTTCGCAACGGCAGCCGCCACCGCGCCGGAAACGGCATAACGGCGGGATTGCAGCGAAGCTTCATCGGCAAATGATGCTGCTTCCAAAGAGTTAATATCAATCCCCTTGGCATCAAACATCGCCTGCACATCGGCAAAAACCAACACATAATCCACATTTGGATTGTTCTCGGCTTCCAGCCTTTTGGCCAGGCACGGGCCGACAAAAACCGACACCGCATCGGGATAACGTTTTTTCAACACTTCCGCGGCATAAAACATCGGGCTTCCGGTATGCGACACAAATTTTTCCATCTCCGGCACATGAACCTTTGCCGCCTTGACGTATGCCGGACAGCAAGACGTCGTCATAAACGGAGCTCCTTCTCCCATCCGTTCAACAAATTCCGCCGCCTCGTTTTTAGATGTGTACTCCGCTCCGTACGCTACTTCAATCACATCATCAAAACCAAGTGCTTTGTACGCAGCGATAACTTTGCCCAAATCATTGCCGAACTGCCCCAAAATCGCCGGCGCAACCATAGCCACAACCTTTTTTTCCGGATTGCGCAGCGCATTTAGCACGTCAATCATCTGCGAATTATAAACAATCGCGCCAAACGGGCAGGATTGCAGGCATTTGCCGCATGAAATACATTTATCAATATCAATTTCATCCCTCCCTTCGGCATCTTTTTTCAACGCATTAACCGGACAGGACTCTTCGCAGGGCACCACCGACTTATGAATGGCGCCATACGGGCAATATGTCGCGCACAAACCGCATTTAATGCATTTATCCTGTTCAATAAATGCCTTATCCGTTACCGTAATGGCTTTTTTGGCACAGTTGGTTTCGCACGGCCTGGCCACACACGCCTGGCACATCGGCGTAACTTCAAACATTTTGGAACGGCAAGCATTGCATGCCGCTTTAACCACAGACAAACCGGCTCTTTCCGGCTTGGTTCTCGCCAACGCTTCCGCCGCAAACTCTTTCAAACTACGATTCGCGTCAACTTCCTGCGGCAAAAAGCCCATCGCGGCCAAAATCTGCCCTTTGAGCGCGGCTTTCTCAGCCTCGGGATTATGGCGGAAATTCTTACCCTCTGCCAATTCATTCAACGCCTCCTCAATATCTTCCAGCCCTTTTTCCACAAAGGACTTCGCCACTCTTTGCATAACTTCGGCGCGAATATACGCCACATTATTTTTTGCCGTCAGCATCAGCATTCCTTTCCTTATGATAGTCCGTCTTATAAAGATTATAGCGCGCAATGTATAAGATTTCTTTAAAAATGCAAGCAAAAATCATCCTTCTCCCAAAACGGCGGCAAAAAAAGCCTATTTTCTGATTTTTTCCACTTGACGCATAGACAAAAAAGTGGTAAATAAATAACCGATAAAATAAATTTATGTTAATTTTTTTAAATTCAGTAATTATGTGCAGTTTTACTTATGGCGGAAACAGTTATGAAGCGTTAGACTACGATGTATTATCAAGTTCGCCCCGCCGCAGTTATACCGAAGGTCCTAAAGGTTTTGACAATCGGGCAAAAGAAGAAATGAAAGAGCTGGAACCGGAAGATTACAAACATCCGTTTATTACGGTTTATTCCGAAAGCGGATATACGTATCATACCGGAATCGCCCAAAAGGCTTTAAGCCTGAGCTTGGCCGGACAGGATTATATTTACACGCCGAGTGTAAAAAAAGTCCATTTCTGCAATGTTCTGGCCGTATATTTCCAATCCGGACATATGTACCGGCAACTGTGGAAAATAAGCCGTTTCTTGCCGGAAAATCGTCCCGTATTTTTAAATCGGGAAATGCTTGAAAAAATTCTCGGCAGCATTTTTTCGCAACTGTCCATTAAATTAGGGCAATTAAGTGAAAAAAATATCAAGTACATTGCCTGGGAAATAAACACGGAAAAAGGCATCTTCTATATTCCCTGGCATAACGGCTGCCTTTTGGAAAAGACAGACGGGCTGGAATTTGAAGAAAAGGAATTCGCGGAAATCAAACGAACCTACAAAGTGCTGCGGTTCGCCGCCTGCACCGGATCGGAAGAAGCCTACCGGATTCTCTGCGCCTGATTAAAAACAAAAAAACACCCGGAAGCCTCCCCGCTCCCCGGTGTTTTTTTATGCCTTTCGCAAATCCACGCTAAAATGCACTCTCCACGCCGACCATGCCGATATAATCCGTCAGCCCCTTTTCCCCGTCGGCATTAAACCTCGCCTGCACTTTGCCCATCAGGCTCAAATCTTCTTTGGGCTGCCCGGCATAATACAAACCAAGGTCGTATTCTTTGGCCTCAGGTGTCAGCGACATTTTCAGCTTGTTCATATAAATCGTATCGGAATAGCTGTCCCTGCCGCCGGCATACATCAGCGATGCGCTGCCTTTAACCACCGACAGTGGCGATGACAGGCTTATGCCGATTTTATCCGTCGCATTAAGCTGGTATTCTCCCGCCAGCATAAAGCTCTCCGTCTGCAAATCGGAAATCGCCAGCATTGGCGTATCGGCACCTTGCGTAAAGCCGCGGTAATACGCTGCAATCACTGACAAATTCGGCGTCAGGTTAAGCGCTGCCCTCACCCCCATATAATAAGTAGACGTATCTTGCATCCCGAAAACACCCGTTCCGTTCATGCCGAGCAAGGCCTCTTTTTCCGTCAACATGCCTCCCAATGTTGCCAATTCCAAATAATCGGTCAGATTAAAGCTATACTCGCCCGTAAACGCATAAGACCTTTCCGTAAACGAGTGGTTATCCTGCTCATAGTCCCGCTCATACAAGCCGTTTTCACCGGTTTGCAGCGACAGTTTTAAGCGGGAAGTATCGCTAAGATTCAAAATATTCTCTGCCCCATACGCCTCATTCATTGCCAGATACGGGTTGGACGTTGGTGTCAACACGCTTTCCGGCGTATCATAACGGCTGTTTTCTGCATAATAAAAACGTGTGCTGCCGCTATCCGATTCGCTAACGACTTCCATAGTAGCCAGCCCGGCTCTTCCGCCGTTATCCATTTTTTCGCTGGAAGTAAACGCAAACCCCGTTTTGCTGTCTCTAACCGTCTTCTTTTTGCCCCCCATAGCCATCCGCGATACGGCATTGCGGAAATTGGCATTAGACGCGTGCGTTTCATTAACCAGATTGGCCGTGTCATATTCAAACGGGCGGTTTAAGGCATCAAACGCCGTAATCGTCTTCGGCAGTGATTTTAATATTTTATTCTGCATGGACGAAGACAAAGACAATTTGGAAAGCCCTGCCGGCGTCAACGAATCAAACGATGACGAGGTCGCCAAACCTAACCCGTCAATAGGCGTGGAAACCGCCGCATCCAAATCCAAAGCGCCCTGCCCATATTTTTCGCTATCGGAATATTCGCCTTGGTCGTTAGCCGTTTCCAGCAAAATATAAGCGACATTCTGTGCAGAAAGCCATGGATAATACCCCATCAATAGCGCAATACTTCCGGATACTGCCGGCGTCGCCATGGACGTGCCGTTGCTGAGGGTAGAACCTTCTTCCGTACCGGCTGTTGATTCAATGTTGCTGCCCGGTGCCGCAAGGCAATATCCGGATGCCGAACCGCACCAGTTGGCATAGTCTGCCAGATATCCAGAAGGTGCCGAACTGTCTGCCGTGCTTGCATCAAGCGCGGTAATCGCCAAAAACGGCACTTCATACTGCCCCGGCCCGTCGTACCCGTATTCGGACAAATCCAAATTGCCCATACCGGCATGGATTGCCGCATCGTTTGCACCGTCATTGCCCGTTGCTTGCACCCATACCGCCCCGTTTGCTGCAGCGTAGGCATAGGATTGCACTGAATCCTGATCACCAACTTTCAGTAAATAGGCATCGGCCGCCGTTAAACCACTGCTTGTAACGGAAACGCCCCAGCTATTGCTGAGGACTTCAACATTGTCCTCATCTATCATGCTTTTAACCGTATCATAAATCGGTGCGCTCAAATCCCAGCTTCCGGCAACAATTTCCGCATTATCAAATGCCACGCCGTGGCTGCCCGAATCATTTCTGTTGCCGGCAATAATCCCCGCCACATGCGACCCATGGTTCAACTCCTGCACAATATCCCACCACGTATTATAATCACTTGGATCAAAATAATTAACTAAAGATGTTCCGGGGGCGCTGCCGCCACCACCGTTCATTACCGAAAAATCATCAAGCGTCAAGCCGTATTCAGCCAAAACGGCAACCAGCTCGCTTTCCGTTATCCCTCTTTCAAAGGCTAATACTGGTCCCGGATGTGAAGCATCGGCATTCTCAACCCGCAAAAAATAATAATCCCCGCCGGTTGAAGACGCGTCCGGCATATAAAAGACATACGACTGCACCACGCCGTCAATATGCCCTCTCACGTTCCCCAAGTCATTGTATGCGTTAATATCGTACGATTTAACAACTTTGCCAGCCAAATCCCTATTGTTGGCAACCCCTGTATCAAGAACACCTACCCGCACTTTTTTAAGCGCCTCGTCGGAATAAGCCTGGTGGCTGGACAAGCTGCCGTCCTCGTTTTCCCGATACATATAGCTGTATGCTGCTGCCGCGTTCACCCCGGAAAGCAAATTGCTGTCGGCATATTCTTCTGTCTTAAAAACGTCTTCGCTAATTGTCGGTGTCCGGTCGCTCTCAATATCTCCGCCCGTGTCATCATCGCCCGGACCCGAAACGCTAAATTCATCATCATCGCCGCCCCCGTCGCTGGCCAACGCCGCAACACCGCCGCCGACAGCCAAGGCACCAAGTCCCCACCATAAATAATTATTCCCCTCTCCGACCCAATTGCCGCCGGGAGAACGTCTATAATACGAACTTTGTGAACGTTTTGCCTGTTCCGCACGAGCCATTTTTTCTTCAGTTATCTGCTGCACGCACGAATGCGCCGTGTCCGCGCCGAAATTGGCTAAAATCTGTTGCGCCTCCAAATCATTGTACCTGATGGCATAGCAATAAGCCGTATTGCCTGATGTATCCTGTATATTAACAGCGTTTTTATAACGGGAAAGCTTCTGCAAATAATCATAATTCTGTTGTCTGGCTTGCATATAAATTTCAATCGGGCTGACGGCATACGTCCACGCTTCCACCGGCATCAAAACCATTGTTGATAACACGGCGGCTCCGATTACGTTTATTTTGTTTTTTAAAGCCATAACAGCATCTCCCAGCAATATCATAGTTCTAGATTACTTGGATAATATACCTTAAATCACTAAAAAAACTTTAAAAAACAATTTATTTTCTGCTAGAAATCCTATAACTTTTTATTTTAATTTCCCTTGCGGTCCTTAATCTTCAATCACGCCCAAATCCGGCTCTTTCCTTCTCTCAGACAGCCTGTTTCGCTGCCTTCTGCAAATATTTGATAATTTCAACATCTGCCGGAGGAAACGGATATTGTTCCAAATCTTCGGGACGCACCCACCGTAGCTGCTGATGCACCAGATTGGCCGGTTGTTCCGCATTTTTTATGGCCGCCCTGTAAAACATCAGCCTAAAATCCCCGTGCGGATAAGATTTTGTGGTTTCCATCAAAAAATCTCCCACCAGGCAATCCACGTCCAGCTCTTCTTTAATTTCCCGCACGATGCATTGCTCCACGGTTTCCCCATCTTCTTGTTTTCCTCCGGGAAATTCCCACAGTCCGGGCAAAGCTTTTCCTTCCGGACGTTGCCCGATTAACACACGCCCTTCTGCATCGGTTATAATGGCCGTTCCGACGATTTTCATATTTTATCCCCAAAATTAAACAAATATTAACCCTTTACCCGTGACATTACAAAAAATACCACCAAAGGAAAAGTAATGTTCGGATTTTTCAACAACAAAGTTTTTGACCAAGGCTATCTGCCTGAATTTGAAGGCCACGAAATCTACTATCAGCAGATGGGAAATCCCAAAGGAGAACCGGTCATATACTTTCACGGCGGTCCCGGAGGCTGCTGCAAAAACAGTCACGGAAAATACTTTAACCTGAAAAAACAACGGCTCATCATGTTTGACCAGCGGGGCTGCGGCCGCTCCAAAGCTGACGACTCCATCAATTTAAATGATACTAAACGCCTCGTCAAAGACGGCAAACGGCTGCTGGAATTTCTGGATATCAACGAGCCTGTCATTGTCGCAGGCGGCTCATGGGGGTCAACTCTGGCTCTTCTTTTTGCTGAAAAATATCCCGAAAGTGTCAAACAAATTTGTCTGTATGCCGTTTTTCTTGCCCGTCGCGAAGATATGGAATGGATGTTGCGCGGCAGCGGACAGTTTTATCCGGATTTGCTGGAAGAAATCCGCCGCCAGAGCGAAGGTGAAAACCCCTATACCCATTATGCCAAGCTCATTTTTACCGACGACCTGGGCTCCATTCAAACCGCCGTCAAATATATGGTACATTACGAATACCAGTTAGGCCGTTTAGACGCTGCATTCAATGATGTTTCCATTGACAATGATGTGATTAACTCGGCGCGCATAAGCCTCTATTATGCCGCCAACCGATATTTTTTAACCGATAATGAAATACTAAAAGACATAGAAAAAATCCAGAACATTCCAACCCTTATCGTACACAACCGCCTGGATATGTGCTGCCCGCTAAAAGGTGCATGGGACTTATACCGCTCGCTGGACAATGCCAAAATAGAAATTATCGCAGAATTAGGGCACGTCGGCCCCAAACTTCGTAAAGCATTCCGCCAACATTTTTAGTCCCTTCGCCGGCAATAAAACTTTTTTGCAACCTCCTTGCCTCACAGACAAACACTTTTGCAACACAACCTTTTCATAAAGCACAAAAACCCAACCTCAACACAAAACTATTCACCCCGCACAACGGAAACTCTGTGCTTTTTCCGAAACAGCCGCATCTTCGCCCTCAGGCGCTTCGCTCTAAAAAATTCAGTTTAACCACTTTTGCAGCCTGCGGTTCTGCAATAAACAACGCGCAAACGCCATATTTTTTCTGTTCTTCTTTAGAATACTGCCTCTCCACCCGCAAACGTATTTCTTCCCGGCTGCTGTAACCGATCATCTCCGGCGGCATCATCTCTATCAGTGTTTCAAAATCCTGAAACAAGGCAATTCCTTTAACCACCCTGAGCAGGCAGCTTTTAGTTTCTGCATTGACATATTCTATCGTATCGCCGACCCGGATATTATGAAATCTCTTTAAATACAAACGCAAATCAATCTGCCGCTGGCCGCCCAAAATCTTATGGTACGCAAAAGGATATACTTCTATCAAATGTTTCATGACACATACCCCTTAAACAAACACACCCTACCCACCTATTATATATACCTGAAAAAAAATAAAGTGCAAGCCTTTTATACATAACGGTAGGTATATTTTTCCTGCCACATTTTTTATTTGACCTGTTGGCGAAAATGTGTTATTCTGAATATGTATTAAGTATAGATATGTTTATTATTCAAAGTTTTTCATTGCTTGTTTTTTTGCGGTGATTTTCTTTGTGCATATTTATACGATGCCTGCCCATTTTCTTCGGCAGCCCAAAGAAGAAATCACTAAAAAAAATAAAATATGAAAGAAAAAAAATTAAACGCATACTTTCGTGCGTTTGTGCTTTTCGCGATAGCGGGGAGCATTATGGTGTTTATTTCGGGAATTGACAGCGTTTTTGACAACCCGATTGGATTGTGCGTTGTCTCTATCCTATTGGGAACAATAATGGCGGTTATTCTCGTCTGTGGATACGCTGTTTTCAATTGGGTAGCCCCCGAAAAGACAAAAAAAATTGTTTCAGAATTCCTCTGCTGCGATGACACCGCAGATGAACCCATGAAATAAATTTCGCCTTGAAATCCCTTGTTCTTTTGAGCATCTGGATTTCAAGGTTTTTTATTGCCTCCCCGTTTCACGGCAACATATATGCAACATTCGTTCTCTTTGCACACTATCCTAAAAACATTCACGCCTGGATTATCCCTCTTTTAAACAACAGGACAATCCGCAGATACAAAAAGGCGGCAAAACGCCACCTTTTTTGCATACATATCTTTTCAAAATTTACTCGGCACTGTCTCCGGCCTTTTTTGCCGATTTGCCGGCTTTCTTAGCCGAAGTTTTCTTGCTTTTACTCGCTTCCGGTTTTTCATCTGCGTTTTTCTTCGGCCGCCCGCGCTTTTTCGGCGCAGCATCCTTAGCCGTCTTTCCTTTTACGGCCTTTTTCGCTTTTGCAGCCAAACTCTTTTTCTTTGTTGCTTTCTTTTTGCCTTTATTTTCTTTCAATTCCGCTTGCTGTTGCGAAATAAGCATAGCCTTTTCCAATTCTTTCTCCGAACAAAGCCCCACGGCCATCGGATTAACCGGCCGCAATTCAGCCATATCGGCATGCGTTCCAGCACGGATGGAAGCAATAGTCGGCTTTGTTGTGCCGATAAGCTTGCATATCTGCGAATCAATAACTTCCGGACAATTCTTAATCAGCCACAAAATGGCATTTGGCTTTTCTCTCCTCTGCGTCGGCGAAAGAATCTTCTTTGCTTTGGCATTTCTCTCTTTAACGCTCTTTTCCAAAGGAATTGCCACTAAAGCCGCTTTTTCATCAGCCTCGCAGCGTTTGATTTCCTCTTCCGTCAGCTGTCCGTTGGCAACCGGGCTGACACCGCGGATATTATAAGCAATATCACCGTCAGCAATAGCCTGGACTTCCAATTCGTGCAATTCACAAAAATCCGCAATTTGTTTAAATGTCAGCGTCGTATTTTCTACCAGCCAAACCGCCGTCGCTTTCGGCATCAATGGTGCTGTCATTTTCTTATCCTTTCTAAAAAAATCCAACTCTTTACATCTAGGCTAAATCTTTTTTGCCGTCTAGACAAGAGCTTTTAATCGTTGTCTACATAATCTTTTATCCGTTTTGATATTTATTTCCCCGGAACCGCCTCTCTCTGCTCCTACACCCAAAACAGCTGCCTTTCCCTAAACACAAACCGGCATAAAAATTTTATTCAATACGACAAAAGCCTGCACTTTTCATACAGGCTTTTCAAAACTCGCTCAAACATTAACTATTAGTGCGAAGCTTTCAA
The DNA here is from genome assembly GCA_944391435.1 of uncultured Alphaproteobacteria bacterium. Lineage (GTDB taxonomy): Bacteria > Pseudomonadota > Alphaproteobacteria > RF32 > CAG-239 > CAG-267. The sequence continues at coordinate 3,228 of CALXTP010000039.1, read as the reverse complement.
ACCAAATTTGGCAAACTTGCTGTTGAATTTGCCAACCTGGCCGCCGGAATCAACCATACGGTGGATACCCGTCCATGCCGGATGGGATTTCGGATCAATTTCCAGCGTCATTTTATCACCGGCTTTGCCCCAAGTTGAACGAACTTTCTTTTCGGTACCGTCTGTCATTACATAAGTAATTTCATGATACTCCGGATGAATACCTTTTTTCATTATTATCTCCAAAACTAAATTCTCTCAAAAATTTATGCCTCTTATACACTACACTTTTGCAGATTGCAAGCATAATTTTTCAAGATTTTAAACTTATTTTAAAATCTTAGCGATTTTTTGGCTCAGGTTAAAGCTTGATGCCATCAGATTCCCCGAATTAAGCACCTTCGGCAAATCTTCGGTACGCGTATCTTCCTGCTCCATATCCAAAATCATTCCGCCTGCTTCTTTAACCAGCAAAATGCCGGCAGCCATGCTGGCCTGCATTGTCGCCGGAGCAATAACCCCGTCTAATTTGCCCGCTGCAACGTAAGCCAAATCCAAAGCGACAGCGCCGCTGGCACGCACATCATGGCAAAACTTGAGAGTATTATTAACAATCTTTGCAGAAAGCTCCACATCCTGCGCCACGGATTTCACTGCAATCAGCGCCCCTTCCAGCTCGGCACGGGCAGAAACCCGCAAACGCTCATGGCTGCGAAAACCTTCTTTAAAAGCTCCTTTGCCTTTTTCGGCAAAAAACAGCTCATCGCGCGCCGGATTATAAATCACGCCGGCCAAAACGATTTGGCTGTCCATCAGCGCCGCCGACATTGCAAATTCCGGATTCCCGTGCGCAAAATTCGCCAGCCCTTCAATACAGGAAACCAACAGGAACATCCCGTTTTGCGGCACTTTATCATTTGCCAGCACAACCGGAATTGTCGGCATAATCTTTGCCAACTCGCCTTTCAAATTCTTTTGCACTTTGTCAAAAGCGATTCGCGTAAAATCCAAGCTGCCTTTAACCGAATTTTGCAATCTTTCAATCTCGCTGAAATCGCGATTCAAATTAATTGACGCCTTTTTTACCGCCGTAACGATATTTGTCAGCATCGGGGAAATATAGGCCATTGTCTTTCTCTCTTATTACTTCGCTCTTTCAACATAGTTGGCTTCTTCGGTGCCGACCACGATTTTCTCGCCGGTGCCGATAAACGGCGGCACGCCGATGCGCATGCCGTTATCCAGCAATGCCGGTTTATAAGAAGAAGTAACCGTCTGCCCTTTGATAACCGGTTCGGTTTCCACCACGGTGCAGATTACCTGCTGCGGCAGCTGAACCGAAATCGGGCGGTCGTTAATGTGCGAAATCCGCACAACCATACCCTCGGTCAAAAACGGCCGCGAGTCACCCAAAATATCCGCTGGCATAGAGAACTGCTCAAACGTTTCGTTTTCCATAAAGTTCAAGCCGGTGCCGTCTTCAAACAAAAACTGGCAGTCTTTATCTTCCACCATCATTTTCTCAACCGTATCTTCGGTTCTGTAACGTTCGTTTGTTTTCGTGCCTTCCTCAACGGATTTCATTTCCACCTGCATAAAGGCGCCGCCTTTGCCCGGCTTAATGTGTTGGGCTTTGGTAATTGTCCAGGGTTTCCCTTTATATTCAATAACCCACCCGATTCTGATTGCTCCGGCTAATTGTTTCATTTTCTTTGTTCTCCATATTTACAATGTTGCGTATTTGAAAAATAAATCTGACATTCGCGCTATCCCTTTCATCATTTATATCGGGAAAGCTTTTATCTGCCCGCCACCATAACCCAAAAATTTTATTTTGCAACAAAAATTTTATTTAGACAAAATTTTCTTCTTGCACCAAAATTTTATATCGCCTGTTAAAATAACAAAACGGCCGTTCCACACGGGAACCGCCGTTTTTTTGTTTCTCCAAACTTTATTTTATCACAAAATCCGTCCGCAGTTCTTCTGCCGGCACGCCCTCTTCCATAATCCACGCCGCCGATTGAATAAGGAAAAAATCGTTATACCAGTCCGTCAGTTCTTTAATCTTGTCAAAACCTTCTTTCCAAACCCTGAAAACGACAAAGTCAGGCTCAGCCTCGGAAACAATCATACTCTCGTGCCGCCGGTTGCGTGTAACCAGTCCGACCACGCCGTTCTTGCCCAGCGCCCGCCGCACCGCCGCTATTTTTTCTTTAAGCCCTTCCGCCCCCAAATCCAGCACCACGCCGTCTGCACCGAGCGTCCGCGCCCTCACCACGGCATTTTCCCCGTAAAGCAGCATCAGCTTATCCTCTGCCGCAGTCTTTTCCGCCAGCCGCCGGCAATAATCCTCATCAACTTCCGTGCTCACAACATAACATTGCTCTGCTAATTTTCCATCCAGCAGCGCCGGACAAACCTCATCTACTTTGACAATAATCTTTTGCATAAGTCTTTTTGCCTCTTGTAAAACATATGTTTAGCTCTTAATAATAAAGAAGATAACATATTGTTTTAAGAAACGGAAGTCAAAAATGGAAGACAAGGCCAAATATTTTCCTCAAACGCTTGCCGCCCTGCAATCTTTGCAGGAAACGGCCGCCGTGTTGGAAGAAGCCGCCCGGGATTCCGTTTCCGAAAACCGGAAATTAAAAGACAAAATATCCAATCTGCGCATCCGGATTGACAATGAGGTTTCCCGCATAGATGCCGTCATCAACAATTTAAGCGGAGCGGCAAAATAATGGCTCAGGTAATCATCACCATCAACTACCGCGAATATGCCATTTCCTGTGATAACGGCCAGGAAGTGCAAATTATGAAACTCGGACGCATGCTGGATGAAAAGGCCAAAGCCTTAACCGCTGCACTCGGACATATCAATGAAAACCAGCTGTTGGCTATGGTCGGCCTGCTGATTGCCGATGAATTGAGCGAGCTTAAAAAAGCCGCCGCCCAACCGGCTGCCGCTCCGGCGCAACTGCCGGCGGGCGCCTTTTCTGCCGAAGATATGGCCTCCTTTGATGCCGAACTGGCAAAAAGCATAAATTCTTTAAACGAAGCAATAAAATCTGTTGCATCTGAATTAAAATCCGTATAACATAGCTTATATAATAAATGGACTGCCCTTCGCGTAGAGAACCGCATATCTTCCGGGCCAACACTACTTATTAGGGAACTGTCACTGTCAGGATCGTGGTCCTGTTATATGGTGCCCACCTTATCTCGCGGGTATCGGATAGAATG
>CALXTP010000038.1 GCA_944391435.1 uncultured Alphaproteobacteria bacterium | reverse complement strand
CCTGGCAGACCGATGGCGTATGCGCTTTGCCGCGGAATAACTGATTGCCCCCCACCACACACACCTCACCATACACACGCTGATTCGCTCGCTTATATCTTATCCCCTGCACTAGCTTAGGTGAGGGGGCATAAATTACGGCAAAATAGGTGGCAACCCCCGGTTTTTTGGGGGTTTTCTGTGTGTAACATTGAATTTTGTTTGATTTAATATAAAAAATCCCCTCAAATTTAACTGTGAAGAAAATTCACATAGTGTTAATTTATTATGAGGAGTCCTCCAGTGAATAAAATTGAACTTATTGCTAGCATTGCTAGTGAAGCTGGCCTTACAAAAGCTGATGCTGGTAAGGCATTAGATGCATTTATTTCTTCTGTTACCCAAGCTTTGAAAGCAGAGGATGAAGTTCGTTTGGTTGGTTTTGGAACATTTGCTGTCTCAAAGCGCGCCGCAACGACAGGTCGTAATCCTCGCACGGGAGAAACCATCAAAATTAAAGCCCGTAAACAGCCGAAATTCAAAGCTGGAAAAACTCTTCAAGATGCCGTAAACTGAGAAGAGTTTTTTGTTAAGATAAAGCAGGCTTGGTAAAAGCCTGCTTTTTATATTTTATACATTATCGATTTGTAAAGATATAAAAATAAGAGGAATACGTATAGCCACAAAAGGAGAAGTATAAACCCGTTAGAGAGAAAATATAAAATTCTGTCTTTCTATGATATTATGCGCGATACACATATATTATCGCGGCAAAAGATAAAGAATGTTTTTATAAAAGCATATTGACAAATTTGACGAATTAATATATAAAAACGACAAGAAATAATTTTTATGGTATTCTTTAATTTTATGTTTAATTTTTAATCCTTAACTTATGAAAACAACAACAGTAGCGAAGAAAGGGCAGAATTATCTGACCGTAACGAATTTGATGCTTGCAACTTGGCTTGCCAATGTGCAAAGACAAAATGGTATTATCCTGGTAAATTCAAGCAATTTGCTGGAGACTAAACAACAGAAATTTTTACCGCATTCCGAAAACGAAAGTAGAGGAGCCGAGGTAAAGATTGACTATTCCCAATGGGAAAACACGTATGATATGTACCCTGATTGTATGATAGAATATATATGGGGCGTACGTTGCGGATTATCCCAAGTTGTGAATGAGGACGATTATTCGTTTGCATCTGCGTTGGCAATCGCCAGAACAGATGAAATGTGCGAGATTTATTCTCCGGGGGTCATCAAATATTGTACTGACGGCAGCCGCAAGATTATTCCACACCAAGTTGCCTGCTACAATATTGATGCTTCTTTTTCTTGTTGGAACGAAATAAATATTGATCAGGCGAAAATTTTGTTTCCGGAAGCTCGCAAGCTTTTTGCACTGTTTCCATTGAATACGAAGTTACTTTTATCGCCTGATGAAAGCAAAATTCGGATTGGCAGCGAAGAAAATGGTGAAATCGGAATAAGTTTTGTCTCGCCGAAATACAAGGCTCCGGAAAGTTTTTACCTTGGAGGGTTACGTGCCACGTTTGCACATATTGCCGATGAAATAGAAAAAGGGAACGGGCTTAATTTTTGTTCTACTGAGCAAAAATATAAGCTGGATTTTCTTGATGGCAGCATTTGCTTTTTGGCTGGCGGACGATATGACTATGAACAAGCCATGAAACTTGCCAAACCGGAAGCTGTTTCCGCTATTCGGAAGGATTATATCCAAAAGGGTATAGCTGGTAGTACCGCCTTTTGGCTGACAATCGATGGCAGCTACATCGCTGATAAAGAGCCGGATTTACCTTATGGCGGAAAGGGTAATGACAGGGTGCTTTGCGTTCCACCGTCGGTTTATAAAAAATGGGGTCGGCCTTTTACCAAGCAGGAAAAGGAATGTATCCATAGGCCGCGCACATTTAAATTTACCGACAAAAGGGATAAGATACGCAAGCTGCGTCGGATACAGGAAGAACACCAACATTATCGTATTGCCGCAGATTTGTCGGGTCCGACAAGAAGCTCTATATATACGGTAACAAAAAACTGGTGGGATGATTAAATTAATAAGCTTAAATTCTTATTGTTATGTTTGGATTTTTCTATAAGTTTCTCAGCACAGAGAAAGTGTTGGAGCTTATTCGCGCTAAAGATGTCAGCCGTTTGTTACGTATAGGAAAAAACAAGCCGTTTGATGCAGCAGTATTGCAAAAAATGATTTCCAGCCCCAAAGGGCTGGAAATTGTTTTGGATGTATATAGCTGCCGGTGTAAGGCATTCGGTATGGACGGCGACCTGAAATTTATCTTCAACCATGGGCGATAGCTAAAAATTGAAAATAACATATTGCTTTTATGGCAAATTTCAGGAAAATATACTTAGCAACCGCTAAAAAACGAATAGATATGATTTTTTTTTACAAAAAGATAATTTTTTGCTTGCATTATAGAAAAAACTTAGGTATATAATCTCCTACCAAGGTGAGGGGCGTTTAGCTCAGCTGGTTAGAGCATCTCGTTTACACCGAGAGGGTCGGGAGTTCGAATCCCTCAACGCCCACCAATATTTTAACGGCCATAGCGGCCGTTTTTTTATGCTTGAAACAAGTCATTAAATGTATGCATCGCCAAACCTACGGAAAAAAGGCTTTACGATACCTTAAAAATATGTTAATATAAAACATAGGACAGAGGTTAAGGAGATGAAAAATGACTAAAAAAGGTTTCAATAAAGTACGTAGAAATCCTTTTCTAAAAAAGGAACTATTGGCTGCAAGCATTGTTGTTTTATCTGGAGCAGGGCAAAAAAGTGAAGCCAAAACGGCAGAAGCTCAGGAAGCGCGCATAGAAGTATATGCCGCACCGGCAGAAAATATGGAAACGGAAGCAACATTTGAACTTGAAATGCAGAGAGACAATGAGCGCTATGTTTATGACCGAAAATTATCTAAAGGTTTAAGTAATAGGTTTGAAGGTGCTTACGTTAATATGGATACGCGAGAAGTTTTGCTGAAGTATGCAGATCCGTATAAAGAGCCGTACATGACAAACATTAGAGCCTGCGTAGAAGATCAAAAAATGTGCATCGGCCCATATGACCGTTCTGGAGATAAAAGATACCAACATGATGAGGGGCATTTTGTCTACGACAGAAGATTATCTCGTAATTTATCAGTTAAATATAGCAGAGCCTATGTTAATTATGAAACCGAAGACGTGATTTTGAAAGCAGCCAGCCGGTATGATGAAGATTACAGAACGACAATTCGCGGCTGCCGAGAGGCTCAAAAACTTGGTATCGGTCCGTACGACCGCTCGCGAGACAGGGAAATACGCCGAGAATTGATAGAAAACGGAGAATATGGCAGAAGAGCCGTGGTTGAAGATGTGGTACGCGGTTTAACAAATATTATCCGCTCTCATAGGGGGCGCTAGAATTTAAGAGTGATAAGACAGTGTATTTAAAGCCTGAAGATTTCTTCAGCCTTTCTCATCGAAACAGGCAATACAAAAACAATCAAAATATCGTTTTCTTCAATTATATCGTCTGATTTTGGATAGATTATCGTTTCATCGCGATAAATGGCTCCGATTTTGCATTTATCGGGTAAACAAAGATCTTCAATCCTCTTGCCGCTGTTTAGGCTGTCTTTATCGATTCGGACTTCCCAAACCTCACCCATTCCCCGTTTAAGGCAGTAAGCATTATCAATTTTAGCTTTACGCAAATCTTGCAACATGGCAGATGTTGTAACAAGGGAACGGTCAACAATAATATTATCTTGCTCGCTGTCTATCAGGCTGTCAAACAAACGGGAATTGACTAAAGATATAGTATGTTGAACACCGTATTTTTTTGCAATAAGCGATGCCAGCAAATTGTCTTTATCATATTCCGTAACGGCGATAGAAACGTCGGTATTTCGTATTTCAGCCTCTTCTAAAATAACATCGCTCATCATTTCACCACGTATGATTTGAGTATTATTAAGATTTTCAGCTAAATTACGGGCAACCTTTTTATCATCTTCAAGAATTTTACACGAAGAAATGCCGTCGTCTTTTTCCAAAACATCTGCGATATAATAAGAAATGGCATTGCCTCCGAATATAAGCAGTTTTTCCGTCTGTTTCATAATGATGCCAAAATCATGCAGAGTATCAAAAACTTTATCTTGCTCTACCAGGATAAAAATCTCATCACCGGCATGAACCATTTCGTTCGGCTTGGCAAAAAAGCTTTTGTGTTCACGGATAATATGTATGATAGGGCTATTGTAATATTTCTTTATTTCACTAATCTCTGTGTTTATAAGGGGGCAGTTGTCCGTACATTTGAATGATAATAAATATAATTTGTTGTCAGCTAGGGGAAAGACGGCCGTTGTTCCGGGAATTTCAACCAGATTCAAGATAGCCTTGGCAATTTCAATATCCGGAGAGATAACCAAATCAACCGGCAAATTTTTATCGCTGTAAAGCGTATTCCATAGCGGATTAAGGAAATATTCAGAATCAACACGGGCTATTTTTTTAGGAATTTGAAACAGTGTATGTGCAACTTGGCAGGCAATCAAATTAACTTCATCATTATCCGTTACGGCAATTAAGATATCTGCGCCGGATGCGCCCATTTTTTCCATAATATCCGGATGGGAAATTGAACCATACATGGTTTGCACATCAAATTCCTTGGCAAGTTCATTGAGGCGGTCCTTATCTATATCTGCCACGATAATGTCATTATTGGCCTGCGACAGATAGTCTACAATGCTGCGGCCGACGTTGCCTGCTCCACCGATTAGTATTCTCATAAATCAACTCCATAACCTTGTGTTGAAAAAAAATTGCGAATGGCCTCAACTGCCGTTGCGTAATCGTATATTTTAGTATATAGTTCCCGAAATCTTTTAGCGTCGCGAAAATTTTTTGAATACCAGCAAATATGTTTTCTTGAAATAGAAACACCCATCGTTTCGCCGTAATAATCAACCATATCCTTTAAATGTTGCAATAATATATTTAGAACCGTTTCAGGCAAGATTTTTGCCGGCTGCGTGCCGTAATTAAGAAAATTATGAATTTGCCCGGGAAGCCATGGATTGCCGAGTGCGCCGCGTCCGATCATAACCGCATCGGCAAGGGTATATTGCAGCATTTTACGGGCAATTTCTGGGGAGGTTACGTCACCGTTTCCTATGACGGGAATTTTTACGGTCTCTTTTACCTGCCGGATAATATCCCAATCTGCTGCTCCTGAATATCCTTGCGCCCGGGTTCGCCCGTGTACAGTAACAAAAGAAGCACCGCTGTCTTCGCACATTTTTGCAAATTGAGGAGCGTTAATCAACGCATTATCCCAGCCTTTTCTGAATTTAACCGATACTTTTAACGAGGTTGCCCGAACCGTACTTTCTATAATTTTTGAAGCGCGAGTCAAATCTTTCATAAGCGCTGCACCGGAATCATTTGCGACAATCTTTTTAACCGGGCACCCCATATTGATGTCAATGGAATAAGCTCCAAGATCAGCGGCTAATTTCGCTGCTTCGGCAAAAAGCAGAGGGTCGCTTCCGACAAGCTGTACAATAACGGGATATGGTTCTTCTCTGACATCGGCAATGCGGTAAGTCTTAGCATTTTTACGGTTAATTGCATTAACCGCTACCATCTCCGAATAAAGATTAGCCGTTCCGGTTGCGGCAACAGCCTTTCTGAACGGTCGGTCTGTAATACCCGCCATAGGAGCCAAAAAAACATTGCTTTTTAAACCGATAATTGATGTCATATTATTCTGCATTATTTAACGCTTTTATCAATACAAAATAAACTTTGTCAAGGAATGAATTTACGGCAAAATTAATTAATTCATTATGACGTAGATTGTCAGATGCAGCTATTTCTTTTATTAGGCCGTCCATAAGAAATAAATATTGGATAACAGCATCATGAAAAGAGGCATTATCGTCAAAAGTTTTGCGAATTGAGGTAATTTGCCGTTTGTTGAGTTTTGTTGCTAAAATATCCGTAAAAGCAGAAGTCTTTCCGCCAAGATAATCGTCCCACAAATCAAAAGGATCTGCCGCCGGATATAGTTGGTCAACTTTAATGCCGGACATATCTAACGTCTGACGGATATGTTGAGCCAAAGAAATCAGTTCATTTTGATTTGGAATGGACGAATCGGATACCTGAAATGGAACGGACGAATCTGATGCTTGCTGCTGGATGAACGCCTGATTGTTTTTATACTTTGAAAGCTGTTTGTCATAATTGCTGAGCAATAATGAAATTTCTTCTGACGAGTGTTGTATATCCGTACGCAAGAGAGCCAGTTTATGCTGGACCGTATCCATATTTGCAAGAGTATTGTTGATGTAAAAATTTTGCTC
>CALXTP010000037.1 GCA_944391435.1 uncultured Alphaproteobacteria bacterium | reverse complement strand
CAAAACAAATCATCTATTAGAAAATAACATCTATGCGCCCGTAGCTCAGCTGGATAGAGCAACAGCCTTCTAAGCTGTGGGTCAGGCGTTCGAATCGCCTCGGGCGTACCAATAAAATAAAAGGGTTAGTTGAAATATGCTAACCCTTTTGTTATTGCCGACTTTTTTCCAACTATCTTTTTCCAACTATCTTTTACTAATCTTCTTCACCGGTATATTTTACTGGCAACTTGTTTGCCTGCCTTTTGGGAAACTTTTTTTCATCTTGTTCTTCTTCGTTCCAACAAAAATCTGAAAAAATAACCAAAGCTATCCGATAAACGCGCTCTTATTCTCCACACTCTCCTACCGCTCAGGCTTGCGGTTGCGCAAAAACGTAAGTGCCCGTGCCGTACCCCTGCGCGACTTTTGCAAAGCAGCTTCGCGAGTAACAAAATCATATCTGTTGGCCATGGCCCTGTCTATCAGGCGTGAAAAACGCGGCTCCTTTGCAATATCTGGAAGTTCCGTCAGCTCTTTGCCGTTTTTAATGGCATTTTCGGCCAGCCAGTTGACCACCTCATGAAAAGCCTGGCTCAGCTGGTCGCCCTGCTTGGTGCGATTATCATCATCTTTTTTGGAATAGCTGTCAAAAACATGTTCTATCCCTTCTAAATCCTCATCTTTTTGTATTTCCAGTGGATAAATATTGTTTACCGCAAATACGGTTTCGTTGCCCGTCGGCCGAAACATGGAAAAATTCATGGCAAAGGACTTCCGCCCTTCTTGAGCATGATGCGCAATATCTGCCAAAAACTGCTCATGTTCACTGCGGCGCTCCCGGACATACCGGGTCTGCGGCGTATCAACGCTGGTCGCTTTATCATCGGCAAACGAAATAAATTTAAAAGTCGTGGTTTTGGTCAGCCCGAAAGGGACAACCGGCGCCACGTCCGCATTATGAACCTGTCTTAACAAATAATCGCATACTTTATCGGAATAGCCCAATCCGCGCATATCCTTCTTCAACAAACGTTCCAGCTGAAAAGAAACCGTGCTGCCCTGGCAATGGTTTACAAACACCATCATATTCAGGCGTTGCGCTGCCCGTGCCACAGATACCCTGTCGCCGTTTTCATCCCGCAGGCGCGGCGCAAAAGTTTTCCGATACAACTCGCGGATATATTGCGGAATATATGAATAGTCCTCCCGGCGGAAACGCAGTTCGGAAGCATTCGGATTGCCCTGGTTAAAATGCATCAGCATGGCCATGCGGTCGGCAACGGAAATGCGCCCGGCCAAATCATATTCCACCGAATATATCGGAATTTTTTTATTTTTCAAAAAAGCCCCCACCATTTTGGCAAAACCGTTGGCTTTTTTGGAATTATCAGCATCTGAGCCGGGCAGCGCCACCAGACAGACCTCATCGGGAGGAATCTGCTCAGCATATTCCCATCCGAAAGGGCACGCCTTGCTCTTTTTCACGCGCTTGCCTATCTTTATATGCGACTCATCAGCCATTTTTTCTCTCCTTTTGAAAAGAATAACAAATTTTGCCGACTTTGGCAAGGATAAAAAGCAAACGAACGCACATTAAATAAAGATTTTCCGAATACGGTGCCGCACAGCAATCCCCTGCCAGCCCCACCTTCTCAAAACGCAAAAAGGCAGCCTTTCGGCCGCCCTTTTTTGCCATAATGGCACCTATCAAAACGGAATATCGTCGTCTGCAACATCTGTTCCGCCCGTCGGTGTGCTGTCCCAGCCGGAAGCTGCCGAAGACGAGTCGTAGATATCTCCCGCTCCGGCCGGAGCACCGTCGCCGCCGCGTCCGTCCAGCATAACCAGCGTGCTGTTAAAGTTTTGCAACACCACTTCCGTCGTATAGCGTTTCTGCCCGTTCTGATCCTCCCATTCGCGCGTTTGCAGCGAACCTTCCAGATAAACTTTTGACCCTTTGCGCAAAAATCTTTCCGCCGTATCGGCCAACCCGGGGCTGAAAATGACGATTCTGTGCCATTCGGTACGGTCTTTGCGCTCTCCGCTGGCTTTATCGCGCCATGTATCCGTCGTTGCCAGGCTGAACGAAACAACCTTTGTACCGTTAAGCGTATTGCTGACTCTCGGATCCTGTCCCAAATTGCCGACCAAAATAACTTTATTGATGCTACCTGCCATTGTTATTACCTTTTCAAAAAAAATTAACTGCAACCGATTATACGGCTTAAATTTTAGAGTTCAAACAATTTTGCCGCAACTTAAACAATTTTTTCCACCCGCAGCCGGATGTTTTCCCTGTTTTCTTCGTCAGTAAACCTGTTTAAAACCGCCACCGGCATATTCTTCAATAATATACTTTGATGCACCGATACTTCCGCTATGGAGCAAAAACTCACTCCATTTTTGTTTAAGGCTGTCGCTGTTGGCTGCTTTGGCAAGTGCTTCATACGAAAAACCGTTGACTTCGCGCACCAAATCGCCCCATAACTTAACGGCAACATAGCTGTACGCCTCCAGCCCTCTCGGTTCAATTCCGAGAAGCCTAAGGTTTACCAGATTTTCGGTAAACATCAGGCTGTCTTTCAACCCCGGCAAAGCCATCACATACAGCCCCTCGGCCGTTTTGCCCAACCTTTCCATCGCTTCCGGCGGCACCATGGCCTTGTTCGTAAACAAAATCAGATTTGGCTGCACGTCTTTTGCCGCCTCCAAAAAATTAACCGTTTCCTCGCGTTCACCCAAAACAAACGCAATTTGTATCCCGTCGCTTTCCAACGTCCGTGCCAGGTCATATGCGCCACCCTGTTCGCGGTTAAGGGTATAAAATTTCAACAGCTTGCTTTTTCCGAAACGTAAAAACTCGTCATACAAAGCCTTGGCCACCTCGGCATAGCCTTCTTCCGGCTTGTCGTTATAAACAAACCCGACTTTCAATCCGGCAAAATTGCGGTTATAAAACTGGAAAAAATCCCCGCTCATCTGCGCCTTTGTCCCCAGCAGCAATATTTGCCCTTTTTTATCCGTACTGCCGGCATCATAAGCCACTGTTGTCGGCACAATCTGAAAAATCTTCCCTTTTTCATAAATGGCGGCAATCTCTTCAAACCGGTTGGAACAATAAGGCCCGATCACCAAACCGATTTTTTTGGACTTCAAAAGCGTCAGCATTTCCGCCGTAGAAACGGCAAGCCTGTCATCGCAGCGGTCATCAATCGTCAGCATATCCAGTTTTTCGCCGTTCAGCCCGCCGTTATCGTTAATTTCCTGCACGGCCATTTTGGCACCGTTAAACAATTCTTCCCCGGCTCTGGCATATTCTCCGGATTTCGGAGCAATTACCGCCAGCGTAACCTCGGCCCTTGCCGGAAAAAACGCCGCCCCACCCGCCAGGATACCGAGCACGGCAGCCAAACAAAAGCATTTTCTCGTCATAGTTTCAAAATCTTAGCTTATTTTATAAACCTGACACTTTTATATACCGTATTTTTTATTTGGCAAGTTTTTTAAACAACAAAACCGTCCTTGCCCCTAAAAACACTTTTCTGCAAAAATAATCATCAAAAAAACGGATATTCCCCGTCCGGCGGCATAACTGGCACACCGGACGGAAAATATCCGCAATCACATGTCAAAGGCCGACTTAGAAAGTATAGCGCAAACCGGCCGTAACTTCCATCAAATTGTCAAGGCTGGCCATGCCGAGATAGCTGTAACGCCCCATCAGACGGAAAGAAACATTGTTGTTAAAATCATACGACAAGCCGACGCCGGCACGATAGCCGATGCGTTGTTTGTCATTGCTGTCGCCGTTGTATTTATACTTGACATTGTAGTTTGCCAGGCCGAGCGAAGCCAGTGCATTAAAGCCGGAGCACATAATCGGCACGCGCCCGTACAAATCAATGCCGTACGCATAAAAATCAGATTTTATCTCGCCGCCGTTATACTTGGCTTTCCGTTCGGGCGCCTGCTGGAAAAAAGCCTCAACGCTGGTATACTTGGCAATATCCGTACCAACGTTAATCATCCAGGAATTATAGTCTTTCTTGGCATGTTTGGCCATTCCGCCGTGTTTGGCATCAGAATAAACATAATCAGCCCCGATATACGGCCTGAAAAATTCATTGCTCCAATCCGCCGCCTGGGCATTAAGGGCAAAAACCGATGCAGCAGCTGCTAATAAACACATTTTCTTCATGTTTTAAACTCCATTAACAAACTAAAATTAACTTTAGTCCTAAAGTATTATAAGAGCCATAATACTTCTCGCCGGAATATATATGCCCTGTTTTTGCCTTTTAAATAGGTAAAATATTTTTTTTACGTTTTATTTACTCATATCGCCTAAAATAAAAACGATTTAACATCTTAAAAGTAATTAAAGGAACAACAAAATGAACTTTCTGCCGCCGGATAGAAATTGCGGCCTGTGTGCCAGGCTGTGTGCTTTCCGCGAACAAAACCGCCGAAAATACCCGGCCTACCACAATGCCCCTGTAGAGCCGTTCGGTAGTCTGAACGCCGAAATCCTGATTGTCGGGCTCGCCCCCGGCCTAAACGGTGCCAACCGGACCAACCGTCCGTTTACCAACGATTACGCCGGAGACGTCTTATACCCGATATTAAAACAATACGGACTGGCACGCGGCAATTATCAAAAAAGAAAAGACGACGGCTTTGAGCTCATAAACGTGCGCATCACCAACGCCGTACGCTGCGTGCCGCCAGAAAACAAACCCACCGGCGAAGAAGAAAAAAACTGTCGGCATTTTCTGGCTGCCGAAATTTCTGCCATGCCGAATTTAAAAATAATCCTCTGTCTCGGCACCATCTCGCATAAAAACGTGCTCTGCGCGCTCGGGCAGAAACAGTCTTTTGCCAAATTCAAACATGGCGCCGTATATGAAATCCCCCCATCCGCCGTTTCCTCCGTACAAAACGGCATATTGCTGGCAGACAGCTACCATACGTCACGCTATAACATCAATACCGGCGTACTGACCTACACCATGTTTGAAGAAATAATAAAAAAGATAAAAGGGCTTTTAAACAAATGAAACACAAGCTATTTACAGCACAAAAAAAACGTTCATCCTTTGGCGAACTTCTGAAAACATCCCTCTGCGCCCTGTTGTTGCTGGCCGCCACGGCAGCGGCAACTATAATGTGCTGGGCACGCAACACATGGGAAAATTTGGAATTTGAACAAATCCTGAGCAACCTGAATTTTCGTCCCCGCTCGCTGGATATCTGGACTTTCAGCCCCGAACTAAAATATTATCTCTCAGCCGGCATTGCCGTCTATTTGCTGCTGCTGGCCTTTTGCAACAACAAAAAGCTGCTTACATTTGCCGCCCTCTTCAGCTTGATATTTGTCTGGCAGATTCGCCTTATCCCTTATTTATATTACAGCAACACCTCCAGCACGCTATATGAAAAATATTACCGCACGCCGCAAATCACCGCCGCCGATTTCCCTGCACAAAAGCGCAACCTGCTCATTTTGCATTTGGAAAGCGTTGAAAAAAACTTCGGCAATGCGGATTTATACGGCCGCAACCTACTTCCCAAGCTATCGGCCATGGCGGCAGAAAATCCGAGCTTTGACGATTTCACCTCCTTATACGGCACCAATTACACCAAAGCCGCCCTCGTCGCCGGCCAATGTGGCATTCCTTATCGCTCTCCGGATCCCTCGTTCGGCGGCGTAGCTGCTCACCTGCAAAACGCAATCTGCATTTCAGATATTCTTGCCCAAAACGGTTATGAAACCTGGTTCGCCAAAAGTGCTGACCACTCGTTTGCCTATACGGATGTTTTCTATACCCTTCACCACTACCAAAACATCATTGACCGCAATTTCTTAATCCGTGGCCTGACAGCGGAAGAAATTAAAAAAAATGAAAGTTCCTATGAGGGGCTGAGCGATAAGCTGCTGTTTGCCAAAATTCTGGATTTATTCCGAACAAAACAGATAAAAGAACCTTTTTTAATGACCGTCTTTACCGTTGACACACACGTTCCGGGAACGGTCTTGCCCTATAACTGCCCTAAAATTTACGGTGACGTCCGCGACAACATTTTGTGTTCCGACACAACGGTTGTCGAATTTATCCAAAACCTCCGCCAAACGCCGTATTGGCAAAACACCACCGTTGCCATCGTCGGCGACCACCCGATGTTTAAAGAGCTTAAGCCGGAAAAAAGCCAAAAATACCAACGCACCATATACAATGTTTTCTTAAACCTGCCTCACGCCGTTTCATACGATAAAAATAAGCCTTTCATCACCATGGATTTGGCTCCGACTTATATGGAAGCTATCGGAATCAGGCTCAAAGACCATGCTTTCGGCCTCGGGCGTTCCCTGCTGTCGGCACAGCCATCGCTGATTAGCCTGCCCGAAACAAACATAAAAAACGCCATCAAACAATTTTCCAAAGTATATGTCAAATTCCATCGCCGTCTAGCAAAGACCTATAAGTCGTATGAACTGGGAACAACTCTGACCGGCAAAGAAATTACAAAGTACACCGATTACTATGATGAATACCTGGGACACATCTTCTTAAACAAGGTAAACATTGAATTAAACGCCAAGCCGGACAGGGATTTGACCTTAACCGTAACCCTGAATGCCATGTTGTCCTATAAACCGGAATTGCTCGTCAATTTAAACGGCAAACCGCTGGCATCTGTCAAATTAAAAAAACAAATCGGCGACCAAACCATTAGCATCAAAATTCCGGCAGAAAAAATAACCTCCCCGAAAATAAGCCTGGAATTTCTCAACAACAACTACCGTTCTTTCATCAGCCAGAGCATAGACATTCGCAAATTCATTTTAGAATGAGATAATCGCCATTCACTTTTAATCGCACTTTTTACGATTATTTTATGGTTTTATGCCATAATGAGGATATGGCAACAAACCACTGGGAAAAAATATGTTAAAAAAACTGTTTTTTTTGGCTTTAATGTTTTTCTTGCAAATCTGCAATGCCGAAGCCCTGACCTTCAGCAAGCGGGCAGAATTGGTCAACCTCAAAATAACGCCGGAATACAAGGCAGTCTCGCCCGAAACAGGCGTTATGGACATCATCGCCGAAGCCGATATAGACCGCGGCTGGCATTTATATTGGGACAATCCCGGCGATACGGGCGAACCGACAACCCTGTCATTTTACGAATCTCCCTACTATCGGGAAATCTCCGGCACACACTCCGCGCCGCAAAAATCAGTCTTTGAAGACATAATAACCTCTTATGTTTATACCGAAAAGGTCTATTTCCGCACCTCTTTTAAGCTGCAAAACATCTCCGGGCTCAAACGCCTTCCTTTTAACCTGGTGTTTTCATACACGGCCTGCAGCGGCTCCTGCCAACCGGAAGATATCGCCGTCAGTTTTGCCCTGCCCGTTGTCGCAATGGCAGAAAAAAATCCGTCTTATCCAAACGCGCTGATACAGGCGGAACCGACTTTCCCCATCCGTCTGGAAGCCACCGCCGCTCCCGCGGAACAAAATATAGAAATCAAGCTGCAACAGCAAATCCTCAAAGACTGCGGCGAAGCAGAATTTGTCAGCCGCCACCCCAAAAAGGGTCCCCTCTCGCCGCTTCCGAAAACAACCGTTGCCGCCCACGACCGCCTTCAGGTCAGCTTTTCCGGCGAAGAGCTGCCGCCTGATATGAACGGCATCATT
>CALXTP010000036.1 GCA_944391435.1 uncultured Alphaproteobacteria bacterium | reverse complement strand
TTGTATTCATTGGTACTGTTGGTATTCTTTTTCTACGCCGGCGAAGCCTTTTTGCGCCTGTTCGGGCTGGATATTTCCTCATTCGCCATTGCCGGTGCGCTGATTGTGTTTATGATTAGTATAGAGATGATATTGGATGTCAACTTTTTCAGCGAGGGAACGGAGGTTTCCGGCGACGCGACGTTTATTCCGGTTGTCTTTCCGCTGTTTGTCGGCGCCGGCGTGTTGACAGCCTTATTGTCAATACGTTCGCAGTATGCGGACATCAACGTGCTTTTAGCGGTCTTGCTGGACTGCGCCACCATTTACGCCACCATCCGCCTGTCGCGCTTTTTGAAAAAACATTTAAGCAACGCCTCAATCTATGTTATGAAAAAATTTTTCGGGATGGTCTTGCTGGCCATTTCGGTAAAACTGTTCATTACCAATGTGGCGGTATTGGTTCACCAGATAAATGTTTAAGAGCGTAAGGCCACAAAAAAAATCTTCTGCCTGGCAGAAGATTTTTTTCTTGAATACATCCGTTTGCCTCAAACCGCGGCATTAACTTTAAGCGACCGCTCAATCAGCATCATCTCATCTGCCGAGCAAGGGTGATTAAACAGCTTGTCCGCAAGTTCTCTTGCCATTTCTGGATCCGCTTTGTCAAGTTCAAAAGGCGACCATATCTGCGAATAATTATGCAGAATGTTTATCCAGCTGTTGGCGCAAAGCGTATAGCTTATGCCGAAATGCGTTCTTAAATGTAACAGTCGCCTGAAAGTATCCGGCGCACCAATCATAACAATATGGACGTCGTTCCGATTACGCGCTTCCGCTGCAAGAAAATCAATAAAGGCAATAGCGTCATACACGTTGACAGAAAGGTTAAGCGCTGTACTGGCATGAATGCCATGAACGCCGCAGGCTAGATTAACGACTTGCGCGGACAAAATGCCGTTCTGGCTGTCTGCGCAATAGAGCATCTGCGGCTTTCCGAATTGTTCAACCACAGTTTTAGCCAGTAAAAACAATTTTTGCGCATCGTTGCGGGAAATGCTTTCGTCGGCCGTCATTTCGGCACAACGGATAAATGTTAAATGTACCATAAAAATATAAAATTAATGATGGAAATAAAAATTTCAAAGCCAAAACAGAATAATCAAAAATCGGAAAAAAGCAAGTGCAAAATAAAAAACACCGCCAAAGAAGAATAAAAAATCCTAGGAATTATGAAAAAAATCCCATTATCAGATATAAGGACTTGACAAAGCCGCTGAATGGGGCAAAATAACCGGCAAGAGAGGAACAATGGTTAGTCGTTTTCAGAAATATTTTTGTTGTTGCAACTCCTGAGCCTTGCTGCCGGAGCTGTTTTCAGCAGTAATCAGACAAGGCAGCCTGGAAAAGACTGCCTTTTTTTAACTCAAACAAAAGTAAAGACAAGAGGACAAAGATAATGAGCGTATATTTATATAACACCAGAACCCGCAGCAAAGAGGAGTTTAAGCCTTTAAATCCGCCGTTGGTGACGATGTACTGTTGCGGCCCGACCGTATATAATTATGCGCACATCGGCAATTTGCGCACATACATTTTTGAGGATTTGCTCGTAAATGTCCTGAAGCTTGCCGGGTACCGGGTAAAGCACGTTATGAATGTAACCGATGTCGGCCATCTGACCAGCGACGGCGATGAAGGTGAAGACAAAATGCAGGTGGCGGCCGAGCGTGAAAAGAAAAGCGTGATGGAAATTGCTCGCATGTATGAAGATGCCTTTTTCCGCCATACCGCAGAGCTGGGGCTGGCGCGTCCGACGGTTGTTTGCCGCGCGACGGAACATATTCAGGATATGATAGATTTTATCAAAGATTTGGAAAACAAAGGATTTGCCTACATTTCCAACGGCAATGTATACTTTGATACGTCAAAATTTCCGAAATACGGCTGCTTGTCCGGGCAAAACCGTGAAGATTTAAAACACGGCGCCCGCACCGAGCAGGATATGAATAAGCGTAATCCGTCGGATTTCGTTTTGTGGTTTACGTCATCAAAATTTGAAAATCAGATTTTACAGTGGGACAGTCCATGGGGCAGGGGATATCCAGGCTGGCATATAGAGTGTTCGGCAATGTCCACCAAATACT
Source organism: uncultured Alphaproteobacteria bacterium (assembly GCA_944391435.1). Lineage (GTDB taxonomy): Bacteria > Pseudomonadota > Alphaproteobacteria > RF32 > CAG-239 > CAG-267. The sequence continues at coordinate 3,375 of CALXTP010000036.1, read as the reverse complement.
TGGGTGATCGGATAGATATCCACTGCGGCGGTATAGACCATATTCCGGTTCATCATGAAAATGAAATCGCCCAAAGCGAAGCGCATCTCGGTCACGAATGGGTCAATTTCTGGATTCATATGGAGTTTTTAAACAACAAATCCGGCAAAATGAGCAAATCCAAGGGCGGCTTTTTGACGTTGGATACATTGAAAGAAAAAGGCTATCTGCCGGTACATTATAAATATTTCTGCCTGACGTCGCATTATCGCAGTTCGGCAGTTTTTTCTGACGAGGCAATGGATGCCGCCAAAAAGGCATATGAAAATCTGGCCGATTATATGGCAACGTTCAAAGCCGAAGCGGGAGGAAAGCCTCTTTCCATGACCGAGTCTGAGGATTTGGAAAAGCTGAAGAACGGGTTTGACAGCTATTTGTTTGATGATATGAAAACGCCGTTGGCTTTGTCATATATGTGGAATATCGTTAAGGATAACGGCAAATCTGCCGCGGAAAGGCTGGCTTTCCTGCAGCATGCGGATGATGTCCTGCACCTGTTTTTGCGTGATGTCGCACCAAAGCAAAAGCAAGATGTGGAAGTTACGCCGGAGATAGCAGGGCTTTTGGAGCAGCGCAGGCTTGCCCGCGAAGCCAAAGACTGGGCAAAGTCGGATGAAATCCGTGACAAGCTGGCGGCGCTGGGCATCGGGGTAAAAGATTTGCCGAATAAGCAGATTGAGTTAATAAAACTCTGAGAGGAGGTACAATGCGGGCATTTATAACCGGAGCCGGTGGCGGCATAGGCAGTGCGATTAAAGAATTATACCTGCATCGCGGCTATGAGGTTGTCGCACCGCGCAGTGCTGAGCTGGATTTGTCGGATATGGACGCCATTCACCGGTGGTTTGCCGACCATCGTTCTGAGTTTGACGTTATAATCCATTGTGCGGGTTATAACCGGCCGCAGCCGGCGGCGGAAACGTCCCTTGAAGATTTTATGAAAACGCAATACGTCAATTATATTTCGCTGTTGGAAATTGTCAAAGCCAATGACGCCTATTTTCGCGAACACGGCGGCTACATTGTCGGTATCGGATCGCTGTATGCGACCATAACCCGCGAGGGGCGCGCCGCATATGCCTGCTCCAAACATGCGCTTGTCGGGTTGATAAAAACATTGGCTTTGGAATATGGCCCGTACAATGTATTATGCAATACCGTATCGCCGGGTTTTGTCAATACCAAGATGTTTCAACAAAATAACAGCGAAGCCAAACGGGCAGAACTGGCGGCAAAGACGGCGATTAACCGTTTGGCCGAACCCGAAGATGTTGCCCGCGTAGTATATTTTCTGGGCAATCCGGAAAATACGTTTTTAAGCGGGCAGGATATCATTGTAGACGGCGCCTTCATGGCCGGAAGCTATCAGTCAATAAGGAGATAAAAATGGAAGAGCAAAACGAACAGAATACCGCGGATAATTTGCAAAACATCAGTTTTGAAGAGGCTCTTGCACAGCTGGAGCAAATTGTGCGCGAGCTTGAAGGCGGGCGGATAAAGTTGGATGATGCCGTTTCCGCCTATGAAAAGGCGACCGCTTTGAAAAAATTATGTTCGGACCGGCTTGCCGCCGCGGCCTTAAAGGTGGAAAAAATAGAGCTAGGCAAAGACGGCAGCTTGTCAACGGTGCCTCTGGATAATGTGGAGGCGGAAAAGCCCGCCGTTTAGGTGGTGCTTTTTTAAAGGGGGAATGCTGCGTTTCGGGAGACGGACGAATATGAGCGAAATAGAAGTAATTTTAAATAGTTATACCACAAAATTTAACCAAAATCTGGCGCAATATTTTCCGCAATCGCCGGCACCTGAGCATCGTGCCGCCACAGCCATGCGATACAGCCTGTTAAACGGCGGCAAAAGGCTGCGGCCGTTTTTGTTGCATGAAACGGCTGCTTTATTCGGCGTGGCGTATGACAAGGCTTTTCCCGTCGCGGCATCGCTGGAAATGCTGCACACATATTCGCTGATACACGATGACCTGCCGGCAATGGATAATGACGATTTGCGCCGCGGCAAGCCGACTTGCCATAAGGCTTTTGATGAAGCAACGGCGATTCTCGCCGGCGACGGCCTTTTGACTTATGCTTTTGAAGTGTTGAATAGTGCAGATATTCCCGCAGTACAAAAGGTGGAGTTGTCTTTGCTGCTATCGCGCGCGGCCGGTGCTTTTAACGGCATGATAGCCGGGCAGGTGCTGGATTTGTATACGGATACCCATCACGAATTTTCTAACCCCGAAGAAGTAATAAAACATACGGAAGAACTCAAAACCGGCTGCCTGCTGCGGTATCCGTGCGAAGCCGGCGCCGTTTTGGGCAATGCTTCTGCCGGCGAGCGGGAAAATTTAATACGCTTTTCCCGCAACTTAGGCATTGCTTTTCAGATTACGGATGATATTTTGGATGTGGAAGGCGATGAAAAAATCGTCGGCAAGACTCTGCAAAAAGATAAAAAGCAGCATAAGTTGAATTTTGTCGGCATTTACGGCGTGGAAAAGGCCAAAAGCCTGGCGGCGGATTTGATTGCAGAGGCCGAAACGCTGCTGGAAGCATTCAATCCGCGTGCAGAACGGCTGAAAATGCTGTCAAGATATTTTTTAACCAGAAACCGCTAAAAGATAACCTTTTTTACATCAAAAAGGCTTGCCAAGCAGATAAAATTCTGCTATACTCAAACTATAAACAAAACAGAATTATTATAGGAGGAGTTGGCTATGAGCAAGGAAAACAAAGAAAAGATAAATGGTAAGGAGTTTGTTGCCGCACTGGACGGTTGCCTTGTAACCAAAGATATCTTTGATCTGTTGGATAAAACAATGGATAAAAGCACTTTGAAAAATAGGTTGCTGAATGTACGGGATAACGATTTGGTTGTCGCCTTGAATGCTCAGGTAGCCAGGTTTAACGCCGGACAAGGGCTGCGGACATCGCATCAGGACTGCGTTAATATGGCAGCGGATAAATATCAGCAGATAAACAAAAATAAGGGCGTCAAATATTTTAAGGCCGAATTGAATAAGTACATAACCGGAAAAGAACAGGAAAAAACCGCAAAAGAACTGATAAATCCGATAGTGGCCGCCCGCAACAAAATGATGGCGCAAAGGTAACAACTCAGCCGGATACTCAAATTCATTATACACCCCAAAAAACATCCCCGCCATAAGACGGGGATGTTTTGCAAAATACGGATTAAAATCAATCCGGATACCGTTATTCAATACAACAGTCAACGGCTTTGCGCACAAACGCCTTCATCTTGGCAAAAGCCGTTTTGGGTTCATCTGCGTTTTCTGCCGTTGCGGTTTCGCCGTTCGCCGCCGCAGGCATATTCGCGCTT
>CALXTP010000035.1 GCA_944391435.1 uncultured Alphaproteobacteria bacterium | reverse complement strand
ATATGTTTGTGTCATACGCTAAATATTTACGTAACGCTTTGGTTCGCGCAAACTACCAAAATTTAAACCAAGGTATTTATTACACAACGGAATATCTGAATAAATTTTTCGGGAATCTGTTGCTGGGGGAAAAGAATCTGTTGGATAATCGCGAAATGCAAATAAAAGACAGTACGATGTCCGGAAAAGAAGGTTCACAGAAAAGTTCACAGAAAAGTTCACAGAAAATTTTAGAATTGATGAAACAAAATCCGATAATAACAACCACAGAATTAGCTCAATTTTTAAATATTTCCCGCCGGGCTATTGCTAAACAAACTGCCGTATTGAAAGAAAAAGGGCTTATTCGCCGTATCGGACCGGACAAAGGTGGCCACTGGGAAGTCTTAAATGATCAGAAATAAGGTGCAATGATTAAAGTTTTATTTGTTTGTCTTGGAAATATTTGCCGATCACCAATGGCGGAGTTTGTGTTGAAACAAATGGTCGCGGAAAAAGGGTTGGCAGATAAATTTGAAATAGATTCCGCGGCCACGGAAAGTTACAACGAGATGTGCCATGCCGGCATTCATCATGGAACACGCCAAATGCTGAAATCCATGCATATACCGTTTGAAGAGCATTATTCCCGTCGTATACGCCCGCATGATTATGCGTATTTTGATTATATCTTGGCAATGGATGACAGCAATATTGAAGACATTCAATCATTGGTCGGCATAGATACCGAACATAAAATCTATCGTCTGTTGGACTTTACAACTCATCCGCGCAATATTAAAGATCCGTGGTATACTGGGAATTTTGATGAAACTTACCGGGATATCGTTGAGGGCTGTCAGGCTTTTTTAGAGTATTTAGATACGTTGAAAGATTAAAAGTCATGACGCAAGATAAAAAATCAGAAGAACGGGAATTAGCATAAAATATTTACAAATGATAACTTTGTGAAAAAACTGAAACGTTAATATAAAATCCTTGATTTCCTCCCAAAAGTGCTGCATTATAGAACTATCTGGAGGAAATATGATATATTCGTTTGATGATTTAACACTCAAGTTTCATGATTATAGCAATATAAAAGCTAAGATCCGGCGGGAAGTAAGAGATGGACGGCTTGTACAGATTGCTCGCGGGCTTTATGAAACCGATGCTAATGTTTCCGGTAAATATCTGGCCGGCAGAATTTTTGGGCCATCGTATTTATCTTTTGATTATGCATTGGCCGTGTATTCGCTTATTCCCGAGGCTGTTTATCGGACTTATACTTCGGCAACATTCAATAAAAGAAAAGCAAAGCAGTATCAAAACCATTTTGGTATTTTCACATACAGAGATATTCCATCTGAAGTTTACCCGTTGGGAATTTTGCTGCATGAAGAGAACGGCTATTCTTATCAGATTGCTACACCGGAAAAGGCATTGTGTGATAAGCTCTACACATTGCCACCGGCTAAAAATTTAAACGAGCTGCGCGCTCTTTTATTTGATGATTTGCGAATTGATGAGCAGGAATTTGGTAGGCTCAATATGAATAGCTTAAATGAATTGGCTCCGTTATATCATGCGAGCAATCTCAAACTTTTAGGCAAGTTAATCAGGAGAAAAAAATAATGCAGACCGTTTTGCAACAAATGCTAGGGTATTATAAAACAAATACGACTGAAGACAAGAAAAATGCGCTGAAAGAAGTTGTGCAAGAAGTGGCTTTGTGCGGTTTGTCCCGTGCCGGATTTTTTAAGCACGCGGCTTTTTACGGTGGTACAGCGTTGCGTATTTTTTATGGGCTTGATCGTTTTTCTGAAGATTTGGATTTTTCATTGGTTACGCCCAACCCTGATTTTCCGCTCAATCGTTATTTTTCCGGTTTGGAAAGTGAATTAGCAGCGCTAGGGTTGAAGTTTTCGATTGAAGAAAAGCAAAAAACAGTCGATTCAGCTATAAAATCGGCCTTTTTGAAAGGAAACACCAGAGAACATATTTTGAGCATCTATGATGTTCAGAATATTAGCATTAATCCCGAAGAAGTTATAAAAATAAAGTTTGAAGTTGATACCAATCCTCCGGCTTTTGCACAGCTTGAAAATAAATATCGGCTGTTGCCGTCACCGTATCAGATTAAGCTTTACGACATGTCTTCTCTGTTTGCCGGAAAAATTCATGCTGTTATTTGCCGTTCATGGAAAAACCGGGTTAAGGGACGTGATTTATATGACTATGTATTTTATCTCTCACGGCAGGCAAAGGTTAATCTGCCGCATTTGCAGGCAAGGTTGGAAGATTCCTGTGCGTGGAAAAACAGTGAAACGCTAACATTAGGAAAACTTCAAGAAATGCTTAAAGAGCGATTTGAGATGATTAATTATGAGCAAGCCAAACAAGATGTTTTGCCATTTATTGTCGAACCCCATAAATTAGACCTGTGGAGTAAGGATTTCTTTATAGATATTACTAAGAACCTGCAAGTTGCTGAAAATAAATCGTATATGGAAACACAGACCATGTCTTAAGATTTTGAAGGTCTGAAGTAGCGGATTTAGGGTAAGGGTTTGATATTTTTTTAATATTATGCAAAATCAGGGTGTTATTTCTTATATTTTTTCTCACTTTGGCTTAAAAGCGCAACCATTAAAAATAAGGCGTTGAGAAAAATCTCAGAGCCTTTTGTTTTGCTCGACTTCAT
>CALXTP010000034.1 GCA_944391435.1 uncultured Alphaproteobacteria bacterium | reverse complement strand
CATAAATTTTTTCCAGATAAAAATGATTTTCATCAAAATAATCCGGACGGCGCGGCGAACTTGCAAATTCCTGATAATTCGCACCCTCCAGAATCCGACGGCAATAAGGATTGTTTTTCATCCGGGTGACCGTATAGTCAACTATCCCCTGCAGCAATTTATCATCAAAGTCGCGGGCATCGCATATTGCCTGCCTTTCTTCTGCCGTTAACATAACATTTGTTTCCACCTTCTTTAATGTTGATGAAAATAATCGTACGTTTAAAATCATCACCAACGGCTTTTGCCAACAAATTAAAAAAGCATAAAAATTTTCTCTTGCGCATCGCTTAAAAGTATGGTACCTATCTTTTCGCTGAGACGGCCGCCGATAAAAAATATGACTCAAGCCTAAAACGTTTTGTTTTTTACTTTTCTGATGCTACCGCTCAAAAGAAATAATAACGGATACCGACAGTCAGCTCCTGCACATTTTTCTTAAACGTGTCATCTTCCGGAAAGACATAGCGATACATGGCGCGGATGCCGATGTTATCGTTCAGGTTAAACTGGGCGCCGATACCGGCACGGTAGGCGCTGCCTTCAAAATCTTTCATCTTCTTATCCAGCGTGCCGCCATCCAAGGTATATTTGCCATAGCCGATGGTGGTCAATAATTCTACAACACCGAGATTTAACGTATCGGAAACCAAATCAATACCATACGCTGCAGGTTTGGTTTTGCTGCCGCCGAAGGCATCGGTTGACGCATATTGCTGATAAAAGCCTTCAACAGAAAGAAAACCCAAGACTTTTACGCCGGCACTGACAGCGCCGCCGTTTAAGCTGTCTATATCGCCGAATCCGTTCGGCGTGGCCGATACATAATCCAAACCGACATGCGGCGAAACGATGAAAGCTTTGGCTTCGGTTGAAAACAACATAGCTGCAGCTGCCATCAATACATATATTTTTTTCATAAAAATCTCCTTTGCTTAAATTATGCCAATTTTTTGATAACAATATCACGCGTATCCGCATCATAGACGATGCCCAGGTGCCCGCTCCGAAATTCCTCCGCCGTTTTTCCGAAAACTTCATAACGCCACCCTTTCAATATCCGGTTTTGCGCTTTCGGATTTCTGATATAATCACGCAAATTCTTTTCTGACGTTATCAGGCGGGAAACGACGCCGGAAGCGTTGCTTTTTATTTTTAACAATAATTTTAAAACTTCACACAAAGAGTGAAGGCTGGGCGGCAAAGTCGTTTCCTTGTCCTTTTCCAACCGGAGAAGGCTCCTGTCATATTTGTCTTCCGTCAGAGAGGCCAGAACTTCCACCATTTCTTTGGCTAAACGGCTTTTTGCCACATCGGGGCGCAAACCGCGGACATTTTTCATTTCATCCATGCTGCGCGGAAATGCCGTCGCTATATTTATCAGAGCCTCGTCTTTGATGATTCCCTGGCGGGACAAATTGCTTTTGGCAGCTTTTTTTTCACGCCATTCGGCTAAAGCTTTTAATGCGTTCAAAAACGCCAGCGAATGCCCGTTGTGGCGAATCCGCAACCAGGCATTTTCCGGCTGCTGCTCATAGTGGGAAATGTCGGATAAATCGGCCAATTCCTCGGCAATCCAGCTTTCCCTTTTGCTTTCTTTCAGATACGCGGCAATTTTTTTGTAACAATGTACCAAATGAGTAACATCACCGGCGGCATATTCCAATTGTTCCGCACTCAACGGGCGAATCTGCCAATTTGTCAGGCGGCAAGATTTATCCAGCTCTATCCCGCAATATACGCGCACCAGATTTTCGTAGCTGACGCTTTCCCCCAACCCGCATACCTGTGCGGCTATCTGCGTATCAAACACAGGAAAGGGTACTGCACCCGACAAATTATAAAGTATCTCTATATCCTGGCGTCCAGAATGAAAGACTTTCAGAATTTTTTTATTTTGCATCAGGGCAAAAAAATCGCTCCAATCCATATCTTTGGCCTGGGCATCTATCACAAAAGCCCCGTCCTCATAGCCCACCTGTATCAAGCACGGAATGGGATAATAGGTCTTTTCACGGATAAACTCGCTATCTATAGCTATGATTTTCTGCTTTTTTAATATTTTACAAGCCTGTTGCAGCTCTTCGGTGTTATCTATTAAATTCATTTGGCTGTTCCCTTGCGTTTTTTGCATTTTACGGGGGATTGTTTAAGATTTTTTTAATTTTATCTTGCATTTCAACCTTTTTAGGATAAGAATGGCGGCATTGATATCAGATATGTATTTTAGGGGTGCTTATGACAGAATACAGGACGCATACCTGCGGCGAACTGCGAGCAAGCGACGCGGGAAAACAAGTTAAGCTTTCGGGATGGATACACCGTAAGCGCAACCTTGGCAATTTATGCTTTGTTGATTTGCGCGACCATTACGGCATTACGCAATGTGTGGTTGACAGTTCCAGCGATTTGTTTAAACAGCTGGAAGATATCCGCGTGGAAAGCGTGATTACGGTGGACGGGCAGGTTGTCATGCGCGAAAGCATTAACAAAAATATGCCCACCGGCGATATTGAAGTCAAGGTCAGCAGCGTTGTCCTGCACTCTATGGCAGACGTTTTGCCGATTCAGGTTTTCGGCGAAGACAATTCTCCGGAAGAGATGCGGCTCAAATATCGCTTTTTAGATTTGCGGCGGGAAAAAATCCATAACAACATCATCTTGCGCTGCAAAGTTATCAAACGGATGCGGGAGCTGATGTATGAACAGGGGTTTATGGAATACCAGACGCCGATTTTGACGGCTTCCTCTCCGGAAGGCGCTCGCGACTTTTTGGTACCGTCGCGCCTTAATCCGGGAAAGTTTTATGCCCTGCCGCAATCGCCGCAGCAGTTTAAACAACTGCTGATGGTATCCGGCTTTGATAAATATTTCCAAATCGCACCGTGTTTTCGCGATGAAGACCCTCGTGCAGACAGAAGCCCCGGCGAATTTTACCAACTGGATATGGAAATGTCTTTTGCCACACAGGAAGACGTATTTGCCGTTATGGAAAAGACGATGGGTTCTATCTTTAATGAATTTGGCGAAGGAAAAAAGGTTGATCAGGCACCGTTTAAACGCATTGCTTTTAAAGAGGCCATGCTGAAATACGGTTCCGATAAGCCGGATTTGCGCAATCCGCTCTTTATCCAAGATGCCACGCCTTTCTTTAACAATTCCGGGTTCGGCGTTTATGACGGCAAGGCTGCCAACGGCGAGGCGCTGCGTGCCATCGTTATCCCCGGGGCGGGAGATAAGCCGCGTTCGTTCTTTGACAAGTTGGACGGTTTTGCCAAAGAGGAAGGCTTCGGCGGAATGGCTTATGTTGCCTTTTCGGCTAACGGCACCAAAGGCATTGCCAAATTCTTTTCCGAAGAAAAAACGGCCGAACTTAAAAATATGTTCGGCGTTAAAGACGGCGATGCCATTGTCTTTATGGGCGGCAATAAAAAACTTATCAACAAATTTGCAGGAAAAGTCCGCACCAAACTCGGCGAGGAGCTTGATTTGATTGAAAAAGATGCATTCCGTATTTGTTGGATTGTGGATTTTCCGTTTTATGAAGAAAACGAAGAAACCGGCGCGGTTGAGTTTTCGCACAACCCGTTTTCCATGCCGCAAGGCGGAATGGATGCGCTTTTGAACAAGAATCCGTTTGAAATCCTGGCTTATCAATATGACATGGTCTGCAATGGCGTGGAACTGGCCTCCGGTGCCGTCCGCAACCATAAACCGGAGATCATGTATAAGGCTTTTGAACTGGCCGGATATGATAACAGCGTGGTTGACAGCAAATTCGGCGGCATGATTAACGCCTTTAAGTATGGCGCACCGCCGCACGCCGGCTGCGCTCCGGGAATTGACCGGACGGTTATGCTGCTCCTGGACGAGCCGATTATCCGCGATGTCATCCTATTCCCGCTAAACGGCAAAGCGCAAGATTTGCTGATGCAAGCGCCGAATACCGTTTCCGAACAGCAACTTAAAGATTTGCATTTGGAAATTAAATCTGATGATTAGGCTCAAAGGGCAGGCTGAATGCCTGCCCTTTATTTTTTTTTACACGAGACATACAAAAAGAATGACACGATTGAAAACGTTTTTTATATTTTCCGGTGCAACGCGTTTTTGGGGTTACGGAGCGGTATGGGCGGCGTTTGTTTTGTTGTCTTTGTGGATTGCCCCGTACCATGAGATGTGGGCTGACGAAGCTCAGGCGCTGCTGATAGCACAAAATGCAAGCTTTTACGATATTATATCGGAAATTCCGCACAATGAGATGCATCCGTCGCTTTGGTATCTGCTCCTGAAACTGTCCGGATATATTTTTGGAACACATCTAAACATAGCCTATATTTCCGTTTTTATTATGTCTGCTGCGGTCGGCGTTTTGCTTTTCGGCTGCAAAATTCCAACAATTTATAAAATCCTTTTGCCGTTCGGACATTATTTTTTATATCAGTATAATATCATTTCCCGCAATTACTGTCTGGCATATCTGGCTCTTGCGCTGCTCGGCGCTTTATATCATAAACGCCATTCCTGCCGCTGGGAATATGCCGGCGTTTTGCTTTTGATGGCCGAATCCACTTTCATTCTGGCGCCGACGGCCGCCGTGCTCGGTTTATTTTGGTTGGCAGAGGCATACAAATTCCACCGCAGCCTTTTATGGCGATATATTGCCCCGTTCGGAATGCTTGCCATTGCCGGCATTTTTACACTTTGGCAAATTTTTCCGTTCAATCACGCGGCTTTTGCCGACAGAGTTGCCCGCATAAGCTGCTCCCCGAGTGCATTGCCCTCCCATTTTGCCGAAACCTTTTTTTTCGGAGAAAATCTTTGGCTTAATTTGGCATTTATTCTTTTTATCGCCTATTTTGCCATAAAGAAAGCCTTGCAGCCGTCGTTTTGTGAAAAGATATGGCAAAATAAAGATGTTGCGGCGCAATTCATAACCGTGTGGGGCATTTTTTGCCTGACGTACGGCTCCATTTGCCCAATGTATTATCATCAAGGGTTGATATGGGGGGTGTTTTTATGTTCCATTTATATGTTCTTCCCCCGCTATGTCTGCAACCAAAAGCATTATCTTTTTCTGGCGTGTGCGGCGATGCATATTTTTTGGAGTTTTAAGACGATTGTCTACAATATGCACCACGCTTATTCTGCCCAATTTGAAACGGCGGCGCTTGTAGCCAAACACTCACTTCCAAATGCAAAAGTAGCAACGGCGGGCTACCATACTCTCCCTTTAAGGCTATTAATCGGACGCGGGCAATTATATTTCCTCCCCGGCGAAAAGCCTTATCATATTTGGCTTTCACCTGAAGAAGCGGCACAAAAAAACATTGTGCAAAACACCATTAACCAGCACCTGGATATTTTTGCCATTGACGTTACAGAAACAGGCAAAGCGGATTTGAGCTACTATCAAAATCCGAAAAAATTTTATGAGTATCATATCCCGGCAGCAGCAACCTATAAAGGATATTTGTTTTTTGAACAAAGCCTCCTTCTATACATCAAAAAAAGACTCATTCACACGGCAGAATAAACTATGACAAAAGACAAAGCGATATTTTTTGCACAATCTGCAATCTGGCTGTTATTTACCGGATTTTCTGCCTATGTTGCCGGGCACCACGAGCGGTGGGCCGACGAAGTGCAAGCTTTGCTGATTGCGCAAGATGCTGCCTGGCTTGATATATTGACCACCATTCCGCACGCCGAGGGACAGCCGGTTTTATGGATTATTTTGCTCAAACTTTTATCTTTCGGCAGCAGCGGCACCGATATCTTGTTTATTTCCGTTGCAGTCATGTCGGCTGCCGTGTGGCTGATTGTTTTTCGTTATCCCATACCTCTGGCTTATAAGATATTGTTGCCGTTCGGGCATTATTTTTTGTACCAATACAATGTTGTCTCGCGTAATTACTGCCTGGCTTTTCTGGCTCTTGCCGTTATCGGCTTATCTTATACGAAACGGCATAAAAACATCTGGAGATATGCCCTAGCACTGATTTTCCTTGCAGAAACGACAACTTTTTATGCACCTGTTGCTGCCGTTCTCGGCATTGCCTGGCTTTATGAAGGGTATTGCCTGACAAACGGGCAGCCGAAAGCATATCTGGCACCGTTTTGCGTGTTGTCTGCCTTCGGGCTGTTTCTCATTTGGCAGCTTGCCCCTTTTCCTGCCGTGGATTTCAGCGACCTTGCTTCCGTTTCAACCTCTGTCAGGCATCTGGAGACTTCCAATTATATCATTTATCTTTTTAAACAATTATATGAGGCCTTTTTTTCTTTGCCGCTTATTCTTATTTTGTATTTTGTCCTGCTGGGAATTTTATTGGCAAAAGGGCCTGTTTATGTCTGGCAAAAAGTTGCCACCGGGAGCAAAGCGGCCAAAACCGGAATTTGTGCTTTTGCGGCTTTTCTGGTGCCTTTTTCCTTAAGCATTCCCCTGCCCTACCATCAGGGGCTGGCATTCGGATTGTTTTTGCTGTTATGTTATATTTCCGTGCCGTATAAAAGCCTGCACCGTGTACGCCCATTCTTTATCCTGCTTATGGTTTTGCAGCTTGCACGCGGGATATCCGTTGCTTATTTTGATATCAAATTCCCGGTTGCGGCACAGGAAGAATCTGCCCATATGATCCGCCAACACACTGCCTCCGATGTGCCGGTTTTACCTGTTTCTTACAACACCCTCCCCCTGCGCCTGATGTTAAACAGGACCCGCTTGGAACATTTTGGCAACAACCCGAGGTTTCATCGCTGGAATCGGCCAGCCGAAACATCGGATAAGGCACATTCCGGCAATATACTCGTTTTCGGTGCCGACAGATACGAAGAAATGCTGCCGCTGCTATTCAGCAAGGACTTTTACCTGTATGCCGTTTCAGCCTATATGCCTTTTCCGCAGTCCGGCGGCGGATTAAACTTTTCCGATTATATTCTTATTCCGGCGGAAAAATATATTCGGCAGACGGAGAAAAAACACTTTACAAATAAAAAAAATCATGTATAAATCTGATTCAACAATTGTGAGGGCTAATGGCATGCCTTCCTGTTGTATTGAATCCAACTTATTTTTTGAAAGGGATTGAAATGCCTAAATTAAAAACAAAAAGTTCGGCGAAAAAACGTTTCAGCGTTACAGGAACCGGAAAATTAAAAAGAAATTTTGCGAAAAAGAGACACTGCCTCTTCTGCAAAACTCAGAAAATGAAAAGACAAGCCCGCGGCACGACTTTGCTTTCAGAAGTTGATGTCCAGATTGTTAAGAAGTTTTTACCTTATTTGTAGTTTTAGGAGGATGTGTAAATGTCTCGTGTAAAAAGAGGTGTTACGGCGCGTGCTCGCCATAAAAAAGTTTTGGCTATGGCGAAAGGTTACAGAGGCCGTAATAAAAATGTTTTCAGAGTTGCCGTTGAAAAAGTTGAAAAAGGTTTGCAATATGCTTACCGCGACAGAAAAACAAAGAAGAGAAATTTCCGCTCTTTGTGGATTCAGCGTATCAACGCTGCAACGCGTCTGAACGATATGACTTATTCCCGATTTATCAGCGGGCTCTCCAAGGCAGGTGTTGAGCTTGACCGTAAAGTGCTGGCTGATATCGCTTTCAAAGAGCCCCAAGCTTTTGCTAAGTTAGTAGAAACTGCCAAAGCGGCTCTGGCTAAATAGTCTTAAATTCAGAATAGCTTATATCAGTTATTGAAGAGTCGTCTTGGGCAGCCAAGAAGACTCTTTTGTATTTTAAAATGTGCCTTGATTGCAGGCATACGGAGAGGATGCAGATTTAAACAAGCTCTGGCAAACAGCGTTATTCCGATAAGACCGCATAGGATTAATTGGCTGTGTTGCCGGAAAGCCAGGTTAAAATACAGGATAGAGGAGATTATGGATTTTCAACCATAGTTTTAAGGTGGACAAATGAGTGATATTGAAAATATAAAGCAGGAAATTGAACAGAAAATCGCCGGAGCCGAAGACATAAAAACTCTGGAAGATATCAGAGTTGCAGCGTTGGGCAAAAAAGGCCAGGTAACCGAAGTGCTGAAGACCCTCGGCAGCCTGCCTATGGAAGAGCGAATCGCCCTGGGAAAAAAGGTTAATACGGTTAAGGCCGAACTGGAACAATGCCTTGCCGCCAAGAAAGCGGATTTAGAAAAAAAGCTGCTTGATGAAAAGTTAAAACAGGAAGTCGTTGATGTTACGCTGCCCTGCCGTCCTGAAACGCAAGGGCGCATCCATCCCGTATCCAAAGTTTATGAGGAAATTGTCGCTATTTTTGCGCAGATGGGCTTTGACGTGGCCGAGGGACCGGACATTGAAGACCAATTCCATAACTTTAATGCGCTCAACATGCCACCGAACCATCCGGCCAGACAAATGCAAGATACATTTTATATCAACAACCAGCCGGATAAAGAATTTGATATGGATGCCGCCTATGTTGTGCGTACCCATACATCTGGCGTGCAGATAAGGACGATGGAAAAGAAACGGCCGCCTATTCGCATTATCGCACCGGGGCGTACTTACCGTTCCGATTATGACGCGACCCATACACCGATGTTCCACCAATTTGAAGGGCTGGTTATTGATAAGCATACGACATTGGCTGATTTGAAAGGGTGTTTGTATGATTTTATGAAGGCTTTTTTTGAAGTTGACGAACTGCCTATCCGGTTCCGCCCGTCTTATTTTCCGTTTACCGAACCTTCGGCAGAAGTTGATATCGGATGCCTTAAAACGAAAACGGATTTAATCATCGGCGCCGGGACGGACTGGCTGGAAGTTTTGGGCTGCGGCATGGTACACCCGAATGTTTTGCGCGCGGGGGGAATTGATCCTGATGAATACCAGGGGTTTGCCTTCGGTGCCGGCATTGACCGCCTGGCCATGCTCAAATACGGCATTCCGGATTTAAGAACTTTCTTTGAATCTGACATACGCTGGATTAAGCATTACGGATTTTTGCCGCTTGATTTTTCATCCATGACAAGCGGATTAAGCAATAACGGAGGATTGGCACGATGAAATTTACATTATCCTGGCTGAAAGAACATCTGGATACTACGGCAAATATTGACGAGATTGGCGAAACATTAACCAGAATCGGGTTGGAAGTTGAAGAAATTGTTAATCCGGCCGCGCAGTTAGACGGATTTATTACCGCAAAAGTTGAAACCGTAACCATACATCCCGACTCTGACCACTTGCACATTTTAACCGTCAATACCGGCAAAGAAAAATTGCAGGTTGTCTGCGGTGCTCCAAACGTTAAAGAAGGCATGACCGGCATATATGCACCAACCGGGGCTCTTATCCCGGCTTACAACGAACGCTTAAAAGTAGCAAAAATCCGCGGCGTTGAAAGTATGGGAATGATGTGCTCGGAAAAAGAATTGATGGTCGGAAACGATCATAGCGGCATTATTGAGCTGCCGGGAAATATTCCGGCCGGTATCCCGGCAGCGGAAGCGCTCAATATTGATCCGGTTGTTGAAGTTTCCATTACGCCGAACAGGGCAGAATGCCTCGGTGTGCGTGGCATTGCACGGGATTTGGCTGCCGCAGGCCTCGGCAAGCTCAAACCTTTGGCTGTTGCCGAAATAAAAGGGAGCTTTAAAAGCCCTGTTTCCGTATCCGTTGCATGCCCGGAAGCCTGCCCGACATATACGGCACGCTATATCCGCGGCGTCAACAATCATGTTGAAACACCAAAATGGATGAAAGACAGGCTGACCGCTATCGGCCTGCATCCGATTTCGCCGCTGGTTGATATTACCAACTACATTAACTATGATTTGGCCCGGCCGCTGCATGTCTTTGATGCAGACAAGCTTAACGGCAATATTAACGTCCGAATGGCTTATGACGGAGAAGAATTTTTGGCCTTAAACGAAAAGGTTTACAAACTGGACGGCCAGGCACTCGGCATCTGCGATGATGACGGCATACAATGCCTGGGCGGCATTATGGGAGGCCTGAAAAAAGGCAGTTATCCCGAAACGACAAACGTTCTTTTGGAATGTGCGGCATTTGCCCCGGTGTGCATAGCCAGAACGGGACGCAAATTCCAGATAGACTCTGATTCCCGTGCACGGTATGAGCGTTGGGTTGACCCCATGTCCAACATTGCCGGCAATAATTATGCGACGCAAATGATTTTGGATATTTGCGGCGGCGAAGCTTCGGAAATGGTTGTGGCCGGAGAAGAAAAATTTGATGCCAAACCGGTTTATCTGCGCCCGGAAAGAATGAAAACTTTTGTCGGCATGGATATTGCCAAAGAGAAATGCGAAGAAATTTTGCGCAACCTCGGTTTTACGGTCAGTGAAGAAGACGGCAAAATCAAAGCTGTTTCCCCTTCGTGGCGCGGCGATATTGAGTGTGAACAAGATTTGATTGAAGAAGTCGTCAGAATGGTCGGGCTGGATAATATTCCGGCAACGACAATGCGGACGGCAGATTTTCCGAAACCGGTGCTTACGCCTTTGCAAAACTCAATTGTAACGACCAAACATGAATTGGCTTTGCGCGGCATGTATGAAACCGTCACGTTCAGCTTCACCGACAGCAATCTGGCACAATATTTCCGCCGCGGGCAAGAGCCGGTTCTGATACATAATCCGATTGTTAAAGAGCTGGACGAGATGCGCCCATCCTTATTGCCAAATCTGCTCATCGGCGCGAAAGACAATATGGCTCGGGGATATTCTGACCTGGCACTGTTTGAAGCCGCTCCAGAATTTTACGGACGGCATCCGGGCGAACAGCGCGCTATGGTTTCCGGCATCCGGACAGGAAGAACTGCTCCGAAAGATTGGCAACATTCTTCCCGTGCCTATGACGTGTTTGATGCCAAAGCCGATGCGCTGGCTGTCATTGCTGCGGCTAAAGGCCCTGTTGATGCACCGCAAATTACTACGGATGCGCCTGATTATTACCACCCGGGCAGAAGCGGCGTCATCAGGCTTGGCAAAAACATTTTAGCTTATTTCGGCGAACTGCATCCGCTGGTGTTGAAGGCGGCAGACATTAAAACCAATGTTGTCGCGTTTGAGGTCTTTCTTGACAATATTCCCGTTCCGCACGAAGCTAAGACTAAAGCTAAGAAAAAGCTTGAATTGTATGCTCTGCAAGCCGTGGATAAGGATCTGGCTTTTGTCGTTTCCCGCACGGTGCCGGCTGCCAATATTGTAGCGGCTGCCAAAAATGCCGACAGAACCGCTATTTCCGGCGTTCGGGTATTTGATGTCTATGAAGGCACTTCTTTGCCGGAAGGCAAAAAGTCAGTTGCCATAAACATTACATTCCAACCTAAGGATAAAACGTTTACGGATGCCGAGCTTGAGGCGCTCATGAACAAGGTTATATCCGAGGTCGGAAAAAAGACCGGAGCCGTTTTGCGCTAAGCCGCCAACAAAAAATCCCGCGCCGAAAAACATATTTAAGGCGCGGGATTTTTTTTGTTTAATTTTATATAAAGCTTTTCGCGGGGTAACGATATTTTAATCAAATTTTCCATATAAAACAAATTATAAGCACATTGCGAAAAAAAATAATGAACTTTATCAAATTATTTTCGTTATCTTATTTGTGTGATGTCAAAAAACTTATCTCTTCAATACAGAGGACAGATTATGGAAAAAAACGCAGCGCCTAAAAAAAGTTATAAAAAATACATCGTCTACGGGCTTATTTTGCTCATTTTCATAGCTTTGGGCCTTGTAGTTTCGGGCAGAAAAGAAAATATATCATATATTACCGAGCCGGTCAAACGCATGAATATTGAAAAAGTGGTCAATGCCGCCGGCGAAGTACGTGCTTCCGAATTGGTTACCATCGGTGCACAAGTTTCCGGCAAAATTGAAAAACTGTATGTTTCCGTCGGCGATACGGTTAAAAAGGGCGATATGATTGCCGAAATTGATTCCACAACACAACAAAACCAGGTGGACAGCACTAAAGCCCAGCTTACCAGTTATCAGGCACAATTAACTGCAGCACAGATTTCGCTTAAAGTAGCACAAAAACAATATGACCGCACAAAAAAATTATATGAGAAAAAAGCTGCT
The DNA here is from genome assembly GCA_944391435.1 of uncultured Alphaproteobacteria bacterium. Lineage (GTDB taxonomy): Bacteria > Pseudomonadota > Alphaproteobacteria > RF32 > CAG-239 > CAG-267. The sequence continues at coordinate 5,430 of CALXTP010000034.1, read as the reverse complement.
TCAGCAGAAGACTTGGAAAATGCCGAAGATGCCCTTGCCTTGGCACAGGCTCAGGTTACGGAGCTGGAATCTAATATCAAAGAAACAGAAATCTCCCTGAATACGGCAGAAACGAATTTGGGCTATACCCGCATTACCGCCACGTTAGACGGTACCGTTGTTTCCGTTCCGGTTAAAGTCGGGCAAACCATTAACGCGGCAATGGATACACCGACGATTGTCCAAGTTGCCGATTTAAGCAAAATGGAAATCCTTATTGAAATTTCGGAAGGAGACGTTCCGCACATCAAACCCGGCATTAAAGTTACTTACGCCGTTTTGGCCGATTTAAGCCATATTTATGAAACAACGCTGAAATCCATTGACCCCGGGCTGACTTTGCTGACTAACGGCGAATATACGGAAGTTGTTTCAGAAGATGAAGCCATTTATTATTATGGCAGGCTGCTTGTGCCGAATCCGGACGGTATTTTGCGTATCGGCATGACAACCCAAAACGTGATTTACGTTGACAGCGCCGATAATGTTCTGACAATCCCCGTGTTGGCCGTTAAAGGCAGCAACGGCGATGAATATGTAGAAATCCTTACCGCTAACGGCGTGCAAACAAGGCATATTAAAACAGGTATCTCTGATGGCTTGAAAATTGAAGTTACAGAAGGTTTGAACGAAGGCGAAGAAGTTATCCTGGCACAAATGACTTCTGCAGAAATTACGGATAAGGCCAACAGCAGAACCAGACGCAGAGGCTTTTAACCATGAACATTATTGAGTTAAAAAATATCAATAAATTTTACGGCGAGGGAAACAACAGGGTTCACGTTTTAAAGAATATTGACTTATGCATTGAAAAAGGCGATTTTGTTGCCATTATCGGACAGTCCGGTTCCGGAAAATCTACCATGATGAATATTATCGGATGCTTGGACGTTCCTTCCTCCGGCTCTTATAAAATCAACGGCGTTGAAGTCGGGCAAATGGATAAAGACCAGCTGGCCGAATTGCGTTGCAAAACATTCGGATTTATTTTTCAAAGATATAATCTTCTTTCCAATTTAAAAGCCGTAGATAATGCGGCCCTTCCCGCCGTTTATATGGGATTAGATGCCAAAATGCGGCGGCGGAGATCCATAAAATTGCTGCGCAGCCTTGAATTAGGCGACAGGCTCAATAATAAACCCAATGAGCTTTCAGGCGGACAACAACAACGCGTCAGCATTGCCCGCGCCCTTATGAACGGGGGCGAAATCATTTTAGCCGATGAGCCGACCGGAGCACTTGATTCCAAAAGCGGCGAACGTGTGATGGAAATCATTAAGGATTTACATCAGCAGGGGCACACGATTATTCTGGTAACGCACGACAGCCATATTGCGGCACAGGCCAGCCGGATTATTGAAATCAAAGACGGGGAGATTGTTGCCGATACGCGCAAATCTTCGCAAATTTATACATCGGATGTAACCCCGGAATGCCCACGAAAAAGCCGTTGGGATACGCTTAAATACAGTTTTATAGAATCGCTTGGCATGTCCGTATATGCCATTTTATCCAATAAGATGCGTTCGCTGCTGACCATGCTCGGCATTATTATCGGTATTGCTTCCGTTGTTTCCGTGGTAGCACTTGGCAATGCTACCCAGCAAAAAATAATGGAGCAAATCAATTCTATGGGTACGAATACCATTGACATTATGCCCGGTACAGGATTTGGCGACAGGCGTTCCGGCAGAATCAAAACCCTGAAAGTCAGCGACTCCGATTATCTCGGCAAAATGAGTTTTATTGACAATGCTACGCCCAATGTAAGCATCAGCGGCAATCTCGTGTACGGCAATTATACATTGACGGCAACTCTTCGCGGGGTCGGTTCCCAATATTTTGACGTCAAGGGGAAAAAAATTGCCCAGGGACGCATTTTTACCGATGAAGAAGTCAGAAATATCTCTTCCGTTGTGGTTATAGATGATAATACGCGCAAAGAAATCTTTGAGAACAATCCGAATCCGGTCGGCGAAATCTTAATTTTTAACAAAAAACCACTTAAGATTATCGGCGTTACGGAGCCGGACAATTCGCCGGGGCCGATGTCTGAGACAATGAATTTATGGACGCCCTATACGACGGCCATGTATAAAATTAACGGGTCAAACGATATAAACTCTATTACGGTCAAAGTCTCCGACAATATCAATTCGCAGGTTGCGGAAGAAAGCATTGAAAATGTATTGACAACCCTGCACGGCAAAAAAGATTTCTTTATGATTAACACTGATAGTATAAAACAAACCGTTGAAACAACAACAAATATGATGAAACTGCTTATTGCCGGCATTGCCGTTATCTCCCTGATTGTTGGCGGTATCGGCGTAATGAACATTATGTTGGTTTCCGTTACAGAAAGAACGCGTGAAATCGGTATTCGCATGGCTATCGGTGCCAAACAGGCCGACATCTTGCAACAGTTTTTGATTGAAGCCATCTTAATTTGTATTTTGGGCGGTTTTATCGGGGTTATGCTTTCTTTGTTTATCGGGTGGGCTTTTAATACCTTTTCGGAAGATTTCGGCATGATCTTTTCCACAACTTCTATTATTCTTGCCTTGGGATGTTCCACGGCCATCGGCATTATTTTCGGATATATGCCGGCAAGAAACGCTTCCAACCTTAATCCTATTGATGCATTGGCGAGTGAATAACATGACTAAATACGGTATTGCAACACATTTTCTATTTATATCCCTGGCGATGGCTTCTTCCGGATGCGTTTCGTCCCAATACACCGTTCCGGACCTGCAGTCTGCTTTGGCACAATATGAAAAGGAAGTACCTTCAAATACTTCCTGGTGGCTGGAATATAAAAACGAATCGCTTAACACACTGATTAATACGGCGTTAATTTCTAATCCGGATTATTTGCGGGCGGCTCTTAATATTGAAAAAGAACTCTATAACCTTAACCTTAAAACTCTTGACTTGTTTCCTACCCTTTCCGGAAACATGAAAGCGCAAACGCAAAGCGCTGTCCGGAGAACAGATAATTTTTCAAGCAACTTTTCCGGCGGGTTAGGGCTTAGCTATGAGGTTGACCTCTACGGCAAAATCCGCGATTTAAAAGATGCTGAGGAATTTGAATATCTTGCTACCGTACAAGATAAGGAATCGTCGCGTTTGAGTTTGATAAACAGCGTGGTTGACCTCTATTTTAACCTGGAATATTTGGACAATTCCATTGCCCTTACGCGAAATAACATCAACACCTACCGGCAACTGTATAAAATTGCAGAGGAAAAATACAATAACGGCAAAACGGATAATCTGGAATACCTGCAGGCCAAACAAAGCCTGCTTTCTGAAGAAAACACGCTAATCAGCCTTGAGACGTCACGGCGGGAACTGGAAAGCAGCCTGAACAATATCTTAAATATCGGTCCAAATGAAAAAACAGATATCAAATACGGCGATATATTAAAACAAAAGAATCTTGATGTTGACCTTGATGTCCCTTTATCTGTGCTTGCCAACCGCCCGGATTTGATTGCAAGCCAATATCGCCTGGAAAAAGCGTTTAAGACAATGAAAGCCGAAGAAAAAAACTGGTATCCCAATATCTCGCTTTCCGGCGCGGTCAATACCTCTTCAGATAAGGCGCGCACAACTTTTGATTTTCCTTTTTTGTTGGGCAGCATTTCCGTTGACTTACCATTTTTGGACTGGAATACGGTAAAAAACAATGTCAAAATCTCGGAGGCGGATTATAAATTGGCCTTGATTGATTTTGAAGAAACGCTTAATAAGGCTTTGAACGAAGTGGCATATTATTACTTTGCCTACCAACAAGCCCTGCAACAGTATCGCAATATTGAAAAAAATTATAATAATGCGGTGCAGATTACAAAATATTACCAAACGCGCTATAATAACGGAAAAATTGAGTTCAGATATTATCTGGAAGCTATCAATACCGAAAATTCGCTTAAGAAAAACCTGATTGAAAGCAAATACCAGATTATTACTGCTGAAAATTATATCTTTAAAGCAATGGGCGGCAAATACTAACCCTTTACCGCCCTTTTTATTTGTATCCGAACCGATTTTACGGTGCTTTTATTGTTCGTTGTAAATTAACGCAACACCATCGCCTTTTAATTCCAGTTTCTTATTTTTCAGGCTGTATGTTTTGACTTTGCCCAAGTTTTGAAAATAAACCTGTTCCTTTTTCATTTCGCTTTCCGGTCCGGCCATCATCGTGGAGGCTATCGGGCCGAATTTGATGTTATCTTTTTCCAGAGTATAAGAACCGAAATAGTTGTTAAGTGCTTTTCCGGCAAATCGGTTTTCATTTGCATCAAATGAGAGCGTAATGTTTTTATCGCTTTCCAAAACAAAATTCTTTCCTTTTAGCGAGGGGGGAACATTTTCGGCACATCCGCCCAACATAACAATGGCAGCCAGCATCATCAATATTTTTTTCATTTTACTCTCCATCAAATATACGTTCATACCCACTTGCTATATAGAATGTATGACATGCTTAATCAACCCTATTTTTTGCTTATCCGGCGAAAAAAAATTCCGGCGGCAATATTTTTTCAAACCCGGCACAAAAGCCTCTTGACTTTTTGATATATATTGATTATTATATATATAATAATTGATACATATTTCGGAGAATATTTATATGAAAACTTTTATGGTAACTTTACTTTTCAGCATGGGTGCGGCCGGCAAAGTTTTGGCCAATCCTGCCTGTGTCGTGTGTACGGTAGCTATCGGCGCCTCGCTTGAAATTGCCCGCAAATTGGGCATCAGCGATGACATTGTCGGTTTATGGGCTGGCGCCATGTTTGCCCTTCTCGGTTATTGGGCTATTCTATGGTTTGAGAGAAAAAATTGGAATTTTGCAGGGAGAAATGTTATTTTGTTAGTCTCCAGCCTGGCAATGATTGGTTTTATTTATCTGGGAGAATTAGACTATACACCCCGCGTTGTCGGATTTCTATATATTGATACTTTCCTTTTGGCCTCATTCACGGGTGCTTTTCTTTATATTTTTTCACAAAAATTTTACCTGTGGATGAAAAAGAAAAACGGCGGGCATGCCCATTTTCCGTTTGAAAAAGTCGTCTTGCCGCTAGTTATGCTTTTCGGAGCCAGTCTTGTTTTGAACTATTATCCGATTTAATCTTGTTTTTAGGAGAAATGATATGAAAAAAGCGGAAAACGTCAAAGAATTTGTGGAACGCATAGACGCCACAAAAAAAGTCAACCCGAAAGATTTGTCTTCCGACCAGGATTTGACGATTGCCATCATGAACCTGATTTCCATTGAGGAGCATCTGGTCTTTTCCGGTGCCAAAACCGGCAAGAACTCTTTTTACGATTTGATTGAAGATATTCGTGAAACGCGCAAAAAGCTGATGTTGAAAA
>CALXTP010000033.1 GCA_944391435.1 uncultured Alphaproteobacteria bacterium | reverse complement strand
AATATGCACTCAATACATTCGCTTATTGTTGACTTGACGTTAATAACCATTTACGCCGGTATAACAACCCTGCTCTGTAAAAAACTGAAACAACCGATTGTGCTCGGCTATGTTTTGGCCGGCATATTGGCCGGACCGTATTTTGATTTGCTTCCAACCGTCAGTGATAAAGATAATTTAACTTTATGGGCAGATATCGGTGTCATATTTTTGTTATTCGGACTGGGGCTTGAATTTAGTTTCAAAAAGATGCTCAACGTTGGCAAAGCGGCCATGATAACGGCAAACGCCAATATAATTTTTATGTTATTCATCGGTTACAATACGGGGTTGCTGCTCGGTTGGTCAACCATGGACAGTTTTTTTCTGGGTTCAATGATATCCATGTCCTCCACAACCATCATCATCAAAGCCTTCAGCGATTTAAACATCAAAAAACAGCGTTTTACCGATTTGGTATTCGGCGTCCTTATAGTTGAAGATTTGGTAGGAATCTTATTGCTCGTTTTATTGCCGACCATCGCCTTGGGAACAACAATTAACGGCATTGAACTGGCTACCAGCACCATGAAACTGATTTTTTTCTTAATTTTATGCTTTATTACCGGCATATACCTTGTTCCGACTTTTCTAAATAAGATACAACGTTTTTTAACCGATGAAATGCTTCTCCTCATCACCATCAGCTTGTGTTTTGGAATGGTATTGCTGGCCACATCTTCCGGCTTTTCCTCAGCTCTCGGTGCATTTATTATGGGATCCATTTTATCAGAAACCGAACTCATCAGCAGAATAGAAAAAAACATCCAACCGTTAAAAGACTTTTTCGGTGCCGTTTTTTTCGTATCCGTCGGCATGATGGTCAATCCCATAATGTTTTTAACCTATGCCGAACCAATTATCGTCATTACCTTAATTGTCATCATTGGAAAAGTCTTTTTCTCCTGTTTTGGTTTTGTCGCCTCCGGACAGCCGCTAAAAACATCTGTATCAGGCAGTTTTTCACTCGCCCAGGTTGGAGAATTCGCTTTCATTATCGCCTCTCTCGGCATGAGCCTGCACGTTCTCAGCGCAAAAGTCTACCCGATTATCGTTGCCGTATCGGTTATCACAACTTTTCTGACGCCGTTAATGATAAAAGCTGCAGACCCGGCTTACAAAACATTAAATCGTCTTTTACCCGAAAAATGGCTGAATTACATTGCAAAATATACCTCCACAACCGCATTGACACACAACGAAGAGCGCCTTTGGAGTGCTTTGTTTAAAAACTATCTGCTGCGCTTGTCACTCTTTTCTGTCATTTTATACAGCATTATCGCTTTTGCTGCCGCTGCACGGCCTTATATCAGAGAAATAATCCCTTACCGCATTCCGGCCAACATTATTATAACTATACTGACTTTCTTGCTGATGGCTCCGTTTCTAAAAGCACTTATCGGATGGAATATCATTACCACAAAATTCATCAAAGATAAATTACATTGGCTTTTCCCCAAAAAACAAGCCGAAGAAATTGATTCGGCTGCAACCTGTGCCCAAAATGAATCAGCCGATACCGATAAATGCGAAAGCGAAACAAAATCAGGAATTGGAATGGCATTGGATGAAAAAACGGCTCGCCTGCGAGATTTTTTTTCAGGAAAAAACCAAGTATCCAAAATTTACTACAAACTTTGGATGGCAAAAAAGGCAAACCGCTTGCCTCTCGTTATTTTAACCAGCTTCCGGATTTTGGTTTCTTCATTTTTTATCGTAACCGTCGTACACAAATTTCTAACCGAAAATCCAAAAGTAACTTTCTTCTTACTTTTACTGACAATTTTTCTGGTATCGCATTCACGATGGCTGCTTGACCAATATTTGAAAATAGAAGCCCAATTTCTAACTAACTTAAAAGGGAAAAAGCAGCCTGAACCTGATGAAACCGCAACACGTCCAGAAGAAAAATAAAAACTTTTCCGCTACGCCATCGGATCCACCAGATATTTAGCCATAAAGCGCGATAAAGTCAGCCGGTCCACCCCTAACGTCTTGGCAATCTGGGTCTTTGAAATTTGCTCCAATCGCATTGCTACAATTCGCCGTTCCTTGCCGTTAAGTTTCAATTTACTGTTTTTGCGCCCTTTAGGACGACCCAGCACACGCCCTTCGGTTTTTAACCGCAGCAATGCCTCTTTCGTTCTTTGCGAAATAAGATTGCGTTCAATTTCCGCCGATAACCCAAAGGCAAAAGCCAAAACCTTAGATTGGATATCTGTCCCCAGGCGATAATTATCTTTAATCGTCCACACCTGTATCCCCACATTCATGCAATAATGTAAAATACTCATAACCTGCAGCAGATTCCTTCCCAAACGGGACAATTCTGATGCTATCAAGATATCACCGTTTTTCATTTTTTTCAATAACTTGCCCAATTTTCTTTTTTCCAGTTCTTTAGTTGAACTGATTGTTTCCATTATCCATTTATCTATCGCTATTCCATTGTTAAGTGCAAATATCTCGATTTCAAAACGTTGATTTTCTGTTGTTTGTTTATCTGTACTAACGCGAATATATCCGTAAATCATAGTTTATCCTTTCTTTTTTGAAAATTATTTTTATCAAGGATTCGCTACGCTATTTTTCTAAAAATTACACCTTTTTATTAAGCCTCAAAATCAAAAAAAGACAATCCCTTTGCAAAATTTTATTTTTTCAACTTTTCTTTCAACATCTCGACATACGGCAACATCAAATCATCATATACTTCATTTTTATCCCACAAATCAAAATATTCTCGCAAGTCATCGCCGAAAGTTTTAAAATCGGCACGTCCCCTGGCAACCTTCCGTTTATAAAACTCCTCCCATGATTTTATAATATAATGGTTTATCTGTGCTTTCCTTACTGTCACTTTATTGCCATAGCCAAAAACACTGCCGTTTTCATCAACCCACTTGCCACAAACCCACATATAATGCGCCCCTGTATCAACAACCGTTCGCGGATTAAAAATAGACTTTGGTGTAAAATCAGGTTCTGCTGCATGACCGGTAAAACATTCCAAAACCAATCCCTCTGGTCTTTTTTCATGTCCGGAACTCCCATAAATAACCCAGCGCAAGCTAACTTGGCTACAATCCGCATAATCCGCAATAAACTCTCGTAAACTTTTTTTATCACGTAAAACAATAAACTCATCTAAATCAATTACGGCCAGCCATTTTGTTTCCGTTCCGAAACTCCGACATGCATTCAAATATGCTTCATCTTGTCTGTCCCTGCCGGGAAAATAAATATATGTAACATCTCCTGCATCAATATAAGGCTGCAAAATCTCTTTAGTATCATCAGTACTGCCGTTATCATATACATAAAAATGTTCTACGCCTATTAGTTTATGATATTCCAGCCATTCGCGGAGATACGGACCCTCGTTTTTAATAATACAGGCAACTGACATAAAATATTTAAACGGCGTCTGCGCCTTATCTTCTTCTTTGCTCAAACGAGCCAATTTTAAATATTTAAAAATACTTGTCTTGGATAAACAAATATAAAGCTGTTTTCGCCTGTGCTTATTATAAACAAACAACCGAAACAAGACCTTATAAAAAAGCTTTTTCAACGCCTCCATTCGGGCTACTCCTGATGAATTTAAAGGACCATTTAAATTCTACAATCCGGCATCAATGAAAACCAGCAATTTTCTTGATTTTTACACAGTACGCTCGCCTACCAAAAAAACGATGGTTTTTCTTAAACAGTAGCAAAGCAACTTTTTCTAAAGTCAATTTGTTTTATAAATGCCATACTTTTAATACCCAAAAAAGCACCGTCCCCGATGCTCAATAAAAAATTGATACTTTTTTTATAATTATTCCGAAATTCCAGACTCAACATCGTAATCAACATCTATTAGAATATAGCGGCAACCATTTTTTTGACATAGTTCCAGGTTTTTCATATTTTCCTTCAGTGCTGCTTCTTTGGTAAACCAAGTATCATCAAAACGTTTTTCAATAATATTGGCATAATTTTTAATCTCTTCAAAATGGTTCCGTATATAATTTTGCGTCATAACCAGACAATAAAACCTAATAAATTGCAGATAAGATAACTCAAAATCTTTTTTCCAGTCAAAAGGAATATAAGCCCCTTCAATAATTAGATTTTGCTTATTTTCTATGGCTGTTTTTATCATTTCTCTGATAATCGGCCACAAATATTCTTCCAACTCTTCATCATTATCCGGAGATAATTCCGTATTTTTACTGCGAATTAGTCCCATTTTTAACAAATCTATTGATAAAACGGGATACTTATATTTTTCTAATAATTTTTGCGCCAATAAAGTTTTACCTGTATGAGACGCTCCGGAAATTAAAATTATCATTTCACCTCAAAAATTTATTACTAACGATAAAATAAACATACATCCATATTAATATAATATTCAAGGCCGAAAGTATTTTACAGATGCCTGGCTCTGCATAACCAAATAGTAACGATGTTTTCCAAAACTTCTTAAAATCGCCGAAAAACGCTCTGAAATAAACTTGTGTTATAAAAAATTATCCCTCAAAAACAAAAAAGAGCATCCCCTGCGATGCTCTTAAAATGGTGCGCTAGGCCGGAATCGAACCGGCACGGGATTGCTCCCAACAGATTTTAAGTCTGCAGCGTCTACCTGTTCCGCCACAAGCGCAAAATATTATCAAAAAACTATATACAAATAAAAAAATATAAATGCAACATAAAACTTGTCTTTTTTTTATTTACGGTTACACTTTTTTCGTCATGGATATGCAGCGCATATCCCGTTTTAATATGCCTGTGCGGCAGAAACAACGTTTCGGCACGGCTTTTCTGAAAGGTATATAAATGAAACCTATCAAAAGGAAACTAAAATTTTCCAAAAACAGGATTACGGATGTTCCTTTTCGTAAACTTGTTCCAAACATCGTTACCATGCTGGCCCTGTGCTCGGGTATAACATCTATCAGATACTCTATTTTGGAAGACTGGCGAAAAGCAGTTATATTTATTTTTTTAGCCGCTTTGTTTGACGGACTTGACGGAAGGCTGGCACGCATGCTCAAAGCTTCATCAAAATTCGGCGCTGAGCTGGATTCTCTTAGTGACTTTGTCAGTTTTGGAGTCGCACCGACCATACTAATCTACCAATGGTGCTTATTTGATTTGCCCAAAATCGGCTGGTTTTTCTGTTTGCTGTATGCTATCGGAATGGCAATGCGCCTGGCGCGTTTTAACACCATGCTTGAAGACAAAACCATCCCACCGTATTGGTCTCATTATTTCACAGGGGTTCCGGCACCGGCAGCCGCCGCCATGATTACCATGCCTATACTCATTTGCTTTGGATTTGAGAGCGCCGAATTGCATTTAAGAACACACTTGTTTTGCGGGCTATGGATGTGCTTTGTATCTTATCTGGAAACCAGCCGGATTCCGACAATTTCGCTCAAAAAGACTCATATCCGGGCTTCCATGACCATTCCTCTGTTGATAATCATCGCCCTGATTGCCAATTTTCTGTTCACGCAACCATGGCTAACCTTAGGCGTACTGACAGCCCTCTATGCATTATCTATTCCCGTTGGAATCTTAATGTTTCTAAAAGACAAAAAAAATTATCTCCTGTCAACACCGGAAACAAAACCGGACAACTGAACCAAAGAGGGGGCATACCCCTCTTTTTTTTCTTTTTTTTCTTTTCTTTTTCTTGCATTTCCCTCTCTTTTTCTCAAAAAAAACTTGATTTTTAAAACAAACAGACTATAAAGATAACACCAAGCGACACCCCTGGAGGTCGCAAGGTTTGTTTTACTCTAATACAAAGGATAAAAATATGTCTGAGATCACATTTAATGCAAATTTGCGTGAAAAAGCAGGTAAGGGGGCAGCTCGTGCATGTCGTAGAGAAGGCCGTGTTCCTGCTGTAATTTACGGTGGCAAAAAGAATGCCGTAAACATTAGCTTGCACCCGGTTGAGCTGGAAAAGGCTCTTGACCTTCGCGATTTTTACAAATCGATAATTACTATTTCTTTAAATGGCAAATCAGAAAAAGTCATCTGCAAAGATGTACAATTTGACCCCGTTTCCGATATGCCTATTCACGTTGACTTTATGCGTAAATAATTTAAGGAACACGGTATGTTTTTAGTGGTAGGTTTGGGCAATCCCGGAAAAGAATATGCTGAAACCCGCCATAACATAGGTTTTATGGCGGCCGATACAATACACGGCCGCTATAATTTTTCTCCATTCAAATCAAAATTTGAAGGTTTATTGGCCGAAGGAAATATTGACGGCACCAAAACATTGTTGCTAAAACCACAAACTTTTATGAATTTATCCGGCAATTCCGTTGTCAAAGCAGCGTCTTTTTACAAAATTCCGCCGGAAAACATCATTGTCATTCACGACGACAAAGATTTGGCACTAGGCAAACTAAAAACAAAAATAGGCGGCTCCGCAGGCGGCCACAACGGACTAAAGAACATAGATTCGCAAATAGGAACAAACTATAACCGCATTCGCATCGGAGTCGGCTCCCCTCAGGAACACCATACCGACACCGTAAATTTTGTTTTGTCGCGCTTTTCAAAAACCGAAATGGAAATTTTACAAGAAAGATTAGATTTCATCGCCTCAACAATAAATGAACTCATCAACAAAGGTGTTGCCCACTATTCCAACATCATCGGTATGCATAACAGCAAATAGCACTATAAAAAGCGTCACGAAAAATAACACTTTTTCTATTGCAAAATCTATCAGTTTCTAGTATAACCCGCATAAGAATAAATAATATAAACTTAGGAGCTAAAAATGGGATTTAATTGTGGGATCATCGGTCTCCCAAATGTCGGAAAATCAACTCTTTTTAATGCCTTAACACAAACCATTGCCGCCCAGGCTGCAAATTTTCCGTTTTGCACCATAGAACCAAATACCGGCCGGGTCGCCGTACCTGACAAACGCTTGCAGGAATTGGCAGATATTGTCCATCCCAAAAATATTGTGCCAACCCAGCTTGAATTTGTTGACATTGCCGGACTAGTCAAAGGTGCCTCCAAAGGTGAAGGTTTGGGCAACCAATTTTTAGCAAATATACGCGAAACAGATGCCATTATCCATGTCTTGCGCTGTTTTGAAGATGATAATATTACGCATGTGGAAGGCTCCGTTGACCCGATTCGTGACGCTGAAATCGTTGAAACAGAACTGATGATTGCAGATTTGGAATCTCTGGAAAAACGTTTTGAACAAACCCATAAACGTGCACAAACCGGCGGCGATAAAGAAGCTGCCGTCCGTGTACGCGTTATGGAACCGATTATCAAGGCGCTTCAAGCCGGAAAGCCTGCTCGCACTGCAGCCCCCTCCGTAGAGGACAAAGACGCATGGAAACAATACAAAATGCTTCAACTGCTAACGGCAAAACCCGTTCTTTATGTCTGTAATGTAGATGAAAACAGTGCTGCAACAGGCAATAGCTTTTCCCAAAAAGTTTTCGCCAAAGCCGAACAAGAACACGCCAAAGCCGTTATCATTTCGGCGGCTATTGAATCCGAAGTAGCCCAACTGGAAAATGAAGAAGATAAAAAAGAATTTCTCTCTGCACTTGGCCTTAATGAAACAGGGCTTTCCAAGATTATAAAAGCCGGTTATGATTTACTCGGGCTTGAAACCTATTTTACTGCCGGTCCCAAAGAAGTCCATGCCTGGACATTTCTAAAAGGGTCAAAAGCGCCGCAATGTGCCGGCATCATTCATTCAGACTTTGAACGCGGCTTCATCCGGGCCGAAACCATCTCCTATAACGATTTTATCAAATATAAAGGAGAACAGGGATGCCGCGAAGCCGGAAAAATACGTTCTGAAGGAAAAGATTATATCGTAAAAGACGGAGATTTATTAAACTTTTTATTCAACGTATAAAAATGAAGGGATTACTGAAATATCACCTGTATTTCATCGGGTTTACCGTAACAATTTTATTTTCGCTATGGCTAAATTTAAACTGCCCGCCAAATTATGATGAGGCGCATGCCTGGAATATCGCCCGCTTCATATCCCCTGCCGAAATTTTCACCCTCAGCAAAACGGAAGGTCATCCGTTTTTATAGTATTATTTATTAATGCCGATAGCTAAAACAAACATTTTATATCCCTATTCTCTGTATTTGCTGAATTTAATCATAGCTAGTGTCTTTGTTTGGTTATATCACGGTTGCATACACCATCACAATTTTTTCTATATTTATTTGATTGCCGCCTATTGGCTAAAAGAAAACACCGGGCTTTCAGCTAAAAAGCAATCCTCTTTATGTTTGTTGACCGCGCCGGCATTCTTTTCAGTATTTAACCTCTATAACAATTACAAACTAAAAGATTATGCCTACCTTAACAGCCTGAAAACCAGTGCCGATTTCATTAACAGGATATTTCCGTCTCAACCGCAAGCTCTCCTTATACTGGAACATTTTGATGCCAATATCATATCTCCGTATCTCAATCCAAACATAACACTGCTTAACCAAACAATGACAGATATGTCCACATTAAAAGCTTTTGAAGAGTCTCTATATCATTTTTATAAAAAAATTAACCCGAACCATATAACCAGCTACCTGGCACATACACCAAACACCCTCCTTTTCCGTTCCTGCGGAGAAAAAAGCTATTACAACAATTTCTTACGTTTTAACAAAGATATCAGCTTAATGCAAAATATTGCCTGTACAGCATAGAAAATAAAGACTTCTAAACCTACTCAACATCAAGATATTCTATTGCATCCATCGCAGCCATTGCACCGCTTCCGGCAGAAATAACCGCCTGCTTATATTTCGGATCTTTAACATCCCCCGCGGCAAAAACCCCTTCAATATCCGTAGCGGAACTATTTTCGTGCGTAACAATATAACCCTTGCTGTCCAGAATAAGATTTCCTTTAAAAATATCCGTATTCGGCTGATGCCCTACTGCAACAAAAACACCATCAACATCTAATGTTTTTACCTCATCGCTAACCACATTTCTGATTTTAAGCCCGGTAACCTTGCGTGGATTATCTTCGCCCAAAACTTCTTCAACAACACAATCCCATTCCGGTACAATTTTCTTATTATTAAAAATCTTATCTTGTAAAATTTTATCTGCCCGCAACTGATGCCTTCTATGCACCAGAATAACCTTATTAGCCAGCGTAGCCAGATACAAAGCCTCAGAAACGGCAGAATTACCGCCGCCGATAACGGCAACTGTTTTCCCGCGATAAAAAAATCCGTCACACGTTGCACAAGCCGATACGCCATACCCGAGATATTTTTTTTCTGATGGCAGATTAAGCCATTTGGCAGAAGACCCCGTCGCCACAATAACGGCTCTTGCCTGATACGAATGTCCGTTTTCAGAGCTGCACTCAAACGGCCGGCGGGCAAAATCAACCTCCACAATACTGTCATTAACAAACTGAACATTTAATTTTAACGCCTGTTGTTTCATTTTTTCCATCAGTTCAAAACCGCTTATTTCTTCAAAACCGGGAAAATTTTCAATACTGGATGTCATTGTCAGCTGTCCGCCTTCCTGATTTCCGGAAACAATCATTGTACTAAGGCCTGCACGCGCCGCATATATACCGGCCGTATACCCCGCCGGACCAGACCCCAAAATCAATAAATCAGTTTTATATAATGCCATAATAGCCCCCTGTTTAGTTCAAAAGATTCAACGTACTCTCTCGCAATTTTTTTATACGAAATGCTTTTTCTTTATCCCCTTGCAGCTCATAAATTGCAGCCAGCTGGCTGCAAACATTAAGCGTATCCTGATATTTTTCATAAATACTCCCTTTTTGTTCCATAACGCCATCTAATGCCTTTTCCAAAAATTGTGCTTTCAACTGCAAAACATCGGCATTTTGCGCCAGCAACATATACGCTGCAAATCTATCCTCCTTTTCATGAGTTTCTGCCCAAGTTTCTTCCACTTTGACATAAGCGTCCTCATCATTCAAATAATAATACACATCTTTTAACATAAGTATCACATGCTTTTTTTCATTAACGGTTTGAGCAAAAGTCAAAGCCTGATTAAAATATTCAGCTGCAAGAAAGTATTTACTATTATCCTGCTTTTGTAAAGCTTCTTCATAATAAATATCGCCAAGTTTTACATAAATATGATACAAAACGCCAAAAATTTCGGGGGCATATTCTTCCCTGTCTTGTAAAAATTTCATAAAATAACGCAACACCGCACTATATTGCACAAGAAGGGCTTCCCTACTCAAAGAATTTTCCCTCTCTAAAATAAAATCGTACAATTGCAAAAACTTCTTTTCTTTATAATCTGTCTCAATATTTGCCGGATTTAACATATCACCCTCCGTTGGATGCTATTATAAAACACCGCCGGTACACAAACAATAATCTTCATTATTGAGGGCATATTTTTTATGTACCGGACATTTTCCGCACAAACAACCGCGATTCTCATGGATACAATTGCTTTTTTCAAAAGCGCAAAACATAACTTCCAAATGAGACAAATGGGAAATATCAAAAGGCAGATATTCCCCGCTTTTTAATTTACAATGAGATGAATATGACGGACAAGATCGACAAAGACATCCCTTTACATTATCTATTGTCTTATCAACACGCATTTTATACCTCCTCAGCAAAAGACAGCATAAAAATATGTGCTAACATCGCCAAAACAATTAAACCGCTTTGTAATATTTAGGATATACGTTTTATATCCGAAAAAATTTTCCCACCTCTATTGATGGCAAAAAATAATTACGTACCCCTGGCAAAAAAGAAATCTTATCCACTCTGGCAAACATTGGCCCGCGATAGCAACACTTTATCATTTCATCAATATTCTCATCTTCGCCGCTCATCAATATTTCCACACTGCCGTCATCTTCATTTCTGACCCACCCGGAAATTCCGCCGATTTCTAAAGCCTTTGAAACAGCCCACCGCCGATAGCCGATTCCCTGAACACGCCCTTCAATTTTTAAATAAACTTCCCGCATTTATAATCGCTTCCAACTCTGTTAATTTATCCATAATATCTTTCTGGCGCAGTTTCACCACATCATCTTTTCCCCAACGCCGCTGTTGTTCCAATTCCTCAGCAAAAGTCAACTGAAATGCTTCTTGCGCCGTAATTTTTTGATTAACAAACAAAGCGCCAATCAAAACGGAACGGAGCTCCGTCGCCACCAAATACAAAACAGCAAAAATTTCATCATCAAGCCCTTGCAGATAAATCTCCGCCTTTCTTTGTTGAATCAGATTCTCTTTTTCGACCCCTAAAGAACAAGCGGCTACAAACTGTGTATTCATAATACCATTTGCACAACCGATAGCTCGTTCGGCTTTCTTTTTAACATTTTCATCAGACAATTGCCCCAAATACAAAATCGTATCTGTTGCAGCAAAAGAAGCCAAAACAGAAACAAGTTCCGGCTTCTTCATTGCAACCAGGTGTACAATTTCCCGAATATTTCCTTTATCGCTCATTTTATTATTTATTCAGTTTCTGAATACTTCCAGACAACATATCAAAAATATTTTTTGTCGTATCTTTCACAACGCCGACACTGTCATTAATTATTTGACCGACATCATCGCCTGTCTGCGTAACAACATTATCTGGCTTGGGAAATCTGTTTTCATAGCCGGTTCCCTGTAAGGCAGTATAACAAGGAGACCCATCATTTTCCAACAACATCTGTGTACCAAGATACGCCGGTCCCGCCGTTGTTACGCCGACAATGGTTCGTATGGCATTAGCACTGTCCACTCCGATTTTTGGATTTTGGATTGTCCCTGTCAATTTAACCAAAGATGACAACGCTTTGGCAATATTCGTATCCGTTAATTTCCCCGCAAACGGCTTAATGCTGAAACCAAGTGTATCATTGTTTAAATCCGCATATCCGTCGGCCACAATGGTAAATTTATCGGCATTGATGGCCAAACCATTTGGAAAAGTGGCTTTACCGTTCTTAATATCCGCCCTTGCAACCGCACAACGCAGATTTAAATCGTCATTTTCTTTCACCACCTTCAACATATCCAAAAGCTGGCTGATAACATTTCCTTTCATAACGCCAATATTGCCAAAATGAACCTGCGATTCATCAACAATCGCCACCACACTCCCGTCAAGGCTTTCCGTCACCGCTTGAAGCGTCTCACCTAAACCATGAACATCAACAAAAACATCGGCATTTCCTCCGCTCAAAAAACGTAATGACGTATTTTGAACATTCAAAATCTGCAACAACTGGGGAACACTCAATTTCTGAATATCAGCCTTCACTTTTGTTTCCTTTGTATTTGCATCAGCAGAAACATCAGCCGTCACATTCCCTCCGGCAACATTCCCCTGCTCTATGGTTAACGATGCTTTTCCATTATCCAGTTTAGCATTAAACTTTAAGTTCTCTCCCAAAGAAACATTACCTTGCAGTAGACGAAGTATTTCAACATTAACATTGGCATTGGCGCTATAAAATACAGAATAAGGAATAGCTACATTCGGTACCAGCGTTGTCGCCTGCGCCTCTTTTATTAAAGAAAAAGGAAGAGTTGCTTGCTTTTTAGCCATAAGAGAAGAAATATCAATTTTATCTGACCGGATCGATGCCCGAACATAAGGCTTTTGAGCCGACAAATCTGCCTGGATCTGCCCGGTTGCAACATTGCCGGCTATCGCTAAGCTATTAATATTTACGGCAATATTTTTCAAATTTCCGTTAAGCGTCAAATCAACCGATTCGTTATATCCTTTGCCTGTACCTAAAAAATTTTTTGCCTGCACGGTTCCCGAAAAACGCATACCGCCCATAATATCAAACAACAAAACATCTGCGTTCATTTCTATACCCAAGATATTAAACGCCCCCGATACGGGAAAACCCTCTGCGCTTTGAATTTTATCAAAACCACCCAACTCACCGGAACCGGTATACTGTCCCTTATTAACATCAAATTGAAAATCCATGTTTTTTTCAGAATTTGCATTAAGTTTCAGAAAAGAAACCGCATAGTTCTGTTTTTTGTTGTTTCCATCCGTATAGCTAAGAGCCACATTATTCAACCCGACATTATGTATCACCAGAGAAGATAACAAATCAGAACTTTTTGTACCGGCCTGATTTTCTCCAAGCTCCGTATTTTCAACAGCATTTGCTTCTTTAATCAACTGGAATCTCTGAACCGGCAAGACGGAAAGCTTAACTTCTTTTGCCGGCTCTTTTGAAAAAATCCAGTTTTTTTGCCCGTCAGCACTTTCTTCCAAATTAACTTCTGCATCATTTAAAATAAATGTATCTATGACAACATTCTTATGCAGCAGCGGCAGTACGGCAAATCCGAGTTCTGCCGAACGAGCAGAAGCCATAACGGGATGACGTGCCCACGCAGCATTGGAAAAAACTATATCTTTAACTTCAATAAGCGGATTAAACGAAAATTTAACCTGGATGTCACCCAATGTTAATTTCCGCCCGGTTTGTTCATACACAATTTTAACAATCTCCCCTTTGTATTTATTAAAATCTATCTGCGTCAACAAAACATATACGGCTGTCACCGACAGCAGAAACAAAAAGATAACGGAAAAAAAGAGAATCTTAAAAACTTTTTTCATTAGGTTACTCCTTGAAATTCAATCCCAGGTCTTTCAAACTTTCTTTAAAATAATCCGGCAATTTAGCTTGCACAATCATTTTTTTACCATACACAAAAGACAAATCTATTTTATAAGCATGCAAATATAATTTATTGGCAAACATCTTGCTCTTGTCCCGTTCCGCGCCAAAATATTTATCATCACCGGCAATCGGTGCTCCGACATATTCCAGATGAACGCGTATCTGATGCGTGCGCCCTGTCAACGGACAAGCCGAAATCAAAGCGTAGCGGTCGCCGACGGTATCAATAACGGCATACTCGGTTATAGCACTTTTTCCTTGCTCGGAAACGCAAACCTGCTCTCCCATTTTCTCCAAAGGAGCTTTAATCTCCCCATATGGATTCGCCGGCACCCCTCGCGTCAAAGCAAGGTATTCTTTCCTCAAAGTATGCTCTCTGAATGCCTTTGTCAAGATATCCGCCATCTTTCTGCTTCTGGCCAACACTAAAATACCGCTGGTATCTTTATCAATCCGATGAACAAGTTTAGGTTTTTCCGGCATTTCAAACTGAAGAGCTTCCAACATGCCGTCAATATGGCGAACAATATTGGTACCACCTTGCACGGCTAACCCGGACGGTTTGTTTAAAACAATAATTTTCTCATCTTTATAAATGACCATCCGTTCAATATACTGGGCATCACTTGCCGAAACACGAGAGCTATCCGGTATGCTTTTTTCATTATCCAACGGCGGAATCCTTATTTCCTGCCCAACACACAAACGGGTAGAAGCCTCTGCCTTTTTTCCATCAACTTTTATTTGCTTGGTACGCAAAAGCTTTTGCAATCTTCCCAGCCCCAATCCGGGATAATACTTCAAAAACCAGCGGTTTAACCGCATTCCGTCATCTTCGGTTTTTATCTGGACAACTTTAACTCCGCTCATTTTATACTTTCCTTTTTACGCATGGCCTTTTGCTTTTCCTGGCGCAATTTGTCAAAATAATCTATCCTTTTTCTTATTTCGCGCTCAAATCCTCTGTCTACCGGATAATAAAAACGGCGCCGCCCCATTTCTTCCGGAAAATAATTCTGTCCCGAAAAACCGTCTTCCAAATCCTGATCATAAATATATCCGTCATGATAGCCCAATTCTCTCATAAGCTTTGTCGGAGCATTCAGGATATGTTTAGGCGGCATCAATGAACCGGTTTTCTTCGCCTCGTCAAATGCGCTGTGCATAGCCTTGTACACAGCCGCAGATTTAGGCGCTGTCGCCAAATAGGCCGTTAATTGCATAACAGCCAAATCTCCTTCCGGCGAACCGAGACGTTCATAAACTTCCGAACATGCAACAGCCTGCACAACAGCATTAGGATCCGCTAAAGAAACATCTTCTATGGCAAATCGCACCAGTCGCCGCAAAATATATCTGGGATCTTCCCCTGAAACAATCATCCGGGCCACCCAATAAAGCGCCGCATCAACATCAGAACCTCGTAACGACTTATGTACGGCAGAAATTAAATTATAATGCCCGTCACGCCCTTTATCATATATAGGCGCCCGCGAACGAATAATTTTCATAAGTTTTTCTTTATCAAAAATCTCCCCGGGCTTGGCATAGTCCCATATACTTTCCGCCAAATTGAGTATATATCTTCCGTCTCCGTCCGCAATACTTTTCATAAATTCGCGCGCATCGTCATCAACTGGAAGCTTTTTTCCTTCTTCCTTTTCTGCCCTTTGCAATAAAATTTCAAAATTTTCAGATGTCAACCTGTTCAAAACAAACACTTGGCATCGGGAAAGCAACGCCGCATTCAGCTCAAATGACGGATTTTCCGTCGTAGCACCCACCAAAATAACCGTACCGTCTTCAACATAAGGTAAAAATCCGTCCTGTTGAGACTTGTTAAACCGATGTATTTCGTCTACAAAAAGCAACGTCCCCTTTCCCTGGGTCGTTTTTCGATCTTGCGCATATTGAAACACGCGCTTCAAATCCGCAACGCCGGAAAAAACGGCGGAAATTTGTTCAAAATACAAATTAGTATATTCGGCAATCAACCGGGCAATGGTTGTTTTGCCGCAACCGGGAGGCCCCCATAAAATAAATGAAGAAATATGTCCGGTACGAATCATTCTCCCTAATGGAGAATCGCTGCCAACAACTTGTTCCTGCCCGACAACATCTTCCAACCGGCTGGGGCGCAGCCTGTCTGCCAACGGTCTTTTGACTTTGCTTGAAAAAAGAGTTTCTTCCATTTTTTATTCTGAATAAATTAAAACTGCCGTCTTTCTAACATAAAAATTCTAAAAAAGCTATCCTTTTAAATATTATCATACATCTTCGTCCTACTGCGCATTTTTTACAACCTTTGCCTACATAGCTCTTGACTCTCTCTGATAAAGTTATACTATACAGCAGATTAAAATACTCTGTCAGGAATCAACTATGAGCTTTAAAGATTTGGGTTTAAGCGATAAAACCATTCAGGCAATTGAAGATTTAGGTTACACAGAACCGACAACCGTGCAAAAAGATGTTATCCCGTCTATCTTAGCCGGAAAAGATATTTTTACGATTGCACCGGCATCTTGTGGCAAAACATGTTCATATATTTTCCCTCTCTTTGATATCATGTCTAAAAAAGAAGGGAAAAACATCCTGATTATTGCTGCAGATAACAAAGAAGCCGTTAATATTTCTGATAAATTTTCGCTTTTTAACAAATATCATGAAACAACCCCTGACGATTCCTCAAATTCTTCTGCCGGAGAAGGCAACGTCATTATCGGCTCGCCAGACTTGTTGATTGAAAACTCGGAGGAAAACAACATTGCCCTTTCTGATATACAAATTTTGGTCGTTGACGACATCAATTTGATAAAAAAGAAACGGCAATTAAAAAATCTCAATAAAATTCTGGAAATTCTTCCTTCCGACAAGCAAAATATCGTTTTTACAACCAGACGCTCAAAAGAAACACAAGATACGCTGGATAAAATATTAAAAACGCCGGCAGAAATTAAAATAGACAAAGCCAAAGAAAGCGAAGCGACTTGCATCAATCAAACTGCGGCAACAGAAACGATAACTGCAGTTTCCAAAAAAGAAACACCGTCTTCCGCCGCTTCTCCGAAATACAAAGCAGACCTAAAGCCTCCTTTATTAGATAAGCGAGCGCAGGATTTATCCAGACGCTACAAAGTCTTTGGCAAAAAGACGCCCGCTTTCCTGCTGATAAACAGTAAACTGGCCGCCGAAGATGATTAATTGAAAAATTACATATTTTCAAAATATTAAACAAAACCAAAGAAAAGCAAACTAACTTTATTATGGAGATCTAAATGTCAGGACACTCCCAATTTAAAAACATTATGTACCGCAAAGGTGCTCAAGATGCAAAAAAAGCACGAGTTTTTGCCAAACTGGCTCGTGAAATCACTGTTGCCGCCAAAAGCGGCTTGCCAGAACCTGATAAAAACCCGCGTTTAAGGCTGGCAATTCAGGCTGCCCGTGCTGAAAGTATGCCTAAAGATAATATTGAACGCGCCATTGCCAAAGCAACACAGGTTGCCGGTGGTGATGACTATACGACAATGCGTTACGAGGGCTTTTCTCCCAACAAAGTTGCCGTTATCGTTGAAGCTTTAACCGACAACAAAAACCGCACAGCCAGTAACATCCGCTCAATTTTCGGCAAACGAGGCGGAACAATGGGTGAAAGCGGTTCCGTATCTTTTAACTTTGAACGCATCGGATATATTGAATACCCTAAAGCTGTCGCCGATTCGGACAAAATGTTTGAAGAGGCTTTGGAAGCAGGCGCCAACGAAGTAACTTCCGAAGATGAAATCCACGCCATTGAAACTCTTCCGGATGATTTGTCTTCTGTTACGGACGCCCTTGAAAAAAAATTCGGTACGCCGTCAGCTTCCCGATTGGATTGGAAACCAACCGTCAAAACGCCGATTACCGATGTAGAAACCGCCAAAAAGTTTTTGGAATTCATTGATGCGTTGGAAGAAGACGAAGACGTACAGCACGTTTATCACAATGCAGAAATTTCCGATGATGTTATGGCACAATTGGAAGAGGCTGAATAAATGCGAATCCTTGGCCTAGACCCGAGCATATCATCAACAGGCTGGGGAATTATTGAAAAAAACGGAAACCGTCTGTCCTATGTGGCAGACGGTTTTATTCCGACTTCAGCCAAAGAAACCCTGTCTCAACGCCTGCACACCATTTTTACCGAACTGCAAAAAATTATAGAGCTTTACAAGCCGGATGAAGCCTCAATAGAAATCACTTTCCTAAACACAAACCCGGAAACATCGCTAAAATTAAGCATGGCGCGCGGCGTTGTTTTTTTAATGCCGGCAATTTACAACATTCCACTATTTGAATACGAACCAAACAAAATAAAAAAAGCGCTGACAGGTGTAGGCAAAGCAGATAAGCACCAGGTAGAAACAATGGTAAAAATCTTACTCCCCGGCTGTAAGCCGAAAAATAACGATTCGTCAGATGCCTTGGCCATAGCCATCACCCATTGCAACCTGAGAAACACTTTTAACGACAAAAGCGTATAAAAACATTACCCCATAGTTTTCAGCTATGCTTATAAAAAAATCCCGCACGAAAAGCGGGATTCCCGAATACAAAACACGAATCTCTCTGACTCATATTTTTATAATTTCTTTTATAAATCAGCAATCACATGCATACTGATAATCACATCAGGTTTGCTGACCATTCCGTTGTAGCCGTCACCTTTCTTGATTTTATCAACAAACTCCATTCCGGAAACAACTTTTCCCCACACTGTATATTGCCCATCCAGATGAGGGCAATCTTCATAACAAATAAAAAACTGACTGTCTGCCGAATCCGGACTCATGGCTCGCGCCATAGAAACAATACCCCGTTTATGCGGAATAGTATTAAATTCAGCTTTAAGCTTTTTACCACTCCCGCCGGTACCTGTACCTAAAGGGCAACCCGTTTGTGCCATAAATCCGTCAATAACACGATGAAACTTTAAGCCGTTATAAAACCCCTGGCGCACCAGTTCTTTTATTCTGGCAACATGATTCGGCGCTGCTTCCGGGTACATTTCTATAACCACGTCTCCGTCTTTTAATTTCATAACCAAAGCATTCTCAGGATCTGCCACGTTATAAGAATATTTGATTTTTTTCCCGCGTGTATCACTCACGCCTATTTTCTTTTTTTCTTCCACCGATAAATTTTTCGTTTTGCTTTTATCCAGGCTTTTCGTCTCGCTCTTCCCTAAAATATTAGACATTTTTAACTCCTCAAAATAGTTACCTACTCAATATTTAGATATTTACTTTCTTTTATTCAAGACAAAGTCTACTCTTTCTTCAGCCGAAAGTCCTTTTGGATATGTCAAATCTATTTCTTGTAACACAGTTTTTAATCCTCTCCCGTTGGCAATTTGAATAGCCAATCCTGGACGTGCATTAACTTCCAACATCATCGGGCCTCTGGTTTTATCAAGAACAATATCAGCACCAAGATAGCCCAAACCTGTCATGTCATATGCCAATGCCCCGATAAGCAAATGTTCTCGCCAAAAAGGAACCCGCAAATCCATCAAATTTGCCTTTGTGTCCGGATGTTGAAAAACGGGTTTATTATGCATAACAGCTCTAAGCGGCAATCCGCTCTGAACATCCAGGCCGACCCCCACCGCACCCTGGTGCAAATTTGCCCGTCCACCCGATTCTTTGGTTGCCAACCGCATCATAACCATAGCCGGAAACCCCTTATACACAATCACCCGTACATCCGGCACGCCATGATAGCTGAAATTTGCAAAAACATCACTAAAATTGACGGCTTCTTCAATCAACGCCACATCATATTGTCCGCCCAGGCTAAACAATCCGCTTAAAGTATTGGAAATATGTTGGTAAATATCTTTGAAACTCAGCACGGCTCCCGAAGCGCTGTAAAAATTTTCCCCATCATATTTTTTTATAACCAAAACCCCTTTTCCGCCGCTGCCGTGAGCCGGTTTAATGACAAACGTATCATGCCCTTTGATAATGTTCAAAAAATTTTGTACCTGATATTGGTGCTCAATAATACCTATCATCTCAGGCGTATTGATGTTAATGCTGTTAGCCAATCTTTTGGTTTTTACTTTATCGTCAACCAAAACATACAAAGAACGCTTGTTATTTTTTGCAATAACCGAATAATTACGGTCATTCATGCCTAACACGCCGTTTTCGCGCAATTTTTTACCATTAAACAGCCAATCAAGCATCTTATTTATCCTCACCCGCCAACGGAGCAAACCTCTTCAGTTCTGTCAGCCGATAGCCCGTATAAGTACCCAACAGCATAACGATAAACAATATTACCAAATTCAATTCGTTAAAAGCAAACATTACATGGCGCACATATTCGCTGCTGACAACAAAATAGGTAACCATTGCCGTAAACAGTGTAAAAATAATCTCTTTAATCGTATTTGCTGCTCCGTCTTCTTCCCAGGTGATGGAAGCCCGTTCTATAATCCATGCCGTAATAATTATCGGAAAGAAGATTGCCGAGCTGACAACAGCATAATTAAACCGATACCCGACAACCGTTAAAGCCTGAATTAACAAAATCACAAAAATAACAACAAAAGATATTCGCGGAACGAGCAATAAATTAAGTTTGGCAACCACTGCCCGCATAATCAATCCCAATACAATCATCACAGAAAAACAAATAATCCCGTACCAAAACCCTGTCTTAACTAATGCCATAGCCAACAACATCGGTGTAAAAGTGCCCATCGTAGATACGCCGATAACATTTCGCATAATAACGACCACCAATATTGCCAGCGGAAAAATCATAAGCCACTTAAGTGTATTTTGCTCCAAAATAGGCAACGTATAGATTGAATATTTATACCCCATTAGTTTATCATTGGCCACTGCCCGGTATTCCGCCATTTTTGCCGGAGTCGCAACGGTTTTCAAAACAGAAAACGTAATTTTGGAATTTTCACCACCGCGTACATCAAGCAGAGATACGCCGCCACGTTGAAAAATAACCCAATTCTTAGGCAGTCCTATTTTTGCCGTATTCAAATCATACAAAGTCCATTTGCCGTCCAAATACGCTTCCAACATAATATCCGGCTTATCTGTCTTTTTATCTTCCTCCAGTTTAATGGTCCAGGCTATCCTTGCCGGTATACGTTTATACGCCAATATTTGGATAATTTTTTCAGCAAACTCCTTAGTCGTATAATTTAATGGCAAAACCGGCGTCATTGTCGGAGTAGCTATTTCCTGATTAACAATAGAAATAATTTTCTGGACTTTATCCCCTTTTTGCAATTTGGATAAATCCCAAAGTTTCCGCATTTGTCCTCTTTCTTCTTCTGTCAATAAGGGCCTTTGGACTTTAGCGGCAACAGACATGCCCGAAGCTTGGTATTGTGCATCATCATAAATACTTAACCGATAGTATAAATTTTGTTTTCCTTCTTTATCTTTCCCGGATAAGACAACCCTTCCATTCTTTTTATCGCGGGAAACGTCATACCCTTTAGCAATTATTTCTTCACTTAAAATCTTAAAACCGTCTTTATTATCCGGCACGGCTAATGAAACTTTGGCATCTCCCCCTATCGCATCAAACGAAACCTTGGCCTCAACCGTCCAAACATCTGTCAGCGCATTCGGAGACAAAGTAAAGCCCCAATACTTAACTTTATAATAAATTCCATACCCGGCATACGCAACCGACAACAACAGCAAAAAGCTAAGAACTTTTCTTACCGTAAAAAAACGACATAACGCTAATTTCATAAGAACAACCTTAATCCAAAGTATACGATGTAGACGTATCAACCAAAAAACGTCCTGTTAAAATATTCCGTCCGACAAGGCCTTGATAATCAAAACCGGAGCGGTCCGCTATGGAAAAGACGGCGCTGAAAACTTCATCTCCCATTTTGACGTCCATTTTGACAGCCTTGCGCTGTTCATCTTTCCCCACACGCCGCACTTTAA
The DNA here is from genome assembly GCA_944391435.1 of uncultured Alphaproteobacteria bacterium. Classification (GTDB taxonomy): domain Bacteria; phylum Pseudomonadota; class Alphaproteobacteria; order RF32; family CAG-239; genus CAG-267. The sequence goes on along the minus strand of CALXTP010000033.1, from coordinate 7,023 downwards.
AAGAACGTTCTATTTTTTTCTCAAAAACATGCTCTTCCCCTGTCTTCCTGTTTTTAAGCAAAAAAGAAACCCATTTCTCGCCGTCTCTCTCAAAATATTCAACATTTTGGCAATCCAGCGACGACGTTGTCGCTCCGGTATCAATTCTGGCAGCAAACGGCGACTTCATCGGTAAAAAATAAATAGGCTCAACTTCGCCTATAATCGGCAAATGAGCCTTTTCAACCACAACTTCCTGTGTTGTGCTGACATTATGAACCACAGCTGGAACAATAACCTGTTTTGATTGGCATGCTGATAATGTAAATACCAAAATCAAAAAGTATAATTTGCGCATTCTTAACACCTTTAATTCAAATTTAGTAACCATAACATTCCAAGATAATGCTTACATAACTTTTTTTTCCGGATTTAACATCAACAAAATCATACTAATGCACAGCGAAAAAACATCACATCGGTTTATTGAGCTGTTTGATGGATAAAAAACGATGTATTTAAACAATGTATTTAAAGCATCAGAAAAAAACCGTCGCGCGAATACTGGTAACAATACCCAAATCGGTTTTTGCATTAAGTGCCGGATTTATATATAATTGCACATCGGGAGTAATGGTCAACATATCACCGACACCCCAAGCCCAGTAAGCTTCAACAATTTGTTCCGCATTATGTGCCAGCTCTTCGCCGACAGCATCTTTGTCAATCTTATTATATGAATAAGCCAGCCCTATTTGATCTAAAGGGTTTCGGTTCAGCGGATTATTATAAACGCCGCCCAGCACCCAGGATTGGCTAATTTCTTCCACGGCACCGCTAACACCGTTCACTCGCGCAAAAATATTAAATTTATCTCCTATATTTTGGGATAAATTTAAAGACCAGCCATTAGTCGTTTCCGGTTGCTCGGAAACCCCGGGCTGATTATATAACATCAAAGAAATTTCAAGTTCTCCCACCCCGTGAATTATCGGTGAATATGCAACGTAGCCAAATGTTGTGTAATGGCCGTCGTCCAAATGATTTGCACGTATACTCGTTGCATCAATGTTTGAAGCATCCAAACCGCCCAAAGCAATGTTCCAATCCTTAGATGGCTGTATTTGAACATATCCGCCCAAACCTCCTGAAGAATAAGACGCCGATGCATTTTGAGCCAGAGAATCATTCAAAAAATTAACCTGTTGATTTGAATCATATTTCGTCCCGTCAAAATTATATAAAGAATACTGTCCAATTCCCAATGTCAGCCAATCCCACTTTCCCCCAAATTGATAGGTATAATACAATTCGTTAAATTCCGTTGCATTATCAGTATAATCATTAATACCGGTAACCATGCCGGAATTGGAAGCAATATCTGCAGCATTATGCCCACCGTAACGTACAACGGAATAAGCAAAATTTAATACGCCGGTTCCTGCATCACTATCCGTCATTGTCCATGAAAATTCGGGGTAAATATAAGCCTGAACGGCATTGTTTTTTCCAGAAGGGCTCGTCCGCTGTCCTAAAACAGATATATCTATGTTATAATCAAACCCGTATTTTTTGCTCAGGCTGCTTTTAAAACTTTGATAGTTCATTTCCGCTTGTGCATCTAAAACCGTTAAAGACGCAACGATACTGGCCAACAATATTCTGAAAATTTTCATCAAACCACCCTTCCTCCGGATTAACAATATTTCAGATATAACCCTTAATACCGAGAAAAAAAGGGGAATTCGCAAAATAATATCTTGAACAACACACAAAAAGAATTTAAGCTATTTTTAACATAAGGATTAAAAATGATAGCAAAATTAAAAGGAACCATAGACAACATCGGCGAAGACTGTTGCATTATAGACGTCAACGGGGTCGGCTATCTCATCAACATGTCCTCCCGTTCTCTATCAAAACTACATCAAGGAGAATACGCCGTACTTCTCATAGAAACTGTAATCAAAGAAGATAGCATCACTTTATTCGGCTTCCAAACGCCATGGGAAAAAGAATGGTTTAATACTCTGACAAAAATTCAAGGGGTTGGTGGAAAAGTATGTTTAAACATTTTAAGCGCACTCTCTCCGGCACAATTATCACAAGCTGTTGCGGCACAAGATAAAAGCTCTTTTTTGCGAGCTGCGGGAGTTGGCCCGAAATTAGCCGCACGGCTGGTAACAGAACTTAAAGATAAAATAGTAACCATCCCGCCTGAATATATGGGCACTGCCGAGTTAAACACCCTCTCAGATGAAAACAATCCGGAATCACCTTCTTCTGCCAAAAAAGACTCTGATTCCGCCTCTTTACAACAAATTGATAATACAGACACCACTTACGCCAAAACCGAAGATGTAACTTCTGCCTTAACAAACCTCGGATATCAAAAAATTGAAGCCTACCGCGTCGCCTCGGAAGTTTGCCTGAAGAATCAAGATGCCGATCTTGGGACACTAATTAGGCTTGCTTTAAAAGAATTTAACCAATAGGAGTATTGTATGCCCGAAAATAAAGAACGCATCGTAAGCGCACAAAAAATTTCATCCGACGAGGCCAACACCCCTGCTGCAATCAATTTACGTCCCTCAACTCTTGACGAATTCATCGGACAGGACAAAGTCTGCCAAAACCTGAAAGTTTTTATCCAATCCGCCAAGAGCCGCGGCGAAGTCCTTGATCATGTTTTGCTCTACGGGCCGCCCGGACTGGGTAAAACAACATTATCAAATATTATCTCAAAAGAACTTGGCGTCGGATTTAAAGCCACATCCGCCCCTATGATAACCCGTTCCGGAGATTTAGCTGCCATTTTAACCAATTTAGAAGCCCGGGATGTCCTCTTTATTGATGAAATACACCGTTTAAATCCGGCCATAGAAGAAGTTTTATACTCAGCCATGGAAGATTTTCAATTGGACATTATCATCGGAGAAGGCCCTTCCGCCCGCTCGGTAAAAATTGACTTGCAACCTTTTACGTTAGTCGGTGCCACAACACGTTCCGGACTCGTATCAACCCCGCTGCGTGAACGTTTTGGCATACCGTTGCGTATGGATTTCTACAATCACGAAGATTTACAAAAAATCGTTTTACGCGGCGCCCACATATTAAATATGCCTATTTCAGATGACGGTGCCATGGAAATAGCCAAGCGCTCGCGGGGAACGCCGCGTATCGCCGGCAGATTACTAAAACGCGTCCGTGATTTTGGATCCGTCGCCGGAAACGCCGAAATCAATTCCGAAATTGCAGACAAAGCTCTAAAACAACTCGATGTAGATGAATACGGGCTTGATGAATTTGACCGCAGATATTTGAACTGCATTGCCAAAAACTATGGAGGCGGCCCGGTTGGTGCCGATACACTGGCTGCAGCACTTTCGGAAGAAAGAGATACTATTGAAGAAGTAATTGAACCATATTTGTTGAAATTAGGTTTTTTGCAGCGCACACCTCGCGGCAGAGTCCTGTCTGAACAGGGATGCAAATACCTCGGTATCAGCAAATTTAAACACCCCAACAACCAATTCAGTTTTATGGATGATTTAGGAATATAAAAATGGCATATGAAACAGCTCCTATTTGCGGAAAACTTTTTGCAGACAAAACTTTTTCCTTTCCGATTCGCATATACTATGAAGATACGGATGCCGGCGGCATTGTTTATTATGCAAACTACCTGCGATACGCCGAACGAGCCCGCACGGAATTTCTGCGCCACCTGGGTCTAAACCAACAAGAAATGCTGGCTAAACAAAAAATAGGCTTCGTTGTTCATAATTGTTCCATCACCTACAAAACGCCGGCAAAACTTGACGATGCATTAAACATGACCTGCAAAATAACAGAATTAAAAGGAGCCTCATTAAAGATGGAGCAGAAATTATACCGCCAGGATACGCTTATTTGCAACATAGAGGTTACGCTGGTTTTCTTAAGCTTAAATAATATGCGCCCGTCCAAAATTCCGCCGGAAATCTTCAATCTTCTTCAATAACGGAAAATTCCCACGCAATTTATTCTTCTTTATGTAAATAAACAGATATACTGACAGATGCCACCACAATTGTCGGCACCCATACCGCAAACCAGGCCGGAATATATGAATTGATTCCAAAAGCCGAAATAACTTGCGATGTAAAATATACCGTAAACCCCGTAACGATTCCGGAAACAATCATCAGCAAAACGCCTCCTTGGCGCTGATTTGGCTTCAAAGAAAAAATTCCGGCAACCAACACCATTGCCATCAAAAAGAAAGGCAAAGCAATAAGGCTTAAATAGCGCATTTTATAACGTTGAACCGAAAAACCGGACATTTCATAAAATTCTATTGTATCAGGCAAATTCCAAAATGAAATAGCCTCCGGATCCACAAAATTATCTTTAATGCGTTGCAGATTCATTTCCGTCGGATATTGAAGGCTGTTCAAAATTTCAGCCTGATGACCGGATTTATAAATACGAACATCTTTCAAATCCATAATTCCGTTCTCCAGCGTAGCCACAAAAGCCTCTATACGGCGTTCAACCTGCATTTTTTCATCTACTTCAATAATACTGACATCTCTAAACCACAACACATCATCTTGTAAATTCAAATTTCCGGCATTGATAATGGCAACCGTTCCATCGCTTTTTCCTTCACGTATCCACAAACCTTTATTTGAAAAAAGAAAAGCATTGGGATTATCCGTAGACAGCCGGTAAGACAATGTTTCCTTAAGCTCATACAATTTCGCCGAAATCGGGTTCAATACAGCCACCCATATAACCCCCAAAAAGAACACCGCCAATAAGACCGGCACCAATACTCCCCAAATAGAAACGCCAGCCGCCCTGATAATTACAAATTCATTCGTTTTGCTCAGCCGCCAAAATGCAATCATGGTGGAAACCATTACAACAAAAGGGACAATCTTATCAACGGTCTCCGGAAGTTTAGCAATAACATACTCAATCAAAAAGCCTACGGAAACATCGTGTCGTCCGGATGTCCGGCGCAAAATTTCTATCATATCAAACATCATAATAATGGCACATACAACCGCCAACACAAACAAAAAATTAATTATTGTCTGTTTAATCAGATACGAGCCTAAAATAGAATTTGGTTTCATCATCGCTGCTTATTTCCTAAAAATAGCCGGTGGAAAGATAACGTTCAATACTATCAGGTAAAATAACAACCAGCCTCTTATTATAAAAGGTTTCCCTCTTCGCCAATTCAACTGCTGCCGCCACGGCTGCACCGCCGGAAATACCAAGAGGCAAGCCTTCCGTTTCAGCAACCGTTTTAGTCATTTCAATCGCTGCATCATCACTGATTTGCACCACTTCGTCAACCAGCGAAGCATCATAAAATTTAGGAACAAACCCGGCTCCGATACCCTGAATGGCATGAGTTCCTGCTTTGCTTCCGCTAAGCACGGCACTGGAAGCCGGCTCAACAGCTGCCACAAAAACATCTTGATTATATGTTTTCAACACCGATGCAATCCCCGTCAATGTTCCGGAAGTTCCGACACCTGCAACAATAGCATCAAAATCGCCTCCGGTATCTTCCAATATCTCCATTGCCGTCCCCATTTTATGAGCATTCAGATTTGCCTCATTTTCAAACTGCCCCAAAATAACAACGTCCGGATTTCTTTCCTTCAGCATCTCTGCTTTATGAATAGCACCGCTCATCCCGTCTTCGGCCTGCGTTAAAATAACTTCCGCCCCAAAATGGCGAATAATTTTAATACGCTCCTCCGACATATTTTCAGGCATTATGATAATGAGCTTATACCGCCGCGCAGCACACAAAGCAGCCAAAGCAATCCCTGTATTTCCGGATGTAGCCTCTACAAATATCGTTTTTTCGGTTATTCCTTTTTTCTCTTCTTTTTCCAACATTGCCAATGCAACTCTATCTTTAATGGAAAACAAGGGATTATACATTTCACACTTTACCAAAATTTCCGCATTCAGCCTGTATTTGGTAGCCAGATTGCCCAATCGCAGCAAGGGGGTATGTCCCACCATCTCCGTAATTGAATTATAGATTGCCGTCATTTTCTTTTTCCAAAATATTTAAAAATTCATTCAAACCGCTCATGCCTTTCATTTCCGCACGCGCGGCAACAATAATCGCCGTCGCCTCCTTTATAGCCTCATTTAAATCATCATTTACGACGATATAATCATAAAACGCAGCCTCTTTTATCCTTTTAACTGCCATCTGCATCCGTCGCTCTATAACTTCAGATGTATCCGTACCCCGTTTTTCCAGGCGTTCGCGTAAAATTTTCAACGACGGCGGCAACAGCGCAATCGCTTTAACCTTATCACCTGCAAGTTCCCTCAGCTTTTTCACTCCGGGATAATCCAAATCCATTATAACATCTTTCCCTTCGCTGAGCAATTTATCAACCGGAGCTTTCGGTGTTCCGTATTTCGGTCCGAAATCAGAATCCACATATTCGTACAAAGCGCCTTTCTTTACCAGCTGTCTAAATTGTTCTTCCTCCACAAAATAATAGTCCTTGCCCTCTTTTTCACCTTCTCTTTTCTGTCTTGTCGTAACGGAAACAGAAAGCTGAATATTATCCAGTTGCTGCAAAATGCCTTTTATTACCGAACTTTTTCCACCGCCGCTTGGTGCGGAAAAAATAAAAAGCTGTCCCTCTCTCCGAATATGGCCATGTCTTTCTTTCATTTTATCCTCCCAATTCTAAAAGGCAACTTTACACTTCACAAACCGTCAAAGACATTATATATAGAATAAAATGCATAAATAAAGTTTTATTTTAAAGGATTACACCATGATTATCAAAAATATTTTAATAACTGGGGCTTCTTCCGGCATTGGAGAGGCCTTGGCTTTACACTATGCCCGGCAGCCGGAAACCGAAAATCTTTTTATTTGCGGGCGCAACAAACAACGGCTGCAAGCCGTAAAAAAAGCCTGTGAAGAAGCCGGATCCGCAAAAATTCATGCCGACATTATTGATGTCACTGACCGAGCCGCCGTTGAAAAATGGATAAACTCGG
>CALXTP010000032.1 GCA_944391435.1 uncultured Alphaproteobacteria bacterium | reverse complement strand
CCTTCGCCGGAGAGACAGCAAACAATGCAGCCGCAAACACCGCACCCAAAAGCAAATTCTTTTTCATAAAGTTTCTCCTTATCTAACAAAACACTGTTATTGTAACACCCTCCCTTTAGTTGTATAGTACAAAGTTTAACTAATCAACAATTCCGGCTCCGTGTCCGGCCGTGCGTCGGCAAATATCTCTATAACCCGCTTTTCCGGGTCGTATGCCCCCCGCACGGTTTCGTCTTTGGAGAAAAGTTTATTATTGCGAATATCGTTTTTATTGACATTTGATTTAAGAAAGTTTATTATATCTTCCGTAGGCAGACCGTAGCTGACGTTTCCGCGTTGTGTGGAACTTGACCCAGCCTGAGGATAGGGTGCAGGCGCTACGGCTGTCTTTTTATTTGTTTTATTGACCCACTGCTCATAACCTTTATCTGTCGTCTTAAATAATGTGGTTACATAATTATGTCCATTGACATATGCTACTACCATACCATATTTCCGTTTGGGTGTCTTTATTTTCAAAAGATATGACCTATTGCCATAAGATGTAGGTCTGGCGCTAAATATGGCTTCCTCTATATTATCAACATTCTCTAACGCATCTCTCCATTCATCAATGCTCAGATTATGTTCGCTATTATCATGTTTGATTGTATCGCTTAGGATGTCCAAAGGAAGACCACCTTTACTTTTAAATACCATATACGACTTTTTATGATTAGGATTATTTTTTACAAATTCATAAAAACTTCCAATATCGGTGCGCGGATTAGGATACATTGCAGCTGCCGCACTGAATAACCTTTGGTCTTCGTTTCTATACCTTTCCTCATCGGTCATCTGCGTGCGGTTTCGTTCCTGATATTCCGCCCATGCCTCTTCCATTTCCTCATTGCTCATTCTGGCAGGTGTTTCCGTCATCTGCCCGTTGTTTAACGTAGCGCGGGTATCTGCCCTGTCGGCAACCGTAAATCTTTGGTAATTTTCTTCTATGAAATCCGCTAAACCACCGCCGTATGTTCCCATTTCCTTTAAGGTTTCATACTGGTTTTTGGCTGTCAGGCTCAAACTCGAAGCCTGCCGCCTTTGCTCCGGCTCGCTTAAATCCCCCTGCCTTAAAGCCTCTCTCATATTGTCGTAAAATCTTACTTCCACTATCGCGTCTGCATTGTCCAAATCCCGCAAGAGGTTATCCGAAAAAAAAATCGGAAAAAACATCTTGATTTTTAATTTAATTCGTGCTTATATAATAAACAGAAACAAAGTTATACGGCTGGCACCACATGGGTGGCAGTCAAATTTTTTCTAACTTTTCAATCAACACGTTTATCCGCATATTTTTGCGGATGAGATATTTTTAGGAGAAAAACAATGGATAAATTTCCACTGACCAAAAAAGGATTTTTACGGTTAGAACAGGAACTCAAAACCTTAAAAGGTGTTGAGCGGCCAAACATCATCGCCGCCATCGCCGAGGCGCGTTCGCATGGCGATTTATCAGAAAATGCCGAATATTCCGCGGCAAAAGAGAAACAAGGCTTTATTGAAGGCCGGATTCAGGAATTGGAAGCCGTTGTCAGCCGTGCCCAGGTTATTGACCCGACAGAAATGAGCGGCAACATTATCCGCTTCGGCGCTACCGTATCCGTTGTAGATGTTGATACGGATAAAGAAAATAGCTACCAGATTGTCGGCGATTATGAAGCAGACATCAACGAAAACAGGATTTCCCTGTCCTCTCCGCTGGCCAAAGCGCTCATCGGCAAAGAGGTTGGCGATGAAGTTGTTTATATGGCCCCCGGCGGCAAAAAGACTTTTGAAATATTAGAAGTTTCGTATATCTAGAAAAGCATTGCTGCCGAACCTATATCAAACCGGGAAATTTCCCGGTTTTATTTTTGGCAGAACCAATTCTGCCGCCATACGATATTAAGGAGGGTTCATGAGCAAAACCATCAAAGAAAATGACTGCCGTTACGATTATAAAGAACGCTGCGACTGCTCTGATGATGACAACTGCGGTTGCGTTTATCCGGAAAATCTGTCACGCAGCTATACCAACGCTTGTTTCGCCGAAGCCCAAACCGCACAATTCTCGGCACCGTTAACCGTCGGCATGCAGGCACCGGATTTCACGGCCCCGGCTATCCTCGGCGACAATACTCTAATAAAAAACTTTAATTTTTACAAATTTGCCGAAGGACATCTGGCCGTCCTGTTCTTTTATCCCGAAGATTTCAGTTTTACCTGCCCTTCGGAATTATTGTCATTTAACCAAGAGCTGAACGCTTTTGCCAAACGCAAAACACGTTTTCTGGCCATTTCAACAGATTCAATCCATTCCCATCTGACCTGGAAAGAAATGCCGCCCGAAAAAGACGGTGTTTCAGACATTTGTTTTCCGCTTATTGCCGACATTGATAAAAAGATAACCTCGCGCTACGGCGTATTAAGCAAAAAAGAAACTGCCCGACGCGCCACCTTTATCATTGACAGCAAGAGAATAATCCGCCATCTAAGCCTGAATGACGGAAAAATCTGGCGCACGCCGCAGGAAACGCTGCGTATCTTAGACATTTTGAATCAAAAATCGGATTCCCTGACATCTTGCCCGCGCGGCTGGAAACAAAACTTCTTTTTTGAACGCCCCGAGCCGGAATCTTTAACCGAAATGTTCAGCCACCGCGAAAACAGCTGAAGCGCGCCGCCTGATTTTACAAAGAAAGCCCAAGCTCATACGCCTGCCGCGGATATTCGGTATGGTTGACCGCCCCGGCCGGCCATACGCCGGAAGCAATAACCGTCCCGGCATTCTGCCACCCCAAATAGTTAAGCAAAACTTCATAATGTTTAATAATCGGTTCTGCCTCTGCCGCACCAGTATCGGCATACGTCATCAGCAACACGGCTTTTTTCGGGCGGTGTATTTGCCCGTTAATGGCATAAAAGCGGTCAATAACGGCTTTCAGCTGGGCTGAAATGCCGAAATAATACATCGGTGTAGCAAAAACAACCGCATCCGCATCTATAATATGCTGCCGTACAAATTCAAAATCATCTTTAAACACGCACGCACCGTTCATCCCGCATTTATTGCAGGCAATGCAGGGATGGACATCTTTAAACGCCGCATCAAACCGCTCAACCGTATGCCCCGCCTCTTCGGCACCTTTGATAAAATTATCTGCCAATGTATTAGAATTGCCGTTTTTCCGCGGGCTACCCGTTAATACCAGAATTTTCATTTTCTTTGAATCTCCTTTTTGTGTTGCTGCTGTTGCGCCGCGCGGCATAATATTGGCCAACGCCGCCGCGGCTAATGTTGATTTTAAAAATTCCCTTCTGTTCATATTACCACCATTTTTCGGTTTTAGATTCTCCCGGAATAATTTTTTGCCCCATCAGCGGCGTCAAAAGCCCGATACCGCTTCCTTTTAAGGCCTCCGCAAACATATCTATGGATTCATGCCATGGATGCAAAGCCAAATCAAACACGGCCCAATGCACGGGAACCACATTTTTAGCCTTCAATTCTTGCATAGCTTTAGCTGCTTCCTCAGGAAACATATGCGTATTAGGCCAGCCGGTATTCCAACCGTCTATCTCTACCGTTGCCAAGTCAAACGGTCCGTACTTATCCCCGATAGTTTTAAAATGGCTGCCATACCCCGTATCGCCAACCCAATAAATGCTCTTGCCGCCGGACTGAAGAATATACGAATTCCACAAAGTTTTATTGCGGTCGCCCAGCCCGCGCCCCGAATAATGCACGGCCGGCATGGCAATAACACGCAAACCTTCTTTGTCAAAAGTATCATTCCACCCCAGCTCGCGTATATTTTCATCCGGAACGCCCCAACCGCGCAAGGCTGCACCAACCCCCAACGGCACGATAAATCGTGATAATTTCAATGCCTGTACGGTCCGGCGCTCCAAATGGTCATAGTGGTTATGTGTAATAACAACATAATCAATTGCCAGCAAATCTTCCCTGGATAACGGAGCCTTGCCGTAACGCGGAACAGCCAGCGGCAGTGGTGCCGCATTGCCGAATACCGGGTCAAAAAGCAGCCTTTTGCCGTCCAATTCAATAATCGCCGAAGAGTGTCCCAGCCAATATAACACAAATTCACCCGGCTTATCCGCAAAATCTTTGCTCTTCAGCTCAATTCGAGGCAAAGGCTTTTCCGGCGCAAACGGCGATTTCATCAAAAAGCGTGCCCAATTTGCCGGTCCGTTGCGGACATTATCAAAATCATACACCAGTTTCTGCGGGCTCTGAAATTCCCCGTCTTTAAAATATGGAAGTTTTTCATACGTTTTCAGTTCTGCTTCTGACGGCATTTTCCCCATTTCACGCCGGGCATAAAGGGCCAACCCGGCAACGAAAGCCAAAATTAAAACACAAACAACCGCAATCATTCGCTTCATGCCAACCTCATAAACTTAGATTTCCACCAAATTATAATTTCTGTTTCCCATATTCAATTCTGCCATATACTCAAGCTGATGCAAGCCTTTTCGGCTTTCTATGCGTTCAACAATATCATGCTTGTCTTTTTCCGGCAAAGCATAAACCATATCAATTGAAGCCTGGTCCACCGCCAGGATATCCGTAGACGCCAAAATCCCCAAATCAGGGCAAGTCGGTTTGGCACCATGGGCATCACAGTCGCAATCCACTGAAATATTTTTCAACACGTTAATATAAGCAATATGCTTGCCGAAATGGTCGGCAATCGCCTTTCCGCCCTCCACCATTCTTTCCAAAAAAGGCTCGCCGATAGACCACCCCGCACCGTGCAGCTGCGCTTTGCCGACCTTCCCCGAAGCACAACCTATGGCAATATTTTTCAAAGAGCCGCCAAAACCGCCCATGGCATGCCCTTTAAAATGGGTAAACACAACCATTGAATCATAATTCTCAATATGTTTTCCGACAGCAACTTCTTTCAGCCGCTTTCCGCCCCGTATCGGCAAGTTGACATCGCCGTCCGCATCCATAATATCCACCGGGCAAAATGTCCATCCGTTCGTTTTTAACGTTTCCAAATGCCCCTCCGTATTTTGTCGCGGGCTCGGATACAGAACGTTACATTCCACAATGGTACTTTCTGGAATTTGCGCTTGCAAAGCGCGAGCCAATTCTCGCGGCAGCAAATTTGGCCCGTGCGGTTCGCCCGTATGCAGCTTAATAGCCGTTTTTCCCTGAATATCCTGGCTGATTTTAGAATAAATTTTAACCAGGCTCTCCGGCGTAATTTCTTTTGTAAAATAAACCGTCGCCTTTTCTTTTACCTCGGCCGCAACCGGAATTGCCGCTTCTGCCGCTTTGGAAAATCTGTCGAACACGCCCAAAACCAAAGCGCTTATGGACAATTTGCAAAAATCTCTTCTTTTCATGCGTCCCTCCAAAAATAAACATTTTTGATTACTCTAATTCTTAGAGTTAACTCTATGTCAAGAGAAAATTTATTTTTTATTCCGGATCTTCATTATTAAACACCATTTTACACCCCGGCATTTATTTCCCGACCTGCGTCTGCTGGTCTGCCGGATACCGGTCGCCCGTAATTTCAATATCGGACAGCTCATTTTCAAGCTTACGCCAGTCGGCAGCGGCAATATCTGCATCTGCCGCCCGGATATTTTCTTCCAAATGCGCCAACTTTGTCGTTCCCGGAATAGGCACAATCCAATCTTCCTTATGCAAAAGCCATGCCAACGCAACTTGCGCCGGTGTCAGCCCTCTCGGACGCCCGAATTGGTTTAAAACCTCTGTAATTTGCAAATTATGGCGCATTGCTTCCGGCGTAAACCGCGGAAAAGTGGCACGATTGTCATTTGATGCGTCAAACTGCGTGTATTCATTCAACATCCCGCTTAAAAAGCCTCTGTTTAAAGGACTATACGGAACAAGTCCGACTCCCAGCTCCTTTAAAACCGGCAATATCAACGAAAACAGCCGTTTTCAAACGCCGGACCGCCGTGCCACATTGCCGCAATTTACACCGGAAGCCTTAAAACACAATATGCCGTTAGTCCGTTTGGTTCAAAAATGGGCAGCAAGCAAAAACATTACCCCCGCCCAATTCGCCCTAGCCTGGATTCTCTCGCAAAAACGCTGGATTGCCCCTATCCCCGGAACAACCAGTCCTGAACATTTGGACGATTTCCTCGGTGCCGCATCAATCCGTTTATCCGCAAAAGAATTATATGAATTTGACCAAGAATATGCCCAAATACATTTAATGGGGCACCGTACGGATCCTTTTACCGAAAGTCAAATTGATAAATAATGCAAAATGAAAGTATCAGGCAATATTTTAAAAGAATTGCATATAGACTATCCAAAAAAAATATAGCAACATATGCAAAAAATTCTTGACTTAGAGTAAGCTCTAAAAAATATACTGCAAAACTGAGGAAACATTTTTTTTACAGGAGAACTTTTATTATGAACAGACGGGAATTCTTAATGAGCACCCTGGCTGCCTTTGCTTTATCGGCACTGCCAAAGCTGACCTTTGCTGAAATGATTGCCGTTTCCAAAGAAGTTAAAGCCAAAATAAATCCGCAAAACAAACTTGGATTCGGGTTCATGCGCCTTCCGCTGAAAAATCCGGAAGACCAGACCTCCATCAACTATGATGAATTAAATAAAATGGTTGATATGTTCTTGGAACGCGGCTTCACTTATTTTGACACCGCATGGATGTATATGGGCTACGAAAGCGAAATAGCCATTCGTGAATCCCTTGTCAAACGCTATCCGCGCAACAAGTTTACCGTTGCAAGCAAACTTCCTGCCGGATATTTGAAAAACGCTGCCGAAATGGAAACTATTTTTAACAAGCAGCTGGAAAAAACCGGTCTGGATTACTTTGACTACTACATGGTGCACAACATCAATGCCAACACCATAGACAATGTCCGCAATTATGATTGTTTCAAATTCATATCTGATAAGAAAAAAGCAGGAAAAGTCAAAAACATCGGGTTCTCCTTCCACGATTCTCCGGAACTTTTGGAAGAAGTTTTAAAAGCCCATCCGGAGGTTGATTTTGTTCAATTGCAGATTAATTACATAGACTGGGACAACGCACACATCCAATCCCGCAAATGCTATGAAATCGCCCAAAAATACAAAAAGCCCGTCATTGTTATGGAGCCGGTAAAAGGCGGAAGCCTTGCTTCCATGCCGGAAAACGTTGAAAAAATCTTCAAAAAAGCCGAACCAAATATGTCTGTTGCATCTTGGGCAATCCGCTATGCGGCAAGCCTTGAAGGCGTCATGATGGTCTTAAGCGGCATGAGCAATATGGAACAATTGGAAGACAATACGTCATATATGCAGAACTTCAAACCGCTAAACGACAAAGAGTTAAAAGTCATAGAAACCGCTGTCAAGACACTGCATGCGTCGGTATCCATTCCCTGTACGGCCTGCAAATATTGCGTTGAGTTCTGCCCGATGAAAATTGCCATTCCGGATTATTTTGCCTTATACAATGCGGAAAAACAAGAACGTTCGGACAAACCGTTCAATGCCCAACGCGTTTACTACGCCAACCTCACAAAAAAACATGGCAAAGCATCTTCCTGCCTCAGCTGCAAACTCTGCGAACAACACTGCCCGCAGCATATTGAAATCAGCAAATGGATGAAAGAAGTTGCCAAAACTTTTGAAGGTTGATTTTCTTTAACTTTAATATAAAACAGGAGAGAGTAATGAACAAAATATTGACATTAAGTGCAGCCTTCTTTTCCGCATGGACGATGTTTTCAACCCCGGATTCCGCACAAGCGGCTCCGGGCACCGCTGACGCTAAAACTGCACCCAAAGTTCTGGTTGCTTACTATTCATACAGCGGCAATACCAAAGAAGTTGCCGAAGCCATTCATAAAATTACCGGCGGCGATTTATTTGAGATTAAAGCAGAAGGAAGTTACCCGGATGAATACCGGGCAATGACGCAACAGGCGAAAAAAGAAATCAGCAACAATTTCCGTCCCAAGCTGACCACCTCCGTTGCCGATATGGCTCAATATGACACGATTTTTATCGGCTCGCCGAACTGGTGGGGAACCATCACCCCGCAAGTCAGCAGTTTTCTGGAAAGTTATGATTTATCCGGAAAAACAGTCATTCCCTTTATCACCCACGGCGGCGGCGGCGTTCAAAATACCATTGCAGATTTGGCTAAACAATGCAAAGATTGCAAAGTCAATCAAAACGGCTGGGTCGGCTATGGCAGCCGGACATTCGGCATAGCCGGCTGGCTTGAAGATCTGGGCTTCAAAAAATAGGCTTCAAAAATGGAAGATAGTTTTGCGGATATCGGATTCGCCAAGCTGGATTTAAGCCGCGGCGAGCGTACGGGATTTTCGGAAGCCATTTATTGTGCCGGCAAAACCAAAGAGCAACTGTTGGGTATTTTACAAAAATTCCAAACAGAAGGCATTGCCGTTTTAGGCACAAGATGTTCAGAAGAAAAATACGATTACATAAAGGCCTCCGGCTTAAATGTGGTTTACGATCCGGTATCCCGAATTATCTCTTTAGGCAAAACAACCCCGGGGCAACTTCCGGGAAAAATTGCCGTTTGCTCCGCCGGAACAGCAGATTTGCCGGTCGCCGAAGAAGCAGCTCAAACCGCAGAATTTTACGGAGCGGTCGTTGAACGCTTTTATGATGTCGGGATAGCAGGCCTACACCGTCTATTATCCAAAATAGATGCTATCAGACAAGCCGACGTCATTATCGCCGTTGCGGGCATGGAAGGCGCACTGAGCAGCGTCCTTGCCGGATTGGTAAAAGCACCGGTCATTGCTGTTCCGACCTCCGTCGGTTATGGCGTATCCTTTCAAGGGTTAACTCCGCTTTTAACCATGCTGAGTTCCTGCGCCGCCGGAATATCTGCCGTAAACATTGACAACGGATTCGGTGCCGCCGTACAAGGCTGCCGTATTCTCAGATTGATAGGAAAAAGGGATGACTAAATATTTGTATCTTGAAGGGGCTTGCGGCATTAGCGGTGATATGACCGTCGCTTCTTTGCTGGACCTCGGAGCCGACCGCCAAAAATTAGATAAAGTTTTAAAAAGCCTGCATCTTGAAGGGTTTGATTACAAAATTTCACAAAAAGCTTCTTACAGTATAAGCGGCTGTGATTTTGATGTTCGCCTGCACACCCCGGAACAGTTTGCTGAAGAAGCCTACCTTGCCGCGACCCCTTCTCAGCCGCATATACACGAACATGAGCATAGCCACCACCATGAACATGAACATGAACATGAGCATGAACATGAACATGAGCATGAACATGAACATGAACACGAACATGTACATGAGCACGAACACCATCAACATAACCATAGCCACCGCCACCTCTCCGATGTTTATGAAATCATTGATCGCGGAGAAATGAGCGCTAAAGCCCGTGCTTTGGCTAAAAAAATATTTTTAATTGTTGCCGAAGCCGAAAGCAAAGCACATGGCTGTCCGCTTGAACAGGTTCATTTCCACGAAGTCGGTGCTATTGATTCCATTGTAGACATTATATCTGCCTCTGTCTTATTTGATGAC
Organism: uncultured Alphaproteobacteria bacterium; assembly: GCA_944391435.1. Classification (GTDB taxonomy): domain Bacteria; phylum Pseudomonadota; class Alphaproteobacteria; order RF32; family CAG-239; genus CAG-267. The sequence goes on along the minus strand of CALXTP010000032.1, from coordinate 614 downwards.
CTCGGCATAGACAATTGCATCGTAACCGGTTTTGCCGAAGGGCATGGCACCATTCTCTGCCAACACGGCACCTTGCCGGTTCCTGCCCCGGCTGTGCTGAACATTGCCGAAAAATACGGCATTCCTCTGCGCCCGAGTCCCGTATCCGGCGAACGCGTTACCCCGACCGGCATAGCTTTTGCCGCCGCCGTTCGCACCACGGATAAAATGCCTCAGGAATATAAAATCTTAAAATCCGGCATCGGGCTTGGCAAACGCGACTTCGGACAAGCCAGCTTCCTGCGTTCGCTTATTCTGGAAGACACATCCGAAATTCAACAGGCAATTAGCGACGGACAAATGCTGGTTGTAGAGTGCAACATTGACGATTCCACCGGCGAAGAATTTGGCTTAGTGCAGGAAAGATTATTTGCCGCAGGAGCACATGATGTCCACTTCATCCCTTGTTTTATGAAAAAAAACCGGCCGGCATATCTTTTGCGTGTTATCACAACCGAAGCAAAACGCCCGCAAATGGAAGAAATCATCTTTCAAAACACCACAACGATTGGCATTCGCCGCTATAAAGCCGAATTTACCTGCATGGAACGCAAGCTGCTAAACATCAAACTGCC
>CALXTP010000031.1 GCA_944391435.1 uncultured Alphaproteobacteria bacterium | reverse complement strand
ACATGAACCTCTGATGGCTTAACCACACGTCTGAGGGACAAAACCCACTTCACAAAAAGAATAAACAACACACCCAGAATCGCACTGCCGACCCAGGTCAAAATAGTAATTGTTAAATCCATAACTTGATAATTTAAAAGGTTATAAAAATAAAATATCGCGCTCCATATATCATGCTCCGTTTTAATTGTCAATCATTTTGTCAAAAAAAAGTTCTTTCTGGCTGAATTTCCTAACCCATTTAAAAATTTTAAAAAAATTATACTTTTTGCCGAATTTGCTATTGCTTACCCCGAAAGTGCTCCCTATATAAGGTAACAGAAAGATTTGTTAAACATGCAAAAGGATTTTAGATATGAGCAATAAAGTATTGGGTATTGACTTAGGTACAACAAACTCCTGCTTTGCCATTATGGAAGGCGGAGAGCCTAAAGTACTTGAAAATTCCGAAGGTGCCAGAACAACTCCGTCCATGGTCGCTTTCACGGATACGGAAACGCTGGTCGGCTACCCGGCAAAACGCCAAGCCGTTACAAACCCGGAAAACACGCTGTTTGCAATCAAGCGTTTAATCGGCCGCCGTTTTGATTCGCCGGAAGTCGCCAAAGACAAAGAACTGGTTCCGTTCAAAATTATCGCCGGCGACAATGGCGATGCTTGGGTAGAAGTTAAAGGCAAGAAATATGCCCCGTCACAAATTTCGGCAATCGTCTTACAGAAAATCAAAGAATACGCCGAAAGCTATTTAGGCGAAAAGATTGAAAAAGCCGTTATCACGGTTCCTGCATATTTTAACGACTCGCAACGTCAGGCAACCAAGGATGCCGGCAAAATCGCTGGTCTTGATGTTTTGCGTATCATCAACGAACCGACAGCAGCAGCTTTGGCTTATGGTATGGACAAGAAAGCCTCCGGCACCATTGCTGTTTATGACTTGGGCGGCGGTACGTTTGATATATCCATCTTGGAAATCGGCGACGGCGTATTTGAAGTCAAATCCACAAACGGTGATACATTCCTCGGCGGTGAAGACTTTGACCAGCGCCTGGTAAATTATTTAGCCGACGAATTCAAAAAAGAAAACAACATTGACTTAAAGGCAGACCGTCTGGCTTTGCAACGCCTGAAAGAAGCTGCCGAAAAAGCCAAAATTGAGCTGTCCTCAACCACGCAGACGGAAATTAACCTGCCGTTTATCACGGCTGATATGAGCACCGGCACACCGATTCCGAAGCACTTGAATATGAAATTAACTCGTGCAAAATTGGAATCCATCGTTGAAGATTTGATTGAAAAGACAGTTGAACCTTGCAAAAAGGCAATGGCCGACGCCGGCGTAAAGCCTTCCGACATCAGCGAAGTTATTCTTGTCGGCGGTATGACCCGTATGCCGAAAGTGCAAGAAAAAGTAAAAGAAATCTTTGGCAAAGAACCGCACAAAGGCGTTAACCCGGATGAAGTCGTTGCCGTCGGCGCTGCCATTCAGGGCGGTGTATTGATGGGGGATGTCAAAGACGTCCTATTGTTGGATGTTACCCCGTTGTCTTTGGGTATTGAAACGCTTGGCGGTGTATTTACGCGTTTGATTGACCGCAACACGACCATTCCGACCCGTAAATCCCAAGTGTTCTCCACCGCCGAAGACGGACAGACTGCCGTAACAATCCGCGTTTTCCAAGGGGAACGCGAGATGGCTGCCGACAACAAACTGTTAGGCCAGTTTGATTTGGTAGGCATTCCTCCGGCACCGCGTGGTATGCCGCAAATTGAAGTTACCTTTGATATTGACGCAAACGGTATTGTAAACGTTTCCGCAAAAGATAAGGCAACCAACAAAGAGCAGGCTATTCGCATTCAAGCCTCGGGCGGCTTATCTGATGCCGACATTGAAAAAATGGTAAAAGATGCCGAAGCTAATGCCGAAGCAGACAAGAAGAAAAAAGAGCTGATTGAAGCAAAGAATCAGGCTGAAAGCCTCATTCACACAACGGAAAAAACGTTGAAAGAAAATTCAGACAAGATTTCTTCTGCTGATAAAGATGCGATTGAAGCGGCCATCACTGCCTTAAAAGGCGTAATGGAAGGTGAAGACGCTGCGGCAATCAAAGAAAAGTCCGATGCATTGATGCAAGCTTCCTTAAAATTGGGTGAAGCTATGTATAAAGCGCAAGGTGCTGCAGCAGGCTCCGGCAATGCACAAGGTGCAGAACAGGGCGCTCCTGAAGCTGAGCAGAAAAAGGACGACAACGTTGTTGATGCAGACTTTGAAGAAGTCAAATAATCAACCGCGCAGCTCAAAAAAAACGCAGGTAAAAAACCTGCGTTTTTTATTATCCGAACCATCCGCTGATATATCAAAACGGCATTCCGAAAATCAACGCGCGTTAAAACGCTCCTGCTTTAATGCATTTATATCTTGAATCTCCCTTTTAACGCCAAATGCCTGCCGCAACAGCATTGCCCTTTTTTCAAAAATTGTTTCCTCTGGCAATTTCCGACCTTGTGCCTCCTGATACGCCCGATGTTCTTCTGCAAATTCCTGACACTTTTTTATCATCAAATCCGCATTATAACCGGCATTTTTTGCCGCAGCATTATCTTCTCCTTGCAATTGGTACAGCTCACTAAACACGGATTCAGCTAAATCGCGCTGCTCCCCTTCTGCATAGGGATACCCGGCAGCCGACCATTTTTCTAAAAACAGTCCCAATTTTGCAATTTTTTCCGCATCCATTTCAGCTCACCATAATCTGACAAAAATTATATCAGAAAAAACACAAAAGAACAATCAAAAACCCTCCAAAGCGAGATTATTTATTCTCGTTCAGTTTGGCATATTTTTGCTTTTGTTCTTCAGTCAGCATATTCCAAAACTCGCCGAAATAACGCTTTTCAATTTCCAAAATCCGCTGCCGGCCGCTTTCTATTTCTTCCCATATAGGATCCACTTCCGCTTTCATATTACTCTGCAATTCTGCTAATTTCTGATTTTGTTCCGCCGTCAAATTCAATACGCTTGCATCTACTTCTTCGGCATAAGCGCCAAAATTAACCCCCAGGCAAATGATTACGGCTGCTGCCCACACTCTCACCACGACACACTCCTTCAAAAAATTAACCACAATACGCTGCTGCACATATATTAATCGTTCCTGAAAAAAACTGCAACCGATATTTGCAGACACCCGTATAATTCAGGCAATTCCCTTATTATTGAACATTTCTTATAAACATTTTCCATTTAGCTCTTGCAAATCTCCCACAATCTAATAACATATTTCCACTAATAATATTGGAGAAAATGCAATGAAAATAACTGTTATCGGTACAGGCTATGTAGGCCTGCCCTCCGGTGTAGGATTTGCCGAACTGGGTAATGACGTAACCTGCCTGGATATTGATGAAAAAAAAATCAATACTCTGAAATCAGGCAAAGTAACCATTTATGAAGAAGGGCTTGAAGAACTTTTTCAAAAAAATACCGCCAATGGAAAGGTTAAATTTTCCACCTCTTTTTCCGAAAGCATTCCTTCGGCAGATTTAATAGTCATAGCCGTCGGCACCCCGCCTAATCCGATAACAAAAGAAGCCGATATGAAATATATCAAAGCGGCAGCAGAAGAACTGGCTCATCACTTAAGCGGCTACACGGTAGTTGCCATAAAATCAACGGTTCCGGTAAACACCGGAGACGCTGTAGAAGCAATTATCCGTCGGGAAAACCCGACCGCAGATTTTGACGTAATTTCTTTGCCGGAATTCCTGCGTGAAGGTTTTGCCGTCCACGACTTTTTTAACCCGGACAGGATTATCGTCGGCGCCAATACCGAACGCGCCCGCAATGTTATTGCCGAATTATACCGGCCTTTCGCCGAAAAATGCCCGATTCTTTATGTCTCGCGTCCGTCATCCGAAACAATCAAATACGCCTCCAATGCCTTCCTGGCCATGAAGATTCAGTACATTAATGAGATGGCTGATTTTTGCGAAACATCAGGTGCTGATATTTATGAAGTTGCCAAAGGTATGGGATTGGATTCCCGTATCGGTGCAAAGTTTTTGGTCCCCGGACCGGGATATGGCGGGTTTTGTTTTCCTAAAGACACAAACGCTATGGCTTACATGGGAAAATTCAACGGTGTTGACTTATCTTTAATTGAAACAACGATTAAGAGCAATGAACGCCGCAAAATCAATATGGCCAAACGCATTTTGGATATGGTTTCCGACAAAAAAAATCCGGTCATTGCCGTGTTAGGCAGCGCTTTTAAAGGCGGAACCGATGATTGCCGGGAATCTCCCGCTTTGCAAATAATTGAAATAATGCTGGCACATGACGTCAAAATCAGATTATATGATCCTGAAGCCATGCCAAACACAAAAGCAATCTTAGGCGATACAATAACCTACTGCAACTCGGCTTATGAAGCTATCGGCGGCGCAGACGTGCTGGCCGTTTTGACAGATTGGCCGGAATTCCGCCGGTTGGATTTGGAAAAAATAAAGATGCTTCTGACACGGCCGCAAATTGCCGATTATCGCAATACTTTTGACTGTCAAAAGGCACAGAAACTCGGTTTTGAAATCAAAAGTCTCGGCCGCAAATCATAACACAACGCAGGCTATAATTATCAAAAAGGCTGTTTCTTTTATTAAGAAACAGCCTTTTATTAGCTCACACAATTAATTTCTTGCACATTCCTCACTGCGTACGAAACAATATTTATATTACAAATAAATACCGGCTAATACGCTTCGTTAATCATATCCAACTCTTCCTTAGACATCAAAACCGGATTTTTGCCATGATCCAGGCTATACCCTTTAATCGCTTCATCTTTGTTAAACAAGACTTTTGCCATCAAAGTGCCATCCTGATTATAAGCATCAAGCATTCCATGCTTTTTGCCTTTTTCATAGCTGATTTCGCCCATCAGCTCCCCTGTCGGATAATATCTGCGCACTTTTCCTTCTTTTCTGTTTTTCACATACGGAATTTCATAGGACAAATTGCCACCGGCATCATAAACCAGTGTCAGGCCTTCCAACACGCCGTCTTTATAATTGGCTGTAGACTTAATTTTGCCGTCTTCATAAAACTCTTTATACTCACCGTTAAGCAAATCTTGAACGTATGTACTTTCAGCCAGAAGCCGCCCGCTTTTATCAAAATCTTTCTGAATACCGTTCTTTTTGCCGTCTTTATATTCAGCTTCGGCAGAAAGTTTTCCTTCCACATCATAAAATCGTGCCACACCGTTGGCCACGGCATCTACATACGTCATTTCCATTTTCAAACCGGAAGTTTCGTAATATTCGCGTCCGACGCCGTTCACAATCCCTCCGACATACGGCATTTCGCTTTTGACAACGCCGTTTTCATAATACTCTGTTTCCACGCCGTCTTTCAAATCATCATTATAATTAACCGTCAACAAAACTTTGCCGTTGGGATAATAAGCCTTTGCCAAGCCTTCGCGAACGCTGTTCTGATAATTCACCGACAGATTTAAAGTACCATCTTTACGGTAAAAAGCCCCTTCGCCGGCAATCACGTCATCTTTATACGGAATAACTGCCGCCAACTCACCGCTTTCATAATAATTTTTCATATCGCCGTTTTTCTTTCCGAACTCATACGGCACTACTGACTTAAGCCTTCCCCCTTTATAATAAATCTCCCGTTCGCCGACAATTACATCTCCACTGTAATGAAGCTTTTCCGCAACATCTCCGTTATAAAAATAAACAATGGAATCTCCTTCTCTTTGCCCATCGGAGTAAGAATAAACCTGTTTAATTTGTCCGTCTTCATAATATTCTTTCGCAGCGCCGTCGCGCACATCCGCATTATAAGAAATCCGCTCTTTTACATTGCCGTTTTCAAAAAAGACGCGCATAATGCCGTCAATTTTTCCGTTCCGATAGGGAATTTTTTCTTTAAGCCGTCCATCTTCATAATAAACAAGAGTCACCCCGTTCGCCTCACCGTCTACAAACGGCATATCTGCCGTTTTGTTTCCATGTTCATCATAAAGGGCACCCACGCCGTTCAAAATCCCTTCCACATAAGGCATCCGGCTCTTCAACACATTATTTTCATAAAAAAGCTCATACGTTCCGGTAACCGGATCGCCGTTTATATCATACAGCACACCATTTACCATATGCGTATCATCTTCCCTATATGTAAAACCGGCATTCGCTGTCCCGCAACAAAAAAAGACGGCACCAAGCAACACCCCAAACGCCCGAACAGTCATAAATGCTCCTTATACTCAAAATGGCTTTTATAAAATTTTAAACCACTCTGCCGCATATAATCAAGCAAAAAGATGTTTTTACCACATCAAAAACAGCCAGCTATCCGGATATAAAAACATAACCTGCAACCTTGTGCAAAACAAGAATCAGCCCTTTATTTCGGTATCATTTCCCTTTGGAGTTTCTTCTTTATAATTTTCAGATACGCCGTTTTCCGCAAATGTGCCGGTTCTAAACAGAATAACCGCCGCCCCCAAAAGCTCAATGGCAAAAAGTTGAAAATTCGTCAAATAAAGGGACGACACCTGCCCCAAAAGCAACACAAACGCTTCCAAAACAGCAACAATAACCGCACTTAGACGCATAAGCTGCAAAAATTGCGGCAACACTTCTTTTTTTGACAATTTCTGCCCCAACCGCAATAACAGTACTATCAGCCAAGCTTTTAATAAATAAAGCAAAAAAGACAACACCACCAGCCCGACAGAAACCAAAGACGACACCACTCCTGCAGCATTATCCAACATTTTGGTAAACTCGTCAGCCGTAAACAGGCCGTCTGCCTGCGTAGCCAGACTGACGCGACGGATTTCACCGCCGGACAGGCTATATATGGTATCAGATAAAATAAACAATCCTTTATCTCCGGCCGGCACAAACGTCGCCGCATCATGTTTTGTATCCAACACAATCGGAAATATATCTTCCTCACGTCCTTTGCCACCCAAATCCACATCTATTTTCTTATAAGCATCAGCAGGTTGCACAATTTTTCCGCCTTTAAATGTAAGCGGCAAAAACTCATCAGCCACCAGCAATACATCAGGTTTAACTTCAGCATACACGTTTCGCAAAGAAATCGTTACCACCAACGCCGATAAAACCGCTGTTGCCAGCAAAAACAACATGCCGGCTCCTTTACCTGCCCAAATATAAGATTTAATTTTTTCCATCTCTGCCCCGTTTGTTTTATCTAAAATTTATATTGCACACCGGCATCAATCAATAATGCGTCATTTCCGCCGGTTTCTTTTTCTATATTGCCATACAGCGATAAATCTCTATAATCGTATCTGATACGTGCCGACAATGCCGCCCGGCTTCCGGTCGTCCTGTTTCTGATTGTGAACGTATCGTTAAAACCGGCCAGCGTAGCATCTGCCTTGTCATCATTATCCAAAAATTCAACATAATAAACGCCGCCGATTTGCAAGCCAAGACGGCTGTCTTCGGAAAATTCAAAATTCTTGGATAAATAAGCGCCCAAACCGCCTTCAGCAGACATACTGTTTTCACTGTCAGTTTTCAATGCCCCTTCATCATTTCCTTCATCAAACCCGTCCTGATAAATTCCCAGCATATTCAACTCGGCAACAGGTTCAAACATAAATCCGTTTCCCAAATGAACGCTGTAACGCACCTCATTGCTTATTCCATACTGATATTGGGTATAATCCGATGAATATTTTGCCAAGTCGGTCAAACGGTCATATGACCCGTCGGCATAACCGGCATACAGTTTTGAATACCACCGCAAACCGTTATTAAAATCATATCCGAGCGGCAGCCACAATCCGAATATATTGCTTTTCCGGCTTGAACCGTTATCATAATCGCTGTCCAACCGTGCCACACTGATACCGGCGCCATACACAAGCCCGTTGGCAGTTTTATTTTTAACCATACCGTATGCAGCATGTACTTGCCCGTCGCTACCGGTTAAAATACCATCGCTGCCGGTTGAAATATCCATATACTTATAACCGCCAAAATAATTCTCATCCGGCCTGTTAAACAAATTTTCATTAAACTGCCGGCTCAGATTGCGATAAACCAAAGCATCTTCGCGGTAAAAGTTTGGAAGCACATCGGTTCCGAGCGTGTTGGCCGCTTTCTGATATAGCTCGCTTTCCGAACTTGCTGATTTTAGATTATCATAAATAGCACTCCCGTTTTCCTCTTGGTAATTTTTTTCCAAAAAGTCGGAAATGTCCCCGTCATTAATGATATCATTAAAGTTTTTCCGCGTCATAACCACATCATAACCGCCGTTTTCATTAACCTCCGAAGACGCTTCAAACATGGCAGATTTAGAGTGCAAATCCAATTCGTCGGTATTCTCCGCCTGCAAAGCGCCGGTCAATACATACTCGTCTTTAAAACTGCCCATAACCGATTTTTCCGAAACACTCATATTGCCGGACAGCGTATCTGCAAAAAAGCGTCCGCCTTCTCCGAGGATAACTTCGCCACCCAAATCGTCCAAATTGACCGAAGCTCTGTCTGATGTGTTGCCGTCGCCATAGATATCTATGGCTTCCCCATCCTGCACGATAGTATTATCCGACGAACCGTTAAATATAATATCGCCGGTATTTTCCAGCGTAGCACCCTTTTCTAAATAAATGCCGGTCCCTTTTTCGGCACCCGTTATTTCAATAGTACCGCTGTTTGTAATCGTTGCCCCGCTCTCGGCATAAATACCATATGCCGTACCGCCGGTACTGCCGTCCGGACTGTAAACCACGCCATCGCTGTCCGTAAATTCCTCGCGATAAATATTGATACTTCCGCCATTTAATACATTGGAATTGGCCCCGGCATAAATTCCGACCGCCGTACCATTGCCCAGATTATTGATATTTATCTCTCCGCTGTTTTCAATATAACTGCCATAACCGCCGCGCAAACCGGTAGTAACGCCATCGCCGGTATTCACCAGATTGATAATGGATTCCGAACCGTCAGACGATGTATTAGATATAATCGGCTGCTGTTCATCTTCTGCACCGTCATATCCTTCCGGCGAATACATGCCATAAACATCACCATCGCCAAGATTGACAATATTTATTGTCCCTTTGGCTATGCCATTTGGATTGCCCTCTTCATCCACGCCGCCATAAGACATTGCATTAAATAACTGCTCACCGCCATACATTCCATATACATCGCCGTCCCCGGTATTGTGGATATTGATATTTCCTTCCACATAATCGCCGCCGGAAGCATAAGCGTTAAAAGCAAACCAACTTGCCAGCCGTTGTCCGGTATCCGGTTGCCCGACGCCGTCAATATCGTCTTTGCTGACCATCATGCCATAAATATCGCCGTCACCTTCACTGTATATATTTATATTTCCGATAACCTCGCTTGCAAAGAAAGGCGATACGGCATTCGTCGTTGCCGCATAGCCGCTCAGGCCATAAATATTCCCGTCCCCATGGATTGTAATATCCCCATAAGCCTTGCCGCCATATTCGCCACGAGCGTTATAAGCGCGCACATCGCCAAACACGCCGAAAGTGCTGCCTCCGCCGGTATTCGTAATATCAATTTTACCATACGACACACCCTCATTAACGGCATAAGCATTATATGCCTCTTTTAAGTGCGAAACATCTTCAATTCGCGAAAACAAACCATACACATTGCCGGAACCCTCATTTTCAATAACAATTGATCCCGTCCCGCTCTCATAAGGGTTAACCATACCATAATCATTCTTTCCGGAAACAAGCGAATTATACACGTTCCCCAAACCATAAACACCGGTTACATCGCCGTCTCCTTTGTTCTTCAAAACAATGGTCCCCTCATCATCCGGATAAAGAGGCGTAGAATACAAATTATAAACATCTTCATCCGGAGAATTGATTCCCCAAACATCATTATCATTGGTATTTTCAATATAAATATCATCGCCCACGCAAACATCGCCCACCAGATGCGTTCCGTCAGGGCAAACTATCGGCACGCAAACACCGTTTTCCAAACGTTGCCCGGTCGGACATTCAGGATCTTCAACACAGACATTGCCAACCAGGTGCGTCCCCTCGGGACATTCAATCGGAACACATTTTCCATCAACAAGTTCCTCTCCGATTGGGCAAGTAAGCGTCCTTTTATCGTCATCGTCGTCATCATTCGCCCAAAGAGCCACGGCCGCAGCTCCCCCAGCCACAATGCCTCCTACGGCAGCATATTGCCACACGGAATCTTCCTTTTCCGCCGCAAAAGTTTCCGTCGCCGTTTTTCCGGCATAACGTTGTTCAAACATCTTTGCTTTATCTGCATTTACAACTTCCATACAACGGTGTTTTGCATCGGCACCCAACATCCTGATTTGCTGATATGCCTGATAATTGCCGTTCTCAACAGCATAACACAACGCCGTATATCCGTCCGAATTTGTCGCATCAATATTATAACCGCGTTGCATATAATGCCTCACGCCTGACATATCGCCGCGCTGTGCACTTTGATAAACATATTCGGCAAACGACATTGCACTCGCGTTTTGCGGCATTCCCCCGAAAAATAACACACCACTAAAAAACAAAACAACCAGATGTTTGCTTAATCTCATTTTTCTTATCCTATGTAAACCTTTGCTCCAAGCATAACGCAAAAAGCTTAATATTCGGTTTATATAGCGTAGATTTTACTCCCGAAACGCAAAGAAGCCGGGATATACCCGGCTCCTTCAACTCATTTTCTGCAAATCAGAAATCCATACCGGCAGCACCGCCCGGCATACCGCCGTGGCCGCCGCATCCGCATTCTTTAGGTTCAGGCAATTCCGTAACCATAGCCTCCGTGGTAATCAGCAGGCTGGCCACCGATGCCGCGTCTTGCAAAGCAGTTCTGACTACTTTTGTCGGATCTACAATACCGGCTTTAATCATATCGGTATATTCACCCGTTGCAGCATTGTAACCGAAATTATAATCGGAGCTTTCCAGCAATTTCCCGGCAACAACCGCGCCGTCAACACCTGCATTTTCGGCAATTTGACGAATAGGTGCCTGCAAAGCGCGGCGAATAATATCCACCCCGACTTTCTGATCCTGATTTGTCGGCTGAACCTTTTCCAAAGCCTTGGTCGCATAAAGCAAAGCCGTACCACCGCCGGCAACAACGCCTTCCTTCACGGCTGCGCGTGTTGCATTCAATGCATCGTCAATACGGTCTTTCTTTTCTTTAACTTCAACCTCGGATGAACCGCCAACCTTCAAAACGGCAACACCGCCGGACAATTTACCCAAACGTTCCTGCAATTTCTCGCGATCATAATCCGACGTTGTTTTTTCAATTTCCTTTTTAATCTGGGTCTTACGGGCTTCAATTTCTTTCTTGTCGCCATTGCCGTCAATAATTGTCGTATCATCTTTTGTAACAACGACTCTCTTAGCCGACCCTAACATATCTATCGTCGTATTTTCAAGTTTCATTCCCAATTCTTCGGAAATAACCTGTCCACCGGTCAAAATAGCCAAATCTTGCAAAATAGCCTTTCTTCTGTCACCAAAGCCCGGCGCTTTAACGGCACATACCTTCAAACCGCTTCTGATACGGTTGACCACCAGCGTTGCCAATGCTTCGCCGTCAATATCTTCCGCAACAATTAACAGCGCACGTCCGGATTGCAAAACAGCTTCCAATACCGGCAGGATAGCCTGCAGATTAGAAATCTTCTGGTCATACAGCAAAACATACGGCGCCTCGTATTCCACGGTCATTTTCTCCGCATCGGTCACAAAATAAGGAGACAGATATCCGCGGTCAAACTGCATGCCTTCCACAACGCTCAGTTCCGTTTCCAACCCCTTGGCATCTTCAACGGTTATAACACCGTCATTTCCGACTTTTTCCATAGCCTTTGCCAGATATTCACCGATACTTGTATCCCCGTTAGCGGAAATTGTACCGACTTGGGCAATTTCTTCCGATGTCTTAACTTCTTTAGAGCGGGATTTAACATCGGTAACAACCGCCTCAACCGCCATATCAATACCGCGTTTCAAATCCATAGGGTTCATTCCAGCGGCAACGGCCTTGCATCCTTCTTTGATAATAGCCTCAGCCAAAACAGTCGCGGTCGTTGTACCATCGCCGGCTTTATCGGCAGTCTTCTGTGCAACTTCCTTAACCAGCTGGGCGCCCATATTTTCAAACTTATCTTGTAAAACAACTTCTTTGGCAACAGAAACGCCGTCCTTTGTAATTTTCGGAGCACCATAAGACTTGTCAAGCATCACATTGCGGCCTTTAGGCCCCAGTGTAACTTTTACCGTTTTTGCCAAGACTTCAACGCCGCGCAACATTTTTGCCCGGGCATCTGTTCCGAATTTAATATCTTTTGCAGCCATAATCCAAAATCCTTTCCTTATCTTTCAACAACAGCCAAAATATCGCCTTCTTTAATAATCAGGTGCGGTTCTCCGTCAATTTTAACTTCTGTTCCCGACCATTTGCTAAACAAAATATGATCGCCGGCTTTCACGCTCATCGGCAAAGTTTTGCCATCCGGAGTTCTGGGGCCTTCGCCCGCAGCAATAACTATTCCCTCGCTTGGTTTTTCTTTCGCCGTATCCGGCAGGATAATGCCGCCCGCCGTTTTGTTTTCTTCTTCAACACGCTTGATTAGCACGTTTTCGCGCAAAGGTTTTACTTTCATTACATACTCCTGTAAAATAAGTTGACTGAACTAATACTTTAGTTAGTGTCTGCCTTTGCCAAAATCAAGCATGGTAAAAAAGATTTTTCATTTTTTTATCTTTTTAAAAACGCCGTCAAAGATTTTTGCCGCTTTTTCATTTGTATAGTTTTCCAAAGTAATCTTACGCGCCCGTGCGGCCATTTCCTTACGGATTTCCGGATGCGCCAGGTAAAACTCTATTTTATCCTTAAAATCATAATAATCTTTATAAGTCGCCACGCTGTCGCCGTATGCTTCTTCAATCTCCGGCAGATAATCGGTCAGGATAAACCCGCCAGATGCGGTAACATCATAAATCCGGTTGGAAACAAAACCGTAATAACTCATATCTTCGCGATGGTCATTCAGCACAATGCCGGCACTGGCATAATAGCGATTAAGATTATCATTTTCAATAAATGCACCTTTTAAGACTTCATTAGACAGCTTTTTTTCCCAAAACTTTCCGAATACGCTCAAATCAACACCGGCCAGTTGGGCATAATCCACGCTTTTCCGGCCAAAACCGCTATGGTCGGAACCGACAAACAACACCGGATAAGCCTTATCAGCCTCTGCTGCAACCGGTTTAAAACGGTCCGGATTGGTAAACTGTGGAACATACACGGCAGGCATACCGGCTGGCTCAACAACTTCTTTGATAAACTTCCGCGACGCACTCGCCACCACATCTGCTTCTTGCAAAATCTCTTGATGCAGCCCCTCTACATAATAGAGGTATAATATGCGCTTGCGTCCATCGTCTTTATCTGCCGCCGGCAAATGCTCAAAATTATAATATCCCTTAAAATACAACACATTGCCGGCATTTCCGAGCTTTAAATCGTCATAATCCTCCCGAAACCGGTATTCCACTTTATAACCCAGCTTTTCAAATCCGGCACGCAAATCCCGTGCCAAAAAGAAATCTCCGTCCTTATCATAATAATACGGCGATGATGCACGGCTGGAAGAAGGCAGGACAAAAACAATCTTCGCATAATCCAATTTAGATACAAGCAGCCACACCGCAACACCGGCAACTGCCAAAATCACTAATAAAAGCACTTTTTTCATTTACGTTTCCTGAAAAATGTTGACAAAAGTTATTTTTTGTGCTATACACGCCGCATTATCATACAAATCCATACAATTAGAGATATTATAAATATGACTATTAGCGCACTTATCTTAAAAAACCTTAAAAAATGTAAAAAACTGTTTATTCTTTTTTGCATTATCTTTCTTCTAAGCAGCATCATTTTATCGCTGGAAACATGGCTTATCAGCCGCCTTGTTGGTTGCTTTGAAATAGCAGACAAAACCGTTGCCTTGCA
>CALXTP010000030.1 GCA_944391435.1 uncultured Alphaproteobacteria bacterium | reverse complement strand
AAACAGCATGAATAAAACTTGATTTTCCTGAAGCATTAGCTCCAAAAATTGCAGATGTTCTATAAACAACAGGAGATTTTTTATAACCTGTCTCTATTATATTATCTACTTCTCCATTATTGGTTAATGGCTCCATAGAAAATTCAACTTCATCCTTAAAACTTTTGTAATTGCTAAATTTAAAACTTATCAGCATATAAACACCATTCTTTGCAAATTTTTAACATAGATGTAAAGTTAATATATGATATGTTTAATAATAAGTCAAGTTTATTACATAATACATTCTTTTTGAATGCTTGAAAACTGTATAATAAAATATATAAAAGAGATTAATGAGTTATTTGAGTTTATTAAAACTGTTGATGAAAAACATTATAATTGTATAAAAAAAGTTCAATAAAGTTGTGTAAGGAGTCTCTTCTGTTTATTTAACCAATTTTATAATTCAAAATATAATTCACACAATATTCACATAAGAATTTTTGATTATGTAATATATTGAAAAATAATAATAAAAAGTTCTTACCAGTTCTCCAAACGTTAATTGGTATCAAGAAGCGGAATATGCAGAAAGGGTGCGGCGACGCGCCCTTTTCGCATATGCCAAAACAAATTCCAATTTTGGAAAAGAAACAAATCGTTTTGGAGAAAAGCATTTGGACAAATTAAGGAATTTTTAGCTTAAGCAGATTAAAAAAAGACAGGAATAAAAACAAAACGGAGATAAAAATATGAGTATAACGCAAGTTCGCCAATATCTGCAGCATTTTAATGCCGATTCGCGGATTCGCGAATTTGAAGTATCCAGCGCAACTGTAACCTTGGCAGCGGCAGCCCTGTCCTGCGAACCCTGCCGGATAGCTAAAACGTTAGCGTTTGATGTAAAAGGTGAAACAATTTTAATCGTTGCCGCCGGCGATTGTAAGATAGATAACGGCAAATATAAAAATTTCTTTCAAACCAAAGCCAAAATGCTGTCGGCAGAAGAAACTTTAGTGCGCACCGGCCATGCCGTCGGCGGGGTCTGCCCCTTTGCCGTTCCTGAAAATGTCCGTATATATCTGGATATATCCCTAAAAAGGTTTTCAACCGTATTTCCGGCTTGCGGCAGTTCAAACAGCGCCATAGAGGTAACGCCGGAAGAATTGGAACATCTGGTAAATAATCCGGAATGGATAGATGTTTGCAAGATAAGTGCATCGTAAAGCCATAGTTTTTAGAAAAGGATAAAAAAGTTCTACCAGGCAATAATGCCGGTCCGGTTATGTTGAGCCAGCCATTTTTTCAACCCGCTCATATCCCGAACGCCATCTTGTATAACGGCTTTGCAATATTGGATTCCTGCAATGTGCAAATTATCAGGCGTTTCAAATTTCAGGTGCAAGATGGTCCGCCGCATCTCTTCGGTCATTGCCGCCGTAATATTTTCGGCTTGCTTTTCAAAATATCCGTCATATTTAGAGCCGGAAAGGATTTGAATCATATCAATTTGCCATAATGCCTTATCACAATCTTCAAACCGGGCATGCCACTCATAACAACATTCGTCCGTGTCGGCAAGGTTTGTAAATTCTATATGCTTGATATAGGGATTTGCTGCGATTTGTGCCATAACGGCAAAACTTCGGGCGATATTAAGTTCCGGTGTATAAATATGAAAATCAATGTCAAGATGTTTGGCAAGCGTTCTGGTTTTCAGCGAGCCGATAAGGTTGACCTTGGCGCCGGCTTTTTCCCACGCCGGAATAATCAAGCTTTGCTCAATAATACGAAGGGCCTTTTTTTCGTTATTTAAGGCTATAGCCATATAATCATCAAAATTTTTCATGTTCCCGGGACGGTTTTAAAGTAAATTAAGAATAAAAACATAATAAAAGCGATTATTTAATATTTTATTACGGCACATAAAACGGCAAAGCGGAATTTTGTTTAACCGCTGTCGTGGTTAAGTCTTTTTAAGCAATTTAATGCTATCATACCAACCAAAAGATAAAACGGAAAGGAAAAGCCATGCCTGCTGCAACAATTGTAAAGAAGCCCCGTATAAAACATTTTTTACTGTATGTTATAGCCTCGGTTGCCTCATTGGGTGGACTGTTATCGGGTTTTGATACCGGAGTCATCTCCGGAGCTTTGCTCTACATCAATGAAACCTGGCCGCTCAGTACCTTGGCTCAGGGATGGGTTGTCAGTTCGGCTCTGGTTGGCGCTGTTGCCGGCGCGGCGGTTAATGGAGTTTTAGCCGATATTTACGGTCGCAAAAAAGTTATTGTTGCCACAGCTGCCGTTTTTGCCGTAGGGTCTGTTTTGTGCGGGCTGGCACCGGGCATTGGTTGGCTGGTAGCAGGAAGGATGATTCTCGGTCTGGCTATCGGAATGGTCAATTTTGTAATTCCGCTGTATTTGTCGGAATTATCGCCGCAAAAGGTTCGCGGCATGTTGGTATCGTTGTATCAGTTGGCAATTACGGCCGGAATTTTGTTTTCTTATCTGATTAACCGCATTTTTGCCCTTTCGGAACATAACTGGCGATGGATGCTCGGCGCGGGGCTGATACCGGCGGTCATCTTGTTGGTAGGCATCAGTTTTCTCGGCGATACGCCGCGGTGGCTGATTAGCCGCCGCCGGGAAAATGAAGCAAAAGAAATTTTCCGCAAAATTGAGCCTGAAAGTGATGCCGATGCCCAGGTAAGGGAAATAAAGTCAACCCTGCGTCAAAGCGAGAGCAAACAAAAGAAAATTTTTGAATCTTGGATGTTGCGCCCGATAATGGTTGGCATAGCCGTTATGTTTATCCAGATCTGCACGGGCATTAACACCATCATTTACTATGCGGCAACAATTTTCAAGGCTGCCGGCTTTACGGATAATATCGGGGCTTTGTATGCCTCGGTCGGTGTCGGTGTGGTAAATTTTGCCATGACTTTTGTCGCCATTTTCTTTACCGACCGCGTGGGGCGCAAACCTTTATTATATGCGGGGCTTTCGGGAATAACGCTCAGCCTGTTTGTATTGTCGGCATCATTTTGGCTGGGCAGCGCGTACGGATATGATACAAAATGGCTGTCCGTCGGCAGCATCGTAACGTTTATAGCCTGTTTTGCGTTTTCCCTTGGGCCGATAGCCTGGATTTTGATTTCCGAAATTATGCCGCTTGCCGTGCGCGGAACGGCCATGAGCATTGCTACGATGTCAAATTTTGTCTTCAATTTCATCGTTGCACTTGTTTTTCCGACATTGTTGGCTTCAATCGGCGAAAGCGCAACCTTCGCCATATTTGGTGTCGTCGGTATTTTCAGCTTGTTCTATACTTGGCGTTATATCCCTGAAACAAAAGGGCGTTCTTTGGAACAGATTGAGCAAAATTGGAAAAAAGGATTGTCGGTGTCGGCATTCTAAAGGCTGTTTGCCCGGTATCCGGACAGCCAGTCTAATACAGCCTTACGTCCTTTATTTTCAAAAAACAAGGCATTATGGCTTTGCCCTTCCAGGATTTTTAATTTTTTATCCCTTGCCGGGCAAGCCTGATACAGGTCTCGTCCATGATGCGGTGGAATAAGCTTGTCTTCGGCACCGTGAACGATAAGAAGGGGCGATTTGTAGCGCTCAATAAAAAGGTAAGAGGGCATTTCATCAGCCAAAACCAATGTTGCCGCCGGCACTGGTTTTTCCCCGACAAGTTTTTTAAGCGAATAAAAAGGAGCCATTAAAACCAACCCGCATACGGGGCGTTCTGCCGCCACCGGAGCAGCTGCCGCCGTCCCCATGGAATAGCCGTAAGCGACAATATCATTATGTCCGAGCTGTTGATGTAAAAAATCGTATGCTGCCAGGGCATCGGAATAAACATTTTGTTGTGAAAAAGAGCCTTTGGTAGAAGCAAATCCCCGGTACTCCGGCATAAAAACCGAATATCCGGCGGCAAGAAACGGTGCCATTTGCATGGCAAAAGTCGCAATCTGCCCGGCGTTTCCGTGAAAAAACAAGAGTGCCGGCTTATCATCGTCTCCTTTGGCATACCAAGCCATGATTTGAGAACCGTCGCCGGCCGTAAAATAAATTTCCCGAAAAAGCGGCACTCCGGCTTCGCGGGGGGATATGTAACTCTTATCCGGAAACAAAATAAAAAATTTTTGCAAAAAATAAAGTCCGAAAAGGTATAAAAGGCATAACCCTCCGATAATGGCCGTAATTTTAAAAATGAGCTGTTGCATTTTGTATGCTCCGGTTTGGTAAGTATAAAGCAGAATATACAATATGGTTTTAAAAGTCAAAAAAGAAAGGATTACTTCCGAAATATAAAATAATTGACAAAAAAAAGAAAAAGCGTATTCTGAAAACGATAAAAAGATTATTAACAAATTAAAATATAGAAATTATGGTAAAAGACGCGCAAAAGAAAATCTTTCAGGACTACTTGGAAGAGCATATGCATGTCAGTCTGAATTTTAAATGGCAGGACTTTATGTATTTCCAATACATAGGGTGTCGGGACGAGTTGGGTGCGGCAGCATATATTGCCGGAGCGAAATATGCGGCAAAGATTTCCGATGAGGATTTGCAGGTGTTGGTGGAATATCCGACGGCAATCAAAAAAAGGAAATTTGTTTTTCATGGTGCCTCCCGCGCTGTTCAAATGCTGGCAAAGTGCTATGGTGGGTTTATTTCTCTGGAACTGTATTGGTTATTGTACAACGCGCCGCAATATGCCGGATATCCTTTCGGTTTTGCTCCGAAAATATACAGCGTGGACAACATAGAAGCCAGAGAAATTTGCGAACAGGTATTGCATGTATTAGATTAAAAAAAGCTCCCGCAGAAGGGAGCTTTTTTTAATCATTCTTTTCAATTCCGATAAAAATTTCAAAACTGCGCAAATTTGCCTGATATGCTAAAAGTTCCTCGGGAATGCCGTGTTTTTGGTAATGCAGTTTTAATAAATCTTTGAATTTGTACTGCACCAAAAGCTTTAATGCCGGCAGGCTCAAAACATTGTGTTGAATATAGCAGGCAATCAGACTTTTGTTTCGGGTTTTGATGAGTTCAAGTTGCGTGTCGTCGTCCAGAGAATGTTTGGTGAAAAAAAGATGTAAAAATTCCTTTTGGTTCTTTTGCGCCAAAGCCACAAGACAAGGAACGGAACAAAAAGTTGCGGCAGCTGTTTCCAGAGTCGGAATATGATCACAGCAAATCAGCAGATTTATTTCTTCGGTATAAAGATATTGTCTGCTGTTATAGGGCTTTAGTTTACAATATGTTTCAAACATACTATACTTCTTGTCTCGTAACATCTGGATAATACCGGCAGGAGGAACATCGGCATAGCCTTCTAAGGCAGCCTTCAACATATCCTCATCGCATGTGTCTATAATGTACGTCCAGGCTGCCAGTGGCAAAAAACATTCAGGTTTGAGATGAGTTTGCTGTTTGGTCTCAAAATATGGTTGCAAAACCGAATAAGCCCGCAGTTGCACAAGTTTTAACAACATATCTCCAACCTTGTATTTTTTTTTGAGCAGATAATCCAAAACCAGCTTAGGATTGGTTTTGGCAAATTTGTAAACGATAAGCTGCTCGGCTTCGGGACAAAGGATGTGGTTATGCAGCAATATTTCCAGTCCGTACGCGGAACAACATTGTAAATTAACAGCCATTTGGTGGTATTCGGCCGGAAACGGGCGGTTAAACCAATAGCTGAGCAAAAAAGCCCATCTTGCTTTTCGTAACGTCTTAGCTTTATCGGAGCTAAAAAATTTTTCTTCTTTCTTTTCTTCTTTCATACATAAAGATATTTAAGTAGTAAAACATAATTTTAATATAACACGAAAGAAATATAGCAGTTTAATCAATTTTGTCAACAAAAAAGGCTCCTGGCGAGAGGAGCCTTTCATTGTAAAAATCATAAATCCAGAAGCCGCGCGCCTTCATTGGAAATAAAACCGTGTGTCGTCTGATAGAGCCATACCGGTTTAATTTCGCCGAGATTTAACAGTGCAATTTCCACCTCTTCACAAGGTGTTAAGACGCTAAAAAACTCCAAGATTAAATCTACATCGCCTCGCCGGATAAGAGCCAGCTGCGCTGAAAGGCAGATTGAGCCGCCTTGCAAAAACATCTTGACGCTTTCCCGCGAACCATAAGCCATTAGCGCCGTTTCATCGGCATTGCTCAGCTGACCGTGTTGAACCACAAAGTCTGCTGCTTTGAAAAATCCGCGATGATAAAGAATATCAAGACCGCAGATGGTATCATCATTTTTTTCGTCATAGAGATACAGAAAAGACATATCCTGCAATATTTGAAAATAGTGCAGAATAAAATCTTCCGGCATCAGGCGGAGCATAACTGACAGAGCTTCAATGTCAAAAATATTGCCATTATCCGTAAAAGCCTTGATAAGCGAAATATCGCCGCGCTGCAACAACGCCGTTTGCGCCGGCGTATCAGGAACACTGTCAGCCAGATGTTCCAGCACCACTTCCTTGGGGGCGTATTTGAACAACAAAGCCTGTCCAAACGGGCCGGGCGTGTGCTTGCTCAGATATTGCTCAATCTGTCCGGCGGTCTTTTCCTGAAATAGCTTAGCCTCGCCGATAGGCCCGTAATCGGACGCGTGGTCCAAAATAAACCGTGCATAAGCCAAATCTTCATGGTCCAAAGCCCAAGCTATGGTTTCCGGTTCAAAAAAAGTAAGGGATTCCAAATAAGCCTTGCTTAATTCCGTGTCTTCTGATTCAAGCAGCCTGATTTCATATTTTCCCGGCAAATAAAACTTTTCCAGATAAGCAACGAGTTTATCATGGTTTTGCGGCAAAAAAAGGCGCTCATACACGGCATCTGCCTTTGCATCAAAGGGAGCCCCGTGTTCGTATTGGCACCATTCGCCAAACAGAAGGTCGGAACCATGTTGTGCCAGATAAACAATTCCTTCATCGGATAACGGTCTGTTTGCCATTAAGATATTAAACATCTCGGCATCGTCTCTTCTGATAACCAGAATTTCTTCTTCCGTAGAAAACCAGTTGAACTCTTTTAGGATAATGTTTAAAATAATCGCCGGCTTTTGGGCGATGATAGCTTGTACCAAAGCAGTGTCAAAAAAATTATTTTTTACAAATGCCAGGTAAACCGCATAATCATCATACAGCAACAGCAAATCACGATTCTCTTTTGACAGAAGCGGTTGCAGCGTCAAATACGCAATGGTCAGATTGACGTTTTTTAAAGATAAAAGAACACGTTCATTTTCTTTATTAAATGTCAGATGAGACACATACGGATAAACCGCATCGGCATTTTCTGCGGTTAACAAAGATTTGGTAGCAGATTCCGACAAGATAAATCCGTTTTTCAACAGCTTAAAAACGCCAATTTTTTGGATTAGGGCATCTTCAAGAGGGCTGCTCAAACACACCGGATAACTATACCGCAACCACAAGCTGAGCTTGGATGGCGATTGTTCCGTCATTTTTAGGACCGCCTCATCGGTAAGAGAATTTCCTCTCCGCATATAATATGCAAAATCCTTTGGGAGGCAGCCGCAAGGCAAAACCAGATTGGCATGATGCCCGGCAGGAATTTCGTGCGACGGATTCAGCCTGAATTTCAAAACTTCCAGCCAAGTCATAAAGAGTGGCGGATTTTTAATTGTTTTTTTCATAAAAGTAAAAAATTAATAATGAAACATAAAACTAATTTGCTGGGAGGAAGATAGTCGTCCGGTCGCATTTTGTCAATAAAAAACCGCCGCTCTGAAAGGCGGCGGTTAAAAACATGGTTAATAATCATGGCTAATAAATGGCGGCATAAAGGTTGCATGCTTCTGCACACAAAGGGTGATATTCCGTATACAATTTTATGCGGCTCATTTGCTTTTCCGTAATCATAAAAGTTTCTGATTTCTCATAAAGGTCAAATTTCCTTAAATAAAGAGAAACATGGTCTTCAACGTGCTTTGTTTTGAGCAGCTCAATTTCACCCTGGGGAGACAAATCAAAGCAGAAAAAATAATAGGTAAGAAGAGTACCTTCTTTGGTGTTTTTTTCTGCTCGCTGGATTAAAGCGATTTCCCCGTCGGGCGGAAGTTTATAGCCGGCATCAAAAAAAGTTTGCAAAGCTTGGAACTTTCCCTCTTGGGCAAACAATGTCAAATCGCAATCGGCAAAACCGAATTTGGCAAAATAAGCATCAGTTAATTCTGAATTCTTCCGGTTAAGCAGCTCAACAACGGAAGAAGCCCACAGGCATTGGGTAACGCATGTTTGTATGTACTGCAAAATATCATCCTGATTTCCGTTTGCCATAAAATACTTTTCGGCTTCCTTCGGAAGAAGCTGTTTGTTTTTAATGGCAAGCTGGACGTAATAATGCTGTACTTTTGGCTTGCCGCGCTTCATCAAGGCAACAATCGCAATTTTGGGCAGTGACGAATAATATCGGTCAATGTAAAAAATTGCATTTTCCGCAGAGTTGGAAGTTAACAGCGCCGCTGCATTCATCGGATGCAGAGGATGTTCGGCTACATAATCCTTGATGTCATTATGGTCGCAGGATTCAATAATTTTTTTCTCCTTTGTATAAGGCCAGCCGAACTTTTGATAAAAAAGGGAAATTTCTTCCTTTTGGAGCTTCAACACCAATTCGGCAGCCATGGAGCATAAGCCTTCTTTGCCAAGCCGGCCCTCGTTAAGGTATTGCCGGATATAAGGAGCTTTTTTTGTTATCATCAAGGCCTCTTCCGCTTGGTCGCACAGTTTGCGTCCGGAAAGATACGCCAGGATGGCTTGCGCATAATCGCTTTGCACCAACATGACTTCGCATTCGGGCGGCAGATTCTTTTTATAAACCCTGCCAGCCTGGTTTTTGCAGTGGTTCAGCTTTTCAACCAATGCATTGACCAGTTTTTCCTGATGCCTGTTAAAAATGGCGATACATTCGCTCTCGCTGAAAGGTCCATAACCGTCAATAATTCCGAGGCAGGTATCCATGTCCTGTGTCCTAAAGGCATAAAGGCGCGCTGTTTCATAAAGGGATGATGAATGGGTAACATAATATTTTTTTGCCTGGTCGTTTCCTTCGGTATAAAAAAATACACCCTCTTCATATTCATTTAAATGATGCAGTCCTTCGCCGAAATACCACAAAAGCAGATGGTCATTGCCTTTTTTAATAAGGCAGCGTAATAAATCCCAAGGCAGCTCAAACCGTTTGATAACCGGAATAAAATAAGCATCCGAACTAAAAAGGGTTTCAGCATATTGCCGCGTCCGGCTACAGTTAAGGGTAGTGCTTCCGTTCGATTCGTGTGTTATAAACAAAGCAACAACGTCATTTTTATTGCCTTTGGCGATAATAGCCTGGTTTAGTGCATCAAAATCATGGTTGCTTTGCAGATAAAAATCAAGCTTGGGTCTTTCGTCTTCTTCCAAAAGAACCTCGTAGACCTCTTGCGAAAGATTTTTAGCTGCATTGGTTTCGCAAAATTTTTTGAACTGTTTCAGAGTTATTCCCGCCAGATATGCTTTTTGCAGATAAGGCTGCTTTTCCTGCTGCAAAAGGCGAAACATTGTCCGTCTTTTGAAAAAAGAAAACTTTTTTGTCATAATGATAAAAAATAAAAGTTAAACATAAAAACTATTAAACAGCAAAAAAATAACATACAAGATATTTTTTGTCAATAGTGAAAGAGGAAGCCGCAGGCGAAGTGCCGTCGTAGATAAACGGCGCAAATAATTTTAATCTTTTTGCTTGACAAAAGGAAAATAAGTTCCATATAATGCAGCAGAATTATTTTGTAAAACTATGTAGAGTAAAGAGTATGGTTAAGTTAAGTGACAATAATGCCTATAAAAGAGGGCAGGAACTTTTGGATTCGGGGATGTGCAGAGAGGCAATAGCTCAGTTTGATGAGTTTTTGGCTCAACAGCCCGATTCGTGGAAAGCAATAAATTCTAAAGGGTTTGCTTATCAAAAGATGAGCAAATATACCGAAGCTGTAGAGTGTTTTGATAAAGCACTGGCAATCAATCCGAAATCAGTGGAGGTGCTGAATAATAAGGGCGTGACACTTAGTATGCGCGGGCTGTACAAAGAGGCTATTGCCTGCTTTGAACAGGCTTTCGCAAATGACCCGACTTCTCTGGAGGCTTTAAATGGCAAGGCAATCGCTTTGCAACATATGTTTTTGTTCAAGGAAGCCTTAGATGTTTTACAACAAGCTTATCAGATAGATCCCAAACATCCGCAGACTTTGTTAAGTATTGCCGTAACATTGCAAAAGTTAAAGCAGTATGAACGTGCAATCGGCTATTTCAAAAAAGTTTTGGCTCAGGATAAGAGTAACGTAAAGGCGTGGAACGGCATAGGTGTTACTTATCAGCTGATGGGCGATAACGATTCGGCTCTGAAATGTTTTACAAAAATCTTAAATATAGACAGTACGGAAATCCAAGCCTGGATTAGTATCGGCTTTGTATACCAAAAAATGTTCAAATTCAAAGATGCTCTGAAGTGTTATAACAAGGCAAAAAATCTGGTTGACGGTCGTTACCATCATAAACTGTATGACGGGCTGGCTTCCTGTCTGACCAAGTTATCCGAGTTTGACCAGGCTATAGAGATTTATAAACATATTTTCCAGCGCGAAGAAGGAAAAAAGAAATGGGATGCCCAGCGTTCAATTAAATTTGTAAATAAATTGAAACGCAAAAAGGCCATTGGTACATTGCCGGATGTCATTCCGCCGGAAGCAAAAAGTGACAACACCTCTTCGGGGTCTTCTGCATCGGAAAGTTAGAGCCATAAAAAAAACAAGCGTTTCGGCGGTTATCCGCTAATATTAGATGGAGGATAAATGTCAGAACCGGAAAAAAAGGCGGCTTCAAAATTTCTTTGCAGCAGTTTGCCGAAAGCGGCTTTTCTTATACAAATAATTGCAGGGATGTTTGCGGCCTTTTGGCTGTTGTTCAATCATCAGCCGATGACCGGGGATGATGTGGAACATTTGCATTCGGCTTGGCTCGTCAGCCAGGGAAAAGTTCCGTATATAGATTTTTTCCAACATCACAACCCGTTGCTTTGGTATATATTTGCGCCGCTTGCTCGCTTTTTTGCCTATGATTTGATTTTGTTTGACGTTGTCCGCGTGGTTTCAACGCTGGTGATGTTTATTACGCTTTTGCTGACGGCGCAAATTATCCGCCGGTTTATATGCATAAGCACGTACGCCGGGCTGTTGGGCATAGCTGCTGTTTTTCCGTCCTACATCATAATGAGCGGGCAGGATTTTCGCCCGGATAATTACATGGTCTTGTTTTTCATGTTGGGCCTGTATGAATTTTTCGCATATTTGGAGCAAAAAAGAGCGCGGCAGCTGGTTGGCTCGTTTGCAAGTTTTTTTGTTGCTTTTTTATTTATGCAAAAAGTCATTTTTCTGCTGCTTTTTGTAGGGTTGGTTGTTCTTTGGCTGTTGCTGAAAAAGCAGATTGTCCTGAAAGACTTCTTCTTGGCGCTGATAATTCCGGCTGTTGGCAGTATATTATTTTTCTTCTGGCTTTTGTCGCATGATATGCTGGAGCGCTACTGGCTGGCAAATTATATTTTTAATCTGTATATTCCGGACGTATATAGCGGTTTGGTAGAAAAAACAAAACCTGAATTTTATGTTGTCAGCGGTCTGGCGCTGGCGGGATGTGTCTACTTGTTATTCCGCGGCAATACGGCTGCAAGAATAATTTGTCTGCTATGGCTTTCGGAGGCGGTGCAACGCTTGTTTTATTTTTCTCTGGATCGCCACTATTATTACCAAATGCAGATATTTAACGCAATTCTTGTTGGTGCGTTGGCTTGGCATATGGTAACAAAATGGCCGTGTACCTCATGGTTGCTTTTGGGGTTGTCGCTTGCCGGATGTATGTTTTTTTATGACTATTGCCGGCAAAACAAGTTGGCTCCCGGCTATTATCGCTATGTTACGCCGAAATATGTCTTAGAGCAGACTAATCGTTGTGATGTCGTTCTTAACGGTTATGGCCTGACGTATGGAATCTTCTCTAAAGATGCGACATATTACTGGAATTTGAACGGTCAGCTTGATGTTATCGGCAATAAGATAGGTTTGGCACCGCTGCCGGATTTAAATGAAGCTGTGCAGAAATACCTGCCGCGTATCATCTATACCGGTCCGTATTGGAACGAGCGCCTGCATCAAAAACACATAGACGTGCCCGTTCATCTTATACGGCAGGATTTGCGTGATAAATATTATGACCAGTCGTTGTTTGTTAACATATTTATTCTAAAACCCGAATATCAAAACAAGCGGCGTTGCAAATATAATGCTGCCACCGACAGCTGGGACTATTTTTATAAGGAGAGCCGCTTGCCATGAAATTTAATCTCCGGACAATATCTGGCGCATTGATAAGTTTATATCTCGTTTTTTGCGTGTCCTTGCTCTATTGGGTTGTGATATATAGCGGTTCGGGGGATGGCGATACGTTAGAGCATGTACACACATCATGGCTGGTGTGGCAAGGAAAGATACCCTATAAAGATTTCTTTCAACATCATAATCCTTTGCTTTGGTATGTCGGTGCGCCTTTTGTGGGGTATTATGAATACAGCCTTCGTGCGGTAGATGCCGTTAATATGGTAACGG
This sequence comes from uncultured Alphaproteobacteria bacterium, assembly GCA_944391435.1. Classification (GTDB taxonomy): domain Bacteria; phylum Pseudomonadota; class Alphaproteobacteria; order RF32; family CAG-239; genus CAG-267. Next base: position 7,027 of record CALXTP010000030.1, on the reverse strand, counting down.
TAACCGTATTTGCTTTGACTTTGTTTTTTATCTATCGCCTGCACAAAGATTTTTTAACCGGGCGTCTCGGCGGGGTGATAGCTGCGGCTTTTTGTGCTTTGCCGCAGGAAAGCCTTTATAACAAGGATTTTAAACCGGATAATTTTATGGCTTTTGCCTTGGTGGCCGGCGTTTATTTTTTGTTTGGCTACTTAAAAAATAAAAAACTGTATTTTTTGGTAATATCATATTTATTGCTGTTTGCGGCATTTATGTTCACACAAAAAGCGGCATTGTTGATTTTTTGCATCGGCCTGATAGTTTTGTGGCTGCTTTATGCCAAAAAAATGTCGTGGTCGGATTGTTTAAGCGCGGCGCTTTTGCCGGTGCTTGTTTATATTGCCTTTTTAGCTTTTTTGTATCATGAAGATTCATTATCTATGTATCTGAAAGCTAACTTTGAACTGAATTCGCATATACCGGAGGTATTTTATACGCGCCGTTTTATTCATCCGAGTTATGAAATGACCGTGCCTCTGCTTCTGGCATTTTTTGCCTTGGCGCGCTATGTGTATGCAGGCAGCCTGTATTTAAAATTGACAGCGGTTATTTTTGCCGCAGAGTATATCATCCGCATGTATTATTTCACGCCGTTTGTTTATTACTTTGCGTTTTTACACGTTATGTCTTCGGTTATGGCCGGGGTTGCCGCTTCGGAGCTGATAAAAAAGAGGCAGTGGGTAGCTCTCGTTTTTGCCGGGTATTTTATTATTCTTGGGGGAATATATGCAAACATTTATCGCCAAAGGATAACGGTCGGAGATGATTATAAATATGGTGCGGCGGGGCTGGTTTTACGTCTGACAAACCCTTGCGACTATGTTGTAAACGGTTATCGTATCGGATACAATTTGTTTAATAAGGATATTGATTTTATATGGAATTTAAAAGGGCAGATAGATGTTATTGCTGCCACGATCGGCATTCGCCCGACAGCCGATTTGGAAACGCTGATTAGAAAATACCGCCCGAAAATTATTTATGGCAAAAACTATTATGATACATATCGCGAGTATCGCGGCGACATCGGAAAATATCCGATACATTGGATAAGTTCCCACTTGCTGGAGGAAATGTACATACCTTTGAACCGGGATGATTTGTATATTCTGAAACCGGAATATCAAAGCTATGATTGCCGCTACAATCCGCGTACAAAAACCTATGAATACAGGGATAAGCATTAGCAAAAAGTTTACCAATGCTTAGGTATGATAAACATGGAAAAAAATAAAGGAGAAAAGCCATGCGGGTGATAATAAAAAAAGATTATGAAGACGTAACCGACTGGGCGGCGACATATATCGCATATCGGATAAACCGTATGCGTCCGACCCCGGAAAAACCGTTTGTCTTAGGATTGCCGATGGGCGATACCCCGAAGGGAATGTATAAAAAGCTGGTAGAGCTGAATCGGAACGGAAAATTGTCTTTTGCCAATATTGTCATTTTTTGTATGAACGAATTTATCGGTCTGGAAAAGAATGCGCCGCAAAGTTGCCGCAGCTATATGAATGAATATTTGCTCAATCATGTAGACAGTAAAGAAAAAAATATTTTTATCTTGGACGGGCGCACCAAAAATTATGAAAAAGAGTGTTCCAATTTTGAACTGGCGATTCGGCAAAAGGGCGGGATAGATTTATTTGTCGGCGGTGTCGGCGCTGATGGCCATATCGCTTTTAACGAACCTTTTTCTTCATTAAATTCGTATACCCGCGTCAAAACTTTAACCACCGGAACCATGCAGGCTAAAGCCAAGTTGTTTGGAAATGATATAACCAAAGTGCCGCATACGGTGTTGACGGTCGGAACGGGAACGGTTATGAACGCCAAGGAAGTAATGATTTTGGCAACCGGTGCCGCCAAAGCCGAAGCCACCAAAGCGGCAATTGAAGGCAGCGTTAATCATCGTTGGGCAGTCAGCGCTTTGCAGATGCACCGGCACGGTATTTATGTCTGTGATGAAGATGCCGCCTCCAAATTAGAACGGGAAACCATCATGTATCTGAAAGATATAGAGCGGAATGCCTACTGAAATTATAAGGATATTGCAAGAAGAAGCTGACGCAGCTTATAGAGATTTTTCGGCAAAACTGCTGCCTCCCGAAACGTTGGTATTGGGCGTGCGCATCCCCGCATTGCGCCGTCTGGCAAAACAAATGCTGCGTGACCGTTCCGCAGAGCAATATTTATCCGTTTCGCCGGCGCTATTGCAGTATCATGAAGAGAAATTATTGTATGCCATGTTGCTGGCAGGAATAAAAAAGCCCGTGGATTCAAAAATTCAAGCCATAAAAGATTTTATACCGTACATAAAAAATTGGGCTGTATGCGATATTTTTTGCGCTGATTTGAAAGAAGTCAAAAAAAATCCGAAAAAATATTTTGACGGGTTGAAAGTCTGTGCCGGCAGCGGAAAAGAATATCAGATTCGTTTTTTTTATGTACTGGCGCTGACATATTATATTTGCCCGCCGTATCTGTCGGAGATTTTGCAAAAACTTGCCCGGCAAAAATATGCAGGCTTTTATGACAAGATGGCGGCAGCCTGGTTTCTTTTCGTCGCATATGTCAAATATCCGCAACTCACGGAAGATTTTCTGTTTACCAAAACAAACGACCTGTTTGTTATGCGCAAAAGCATTAGCAAAATCTGCGACTCTTACCGTGTGTCCAAAGAAGATAAACAACGGCTGCGCTCCAAATTAAAAGCATATCTGCAAAAGGGCATTTAATCTTTATAGATGGGAAAATCTCTTGTCAGGTCAGCTATTTTTCTCCGCACGCCTGAAAAAACATTTTCTCGTTCGGGATTATGCATGGCATCGGCAACATCGGCGATAGCCTGGCCGATAATCCGAAATTCATTTTCCTTAAAACCTCGTGTCGTACCGGCCGGCGTCCCCAGGCGAATGCCCGAAGTAACTGTCGGTGGCAGTGGGTCAAACGGAATGGCATTTTTATTGGCCGTAATGTTGACTTGTTCCAAAGCTTCGGTTAACTCTTTCCCGTTAAGATTCTTTGGTGTCAAATCTATTAAAAGCAGGTGCGTATCTGTTCCGCCCGTAACAAGTTTAAAGCCCCGTTCGGTCAAAACTTCGCCCAAATCTTTGGCATTGGCTATAACCTGTTTGGAATATTCACGAAAGTCATCGCTTAAAGCCTCTTTGAAACAAACGGCCTTAGCTGCGATAACATGTTCCAGCGGACCGCCCTGCATTCCGGGAAACACAGCGGAGTTAATTTTTTTGGCAATATCGGCATTATTGGTAAGAATGACGCCGCCTCGGGGACCGCGCAACGTTTTGTGGGTCGTAGATGTTACCACGTCAGCAAAGGGCAGGGGATTCGGATACAATCCGCTGGCAACCAATCCGGCAAAGTGGGCCATATCAATCATCAAAAAAGCCCCGCAGGTATCCGCGATAGCCCGGAATTTAGCAAAATCTATTTGCCTCGGATAAGCGGAACCTCCGGCAATAATAAGTTTCGGTTGATAATGTTTCGCCATATCCAGTACTTGTTCATAATCAATAAGGCCGCTTTCGCGAGTAACGCCGTACGATACGGCATTGAACCATTTTCCGGAAAAGGAAACTTTTGCCCCGTGGGTAAGGTGCCCGCCGGCATCAAGCCCCATGCCCAAAATGGTATCGCCCGGTCTAAGCAGTGCGCCGAATACGGCCATATTGGCCTGTGAACCGGAATGTGGCTGAACATTGGCAAACTCTGCTCCGAAAAGATGTTTCAAACGCTCAATGGCAATTTGTTCAACCTCATCAACAAAATGGCAGCCGCCGTAATAGCGCCGGCCGGGATAACCTTCGGCGTATTTGTTTGTCAGGACAGACCCTTGAGCCTCCAATACGGCCTTGGAAACAATATTTTCGGAAGCAATCAATTCTACATTATTTTGTTGGCGTTCAAACTCACCTTCAATTGCCGCATATATATCGGCGTCAAAACTTTTCAAATTTTCCATAAAAACCCCTTTAAAGCGCAGCATCAAGCAAATCAATTCTTTTTTGATGGCGGCCGCCCTCAAATTCTGTTGTCAAAAAAAGGCGGATTCTTTTAGCAACGTCATCTTGGGACATTGTTCTGCCTCCAAACACAAGAATATTGGCATTGTTATGTTTTTTTGCCATCTCGGCAACTTCATCGGAATAAAGCAGAGCCGCCCGGATACCTTTATACCGGTTGGCGCGGATGGAAATGCCTATTCCCGTGCCGCAGACCAAAATTCCCAAATCGGCTTGTCCGTTGAGCAAAGCTTTGGCCTCTTTATCGGCAAAAGTCGGATAATCAACCGAAGAACAGTCATCGGTACCGAGATTGAGCACCTGATATCCCTCATTTTGCAAAAAGCGGCAGATAAATTCTTTCATTTCAAAACCGGCATGATCGGAAGCAACAGCTATCTTCATTTACATTCTCCTGACAATTACTTTCCCATGTTATCAAAACTTTGCACGAAGGATAATCAAAAAAAAGATAATGCACAAATAAAAAAATGCACAAAATAAAAAAAAGATGTTGACGTACAAAATTTTTTATGTATATATACAGCTTACCACGTTGACGTTGGTACTTTGAGTTGGCCGGTTGGCAGAGTGGCTCATGCAGAGGACTGCAAATCCTTGTACATCGGTTCAATTCCGGTACCGGCCTCCAGTAATATTCCGACTTAGCTCAGTGGTAGAGCAATCGGCTGTTAACCGATTGGTCGTTGGTTCGAGCCCAACAGTCGGAGCCACTGTAAGAAACCGTTTCTGTAAAGAAATGGTTTCTTTTTTATTTAGGCTGTATTTTTCGGGATGTTGCCGTAAACCTTTGTTTTTGAGATGTGAAATGAAATTTTATAATTTGTTGGCTGCCGGTTTTGTGTTGTTTCTATTGAGCGGCCAGGCTTTCGGGCAAAATTTTAATAAGGGGATATCTGCAAATTTTGCAAAAATTGTTGAAAAAGCATCAGAGGGAAAGAAAGCTGATATAGGCGTTGCTGTAGCGGCGCCGGGAATACATTGGCAAAATGCGGATCGCAAATATCCTTTGTTAAGTGTGTTCAAGTTGCATGTTGCCGCCGCTGTTCTGGATAAAGCGGATAAAAGCCATATCCCCCTGGAAAAGGCGATACAGGTAGCAAAAACAGATATGAATCGGGATTTATACAGCCCTATGCTGCAAAAATACGGGCCGGACCGGCACGATTTTTCTTTGCGCGAGTTGCTGTATTATATGGTGGCCGAAAGCGATAACAACGCCTGCGATATTTTAATCAAGTGGTTGGGCGGCATAAAACAGGTTGAAAATTATGCACATCAAATAGGGTTGTTGCAAACGGAAATCGTTGTTGACGAAACCGGAATGAATCGCGATATAAATCTGCAATATGCCAATCGGGCGCCGTTGGAAGAAATAATCCTTTTATTGCGTCTTATAGATGAAAAGAAGCTCTTTTCGGCGGAAATACATCGGGAATTGGCATATATTATGGGCAAAACGGCAACCGGAGCCGATAAAATAAAAAAATATTTGCCGCCCGAGGTATCCGTAAAGCATAAGACAGGTTCTTCATCGCGGTTAAAAAACGGTATAAAAATTGCCGACAATGACGTTGCGATAATCCAATCCGGCGCAGTTAAATATTATTTGGCGGTAATGGTATCCGATTCTTCCGAAAGCGACAAAGCCAATGCCGAAATAATTGCGCAAATATCGGCCGCAATTTACCGCATATTGCAAGCGGAAGAAAGCTAAAAATCGGCTTTGTTGGCCAAGCTGTCATATCTTTTGTGAATACATTGGATGCAGGTTTTATGAACGCCGTCCGTGATATCATAATAAACAAACCGCCCTTGTTTTTCAGCAATAACAAAACCGTCATCTCTCAGTTTTTTTAAAAATTGGGAAACTTTAAGCTGTTCCAGCCCGATTCCATTAACGATTTCGGTAACATTTTGTTTGCCGTAAAGGGTCAGCCATTCCAAAATTCGCATCTTGTCATAATGGGCAAACAGTTTCATCCGGTTTGCCGTCATCATGGTATAGTCAGCCGGCAGCATAGCCTTAACCCCGTCTTGCAGAAAGAAAAAACAGTCTGTCATGTAGGCATAAAGTTTGCGCAGGCAGACAAAAATGCTGGCAGGGTACTCTTCACAAATATCATAATAAACAAAAATGCCGCGCCGCGTGGTTTTAACAAGATTATTTTCACGCATTTTTTTCAAACTTTGCGAAATAACCGCCTGTTCGGCATGAAGTGCTTTGGTAATGGCCGACACGGAAGAAGCCCCGTTAACGTCAAGATATTCCAAAATCCGCAATCTGAGCGGATGGGAAATATAACTGATACCCCGCACGGCTTTCTTCATAATTTCAATCGGCAGCTGTTCTTGCATGGTAAACTCCGTACATAATCTGCCAGCCATTATATAAGCGGACAAACTTTTTTGCAACAAAAATCCCCCGATTCGAAAACCGGGGGAAATAGGCCTATTTTTGAAATTTGCGGCTAAGCTCATCAAATTGCTTCTGATTTTCTTCCGACCACCCCATAAGATAGGTGTCCCCCATACAAAACAAAGGTGTGCCGACATTGCGTCCCAGGTTAAATTTTTGCGCACATTGTTTAAACAAATACATGCCGCCGGGCTTATAAATATCAACCTTTTCCATATTAAGGTTCATCTGTTTTTGGGCAATATGTTCTTCCGCCTTGCGGCAGTAAGGGCAGCCGTCGTAAGAAAAGAAATAGATTTTATTACTGTCCAGAGTTTCATCTGCTTGAGCATTGGCACCTAAAAATAAGGTCGCAGCAAGCAAAACAAAAAAACGATACATTTTTATCTCCTTATATTATTCAATACAACAGTCAACGGCTTTGCGCACAAACGCCTTCATCTTGGCAAAAGCCGTTTTGGGTTCATCTGCGTTTTCTGCCGTTGCGGTTTCGCCGTTCGCCGCCGCAGGCATATTCGCGCTT
>CALXTP010000029.1 GCA_944391435.1 uncultured Alphaproteobacteria bacterium | reverse complement strand
TAGAAAATACTTTATAAAAACGGCTTTTTTTTTTTTTTTTTATGATTATATTGCGTTTTGTGATCCGGGAAAAATAAACGTTCGTTTGTTTTTCCTCTTTTTTGTCTGGTCAGCCCGGCATAGACGTAAAGAAATTATAAATCGTTTTGCTGCTGACGCCCATCATTCGGGCTATTTTGGTTTTGGGAATGCCTTTTTTGTAAAGGCCGATTATTTTTTCTTCCTGCCCGTCCAAAATATGTTTTTTGTTTTTGCAGCCGAACTGTCGCCCCAGTTTGCGCCCTTCTGATTTTATACGCTGCAAGGCCTCTTTGGTCCGCTGGCTGATTAAATCGCGCTCAATTTCCGAGGCAAGGCCGAAGGCAAATGCCAGAACTTTGCTCTGAATATCAGAGCCCAGGCGGTAATTATCTTTTATGGTCCAGATTTTGGCATCTTTTTGCAGGCATATATTCAATATCATCATGATTTGAAAAAGGTTTCTTCCGAGGCGAGAAATCTCCGTACATACCAAAATATCATTTTTTTTCATTTGTTTAAGCAGTATACCCAGCTTTCTTTTTTCAAAATTTTCTGTGCCGCTGACGGTTTCTTTTATCCACTTGTCAACGGACAGCCCTTTTTGTCGGCAAAAATGTTTTATTTCAAATTCCTGATTTTCTATCGTCTGCTTATCCGTACTAACGCGGATATATCCGTATATCATAGCTGTTCCTTTCAATTTTTATTGTTATTTTAAGGAATGCTTTATACCGCGTTTAGAATCCGTTTTGTATCCGCTTTTTCCGCCCAAAAGAAAAAGGGCAGCGTATAGATTGCTTATACAAAAAAAGCAAGTATTTTAAAGCCTTTTATTCCAAGAACTCCGCCAGATATTCCAGCACCTGCGGCGTAACCCGGTGGCGCAGGCCGGGGATCTTGACAAGTTGCGGCTCAACGCCGACGCTTTGCAGCGTTTTTTGCGTCATATCTATGCTTTCGGGCGGGACAACGTCATCAGCCAACCCTTGTATTAACATAATATCCGGTTTGGCTTCTACATCCCCTGCGGCAAAGTCTTCGGTAAAAATCAACGGCACGCCGGACAAAGACACCGCGCGGCCGATTTGGTTATGGCTTGTTATGGCCGCCAGCACCGCCATCAGCCCGCCCTGCGAAAAGCCGGCGATGTCTATATAATCATAAGGCAATCCCAAATCTTCATGGATATCATCAATTAAATCATGCAGGTCATCTACATTTTCCACGGCGCTTTTTAACATAATCTTATATTTATCCATGGTTATCATATCGGCGCCCATAACCGGCAAAACAAACCACTGGTAACCGCCGAAAGGCGCGCTGTCCGGCGCAGTCGGAAAATACAGTGCCGTATCCGGCATGGTTTCTTTTAACGTTGCAGCCAAACCCTGCATACGTTCGCCGCTTTGCCCGTAGCCGTGTATCATTATCAGCGCTTTTTGCGGATTTTCGGGAATGTGGGAAATAACATCCAGCGCCAAGCACACGCCGGCCTGCAATAACAGCACAAATGCCGCCAGCACGGCGGTAAAAAGTTTTTTCATTTTCATACGCGCCTCCTTGATTTATGCTGTAATAATATACTGCCAACTCTTAATTTTTTCTTTTTTATTTGCAATTATTGTCCAAAATTGCTTAAGAGCGCGCGGCAACATCCGTGCGCCGGCGGCTGCCGTAACCGGTGCCGATGGTGCGGCCGATGCTTTTTATTTTTTCCCCGATGATGCTGCGGCTATGCAACGGCGTTTCATCTGCGCCGGCTTTTCCGGGATACAACTCATATAATTTTCGGTATTCGCCTTCGGTTACGTTTGGCATAACGACGTTGGCGCCGGCCCGAAGCGCCTTTATCCGCCCGTCTGGGTGCAGGCTTTCCATCGCTGTGGTTGCCGGAATATTGATATCCGGCAACAGCAGGCGCATAACCGCCATTGTCCGCAAAGACAGCTCCAATGTGCCGCCCTTTTCTTTTGCCAACGGAGTTTGCGGGTGCGGAATAAACGGTCCGATGCCTGCCATATCTATCCGTAAATCCTTAAGAAAAAGCAAGTCCGCAGCAATGCTTTCAATACTCTGCCCCGGCAGCCCCACCATAATGCCCGAACCGAGTTCATAGCCCAGTTCACGTATCATCAGCAGGCATTCATAACGGTGCTGCCAGCTCATGCCGGGATCAAGGCGATGGTACAAATCTTTGTCGGTGGTTTCTATCCGCATCAGGTAGCGGTCGGCGCCGGCGTCGCGAAAGGCTTTATACTCTTTATATTCCCGTTCTCCGATGCTCAATGTCACGGCGACATCCCGTTTTTTTATAGCTTCAATAATGCGGCACATCCGGTCTGAGGTGTAATATATATCCTCCCCTGACTGCAGGACTATTGTCTTAAACCCCATGTCCGCGGCGCGGCACGCCGTTGCGACAACTTCTTCTTCCGCCATGCGATACCGGCAGACCTGCTTGTTGCCGCAGCGGATACCGCAATACATACAGTTGTTGCGGCAGATATTGGAAAATTCTATCAAACCGCGCAGGTGCACCGCGTCGCCGACATACCGGCGGCGCACCGAATCGGCCTGTTGGAACAACTCTTCCTGCCGGCTCTCATCTGCCAGCAAAGCGGCAATCTTTTCTTTATCCGGCGCTATCCCGTCTGGCTCAAACATCTGCCGCACCTTTGATAAAACCACCGCCCAGCACATAGCCGCCGTCATCGTAAAAAACGGCCGACTGCCCGGCGGCGACGGCTTTTTGCGGCGCAAAGAAACGGACGATTGCGGTATCTGCGCTTTGCGGAATGTATTCAGCATCGGCCGGAAACTGAGACGAACGCAACCGCACTTTTACGGGCGTTTTTTGAGTCAGCGGCGCGACGGACAGCCAGGTCAGCCCCTCTGCAAGCAGGGATTGTTTATAACATTCTTCTTCATAACCCAAAATAACTTCGTTTTTTTCTTTATTCAGACCGATGACGTACAATGGGCGGTCAGCACTGATGCCCAATCCCCGGCGCTGGCCGACGGTGTAATTCCATATACCGCGATGGCGGCCCAAAACGCTGCCGCTGCTGTTTACAAAATTCCCCGGCTGCGGTTCGGTTTGTAAAATATCATTGATATCGCCGGAATAAAAATCCTGGCTGTCGGGCTTATCGCTGACATCCAACCCGTATTTGCGCGCAATTTCGCGCACTTCGCTTTTGGTATAATCGCCCAGTGGCATCATAATTTTCGCCAGTTGCTCTTGCTGCAGACGATACAGAAAATAGCTCTGGTCTTTTTTTTCGTCTTTGGCGCTGCGCAGTTGATACCTTTTTGCCGTTTCGTTATATGACAGGCGCGCATAATGGCCGGTTGCAAATTTATCAAAGCTTAGCCCCTGTTGCACGGCACCTTGCGGCAACGCGGCAAATTTAACGGTCGCATTGCAGATAACGCACGGGTTCGGCGTCCGCCCCGCAAGATATTCCTGTTTAAAATTATCCAGTACCAGTTTTTGATACTGTTTCGTACAATCAACAACATAGTACGGAATATTCAACTTTTGGCAGAGTGCCCGGGCGGCACGGATATCTTCTTCTTCATGCGGGGAAAAACAGCCTTTTGTCTGCCCCATTAAATTATAAATCCCGTCTTTATCCCAAATTGACATTGTGGCACCGATGACTTCGTGCCCCTGTTCTTTTAAAATGCAGGCAACGGTGGACGAATCAACCCCGCCGCTCATTCCGACAAGTATTTTCATTTTTTCCTCTTTGATGCGGTTATGTTCACCAAAGAAATATAAAAATTCAAAGTTTTTACTTTCTTTGACGGTGAAACTATAACAGCGTTTTTCTTTTTGGCAATAAAAATCATTACTGCCGCCGGAATAGCTTTTATCTTTGCCGCCGCACCAGGCTGTGCCGGCGCTGCCCTTCAATATCAGCCTTTTCCGGACATTTAAATTTTAGCTCTGCTTATAAAAAAGAGTTATTGACAAAAATTGCCTTTAGTATTATTTTTGAGTAGATTGTTTTATTTTTTAAAAATTTTTATATGAAAAAGTTATTATTTTGCATGCCGTTAATGGTGTTATTGACATCATGCGGCGAAAACGGCTCTTTTATGAAAATTCCAAATTCCATCGGGTTTGCCTGCTTTGTTGCGGTCGGCCTGGCGCTTGGTGCTGCTTTAAGTTTTATTTATAAAAGGAGACCGCGCAGGAATATTTGTACCGGCTCTTACAGCGTGTATCCCCCTTCTTGCAGGCAGCTTGTTTTCGGCGCGCTTATCGGAGGAGTTCTTGCCCTGCTTTCCGGCATTTTAATCTTTCATCCGTAATGACTTATCTTTGAGAAAGGGAAATTGTTATGGACATGGTTTTAAATGCCTGGCAATGCGCTTTTCTGGGAGCGGTAGGCGGACTTTTGTTTGCGGCAGTGTTTTGGTTTCTGTTTGGCAAAAGCACAGACATCTTTTTTAATGCCGAATACAAAAGCGGCCTTATCGGCAGTATTGTTCTTGGCGTTATTTACGCTTTGGCACTCTATCACTGCTTCAATTCCCGTTTGTCGCTTATACCGTCGGGGCTGAGCATTTTGTTTTGGAATCTCGCTGTTTTATATGTTCATTTAAGAGATAATTTCGTAAAAACGGTATGGGATTTTTGCAGCAACAGAACCGTGTGGCTGGTATTTTTGTTTTGTACGCTCTGGCTACTCGGCGTGTGTTTCTTGCTGTATTTAGCCTTGTACTGAAACCGTAGAAAGAAGAGGATTATTTTTCAATCCTCTTTTTTTATGGCGCCAAATATTTATTGACAAAATATTCTTTGTTTTGTATCTTCGGTGCAGGTCTTAATTATTCTAATTTAAATTGATTGCTTATGATTATGTCTTTTTTTTCTGCTTTCCCCTTTTTATCGGGCGAAGCGAGCCTTTTTGAACATCCTGGGACTTATGCCGTGTTTATGATTGCCGGTTTTTGTTTCGGTGCATTGATAGCATACGGCATTGCCAAAATGCCTAATTTTGATTATACGGAAGTTGAAATTGACATTAAAAAACTTATTCCCGCTATATTGGTTTGGGGAATAATTTTTGCCTGCCTCAGCGTGATAGCGGCCTATTTATGGGTGATGTACGATTTGTATGCTAAATAAGTGCATGATTTTCCGTCTTAAATCCTTCTGCCATTTCCGGCGGAAGGATTTTTGTTTTTCATAAACAAAATGTTGACAAAACATTTCAGACATGTTATAAATACTTTAATGTTTGAGTTTTTTTATAGAGGAAATTGATATGCCGCAAAATAATACGCCCCGCATATATGATGAAGGCAGATTTAAAATGATTGTCGACGCACAGCTGGGCATCTCTCCCGATTATGACCCTAATGACGTTTACGGTTCATTTTCAAGGACTATTGAGCAACAAAGCGCTAACTTTCTTGAAGACTATATTGCTGATGAAATAATTCTGACGCCGGAAGCCGAGAAATTGTTGCCACAATTTTTTGATGCGTTAAGCGAATCAAAATATTACCGGATTAAACAATCGTTGGAAAAAGCGCGCGACCATCAAAGAGTATTGGTTATTGAACGCCATAAGACGGAAGTTCTTGCCGAATATCGCCGCAATGAAAAGAAAAAGTTTTTTGAACAGCAACGGTTTAATATTTTAGAAAAGAAAAAAGAAGCGGCAAAACTCAGTTCTGAAGATATACTTATTATTTTCAACGCTCTCAACGAACCCAAGCCCTTTTCTACTACAAAAATGCATGATAAACTCCGTAGCCTTGCCTTGTTAAAAATTGAAAAGACACTGAAAGGCGAGATTCCCGCCGATGAGCACTTTGCCCAACTGGCCAGAGAATTTGGCACTTACCAGCAAAAAAATATGGTGGAAAGAAAAATCAGAGAAGGCTCTATCAAAACAGACAACATAGCGGCCATTCCCCTCACGCCGGTACAGAAAAAAGCCTCAAAATCACGTAAACAACAGACTGTTTCCGATGTAACACAACATCAGAAGGCGAATAAAAAACAAACCGCAACCGAGACCAAACGACATCCGGAGGCCAGCAAACAACAAATTGCGGCCGAGATCAAACAACATCCGGAGGCAGGCAAACAACAAATTGCGGCCGAGACCAAACAACACCAGACGGCAAAGCCGGAAAAGCTTTCATCTGCAGATAAAAATGTTGCAGCCTCCCGTGCTGACGAGAACGGCCCTATTGCCATTGTCGAACAGCCGTCCAGACCTCAAAGCAAGAAAAAAGAAAAAAACAAGAAACAACGTTCTTCCCTTTTTGCCAGAGCATGGAAGTGGACCAAGCGTGCCGCTGTTGTAGCCGGACTGGCCCTTTTCGGCTACTTGGCAGGGAAAACGATTTCGTCGCTTACGGAAAAGCCGGTCAAAGATAGCAAACAAAATAATACGGAAAAAGTTGTCAAACAGAAAACAACAACGCAACAGGCACAAAAACAAACCGTCAAAGAAAAAGGAACAGCCGATTTTGCCAAAGAAAGAGCGGCTTTGGAAAAAGCCTATAAAAACAGGTTTGATACATCGCTTAAAATTATTTTGGGCGAAAAGGCACGCGATCAGCTTTATCAAAAAATTGACAGGCTGGCGCAAGACGGCAAAATTGAATATCAAGACGGAACAACACGCGAGTGGTATGCCCATGCCTTTACAATGTATGACCAGCTGGCACCGAATTCCAAAGAAAATAAAGATATTAAAAAATTGCTTGCCGGTAAAGATGTTGACAAAGCCTATATCAATTCGCTGGTCGTCAAAGCCGGACGTACCGGCACGGGTATTCAGGCAACCGGCACATACAGTGCTTTTGACCATGCCCCGAAGGAATTGCAGCAGCAGCATATCAAAAGCAGAAAAGCGGTTAAACAAGCTGAAGCAGCTATGGCAATGGCTCAGGCACAGCAATCGCGCTAAAACGGCTTATTTATCCGAATGCAAAAAAATGGAACCCCGCGTCTAACGCGGGGTTTTTGAAGCACAAAAACAAACTGTCGAACAACCATCGGTTTTATGGAATTAAAGAAGCCAGTTGCAGAACTTCTTTACGGCTATAACCATTTAGCTCCGACAGATTCTTAGCAGGACTGTAAACGTGCCAAATTTAACCGAAAGAAACGCTTTGGGCAAACTCATACCAATAACTTTTGGGTATCACCGGCCAGAATTATGATTTTCGGGACATAAAAAATACCTATCTTTTGTACATCCGGTAAACTAAAGGACAGGTATTTTTATGCAGAAAAAGAATAACCACCTTTTGTACTTTAGAACCGGCGAATCGTGTTTGCCGTTTATTTTGAGTTCATTTTGAAGCTTACCTTGCCAATTCCGCCAAAAGTTTTTTGCCCAGTTCCGTCTTTATTTTTTTAGCGGCCGAACTGCGAAATTCCTCTAAATCCTTATCCGGAAATTTTTGCTCATAATCCAAAGCCTGGATATACATATCCAGCTTATCCAAGTCGCGTGCCAAACATGCTTCCGGCGTTTCTCCCGCTTCATACTCCGCAAACAACGCAGATAAAGCCGGAAAGTCTGCCTGCTGCGCTATTTTATCCATGGCGGCCTGCTCCTTTCCGGCTTTTGCGGTGTAGGCGGCATCAACAGGAGTAATGTCGCCAATCTCACATTCTGCCAAGTCATGACACAGGCAGAGTTTTATCACTTTGTCAAAATCATACCCTTTTATATGGCGGGAGGACAAATACATAGCCATCAACGCCATCTGCCAACTGTGGGAGGCAACCGTTTCGGACGCTGGTATTCCGTGCCTGAGCCAGCCCGTGCGCGGCAAATGCTTTAATTTTTCGGAATAAAACAATAATTCTTTCATGTGCTTTCCCTTTTATCCTGCCGACAGTATATCAAGCTTAGTTATTTTATCAATCCCATTGTTTTTAATATCTGCACCATTTCCTCCTTTTTGGGACACCCCCTTGTATAAACGACCTGGCGGTTAATCACAATATGCGGCTGGTATAAAATGCGGCGGCGATAAATATCTTCCGTTTTATATATACGTTCTATATTATACGGTTCTCCGCAATCTTTCAGAACTTCTTTTATTATATTGTACGTTTTTTCATAGTCCTGATGTTTTTTTGCACAATAAATCTGCACATTTATCATTTATGCCTCCTAAATTTTTTATAAGACAATAAACAGTTTTTTTTCTTTTTCAACTTATTGGCTTTTGGGCATAATATGGTATATACTCGGCCGGGCTATTTATTTTTATTTTAAAATTTTATTTTGCGAATCCATGCTTTTTCCGGATTTTTTATAACCTGACAGGCGCATATTCCCTACAAAAAGAAGTTATTCTGTTGATTTCACAAAAAAAAGGAAGCATATGCTTCCTTTTAACATAATACCTTTTGGCTACAAGCGGTAGGTTGCTTCGTTACCGTATTCATCATAGAAATACACTAACGCGCTGCCGTTGCCGGTTGTTACTTCAACCGAAGTATAGCCGACCGTGTAGCTGATGGTTTGGCTGCGGTACAAGTCTAAATACGAGATATTGCTTCCAACCTGTATTTTCAGACGGTTGCTATATCTTGTAAAAGACATATTGCCGATGTCCAACCGCGTCGGAGCGGTTAATGCCCCCCAAACGTAATATCCCAACAGACTGTCAAAAAATCTGTTGTGATATAATCTGTGGCAAATGAACCGATGACGATAGCCACCCCAATTGTACCAATACCAATTGTCAAAATAGCAATAATGGCGATGGTGCCAATAACTGTGGTGATGGCTAAATATCGGCCGCCAAGGACGATGCGGAGGCGGCGGAGCCATGTGCGGCCTTGAATGGTAACGCCCGATATTTCTTGACGTTTCCCCTCGGCGCACTACCGGTGCGACAGAACGGCGCTCGTTGCGCGATACATATCGGCCGGCTCCGGCATCCGTACGCGGGCGAACACCTACGGAACGACGCTCTACAACCCGTCCGGGCGAACGTGTACCAGTATTGCCATAGTTCCTTTGCACAGCAGAACGAGATGACCGTCCGGCAAAAGAACCAGGCGAACGATAAGCGCTGCTTCTGGTTACGGATCGTGCCGGTTGGCGATATCTTGCAGCGCCAGCCGAACGGCTAACCGAACTCCGAGCGGGGCTTTCCATCCGAGCCTTGCCGCGACTTCCCCTTTCTCCTCTCTGCGCGTAACCTTCAACTGCAGAGAATATCATAGCCAATACAGCCATGATAAAAATTTTTTTTCTCATAAGTATATATATTTAATTGTTTTCTGGTTTTAGGTTAGCACAGAATATCGGCAATGTCCAGTATTTTTTGTCAATTTAGGATATTATACAGCAGGCGGCTCCATTTTTCTATGCCGGCGGTCAGATTATCAAACTCCGTATCGCGAATCTCTATTACGGCATTTTCCAAGCCGATATCTTCTCCGCAAACGGCCGCTACGCCGGTATTATACTGCCGCATGTCATAAGGGACATTTGCCGCAACTTTCAATGCCGGCTCTTTTTGCAACCCTTGCAACAGCTTGTCGGCAAAAGCATTTTCTTTAACATACAAAATTCCGGCATGCCAAGGGCGGAAAGTTCCGCCACGCAGCTGCGGCGTAAACGAATGAACGGAAAATATTTGCGGCACTATGCCCTGTTCCTGCAACTTTTGTATTTTTGCCATAATAGCCTGATAATACGGGCGATGATAATTTTCTATCCGATATTGGCGTTCGGACGGGCTTATATTCTGATTTCCCGGAATGAGTATTTTATCGCTTTCATCTACTATCAGCTCCGCTTCTTCTTCACGGCGGTTGACATCAATAAACAGGCGGGAATAGCCGGCAAGAAATGCCGTACAGCCAAGCTTTTGCGCCAAAACTTCCGTCAATTTTCCGCACCCTTTGTCGCGGGCAATATGCGTATCCAGCATCTGTTCCGAAAGCCCAAGGCCGGCATATCCGGCGGGAATCGCCGCCGAGGCGTGTTCACAGGTTAATATCAGCGGACAGGCGCTGTCTGCATTTATTACATTAAAAACTTTATCTTGCTTTTGCATCTCTTACCCTTTTTAAAAACCAACTGTTGTAATATCCGAATTTACCCGTGGCGTTGATGGCATCGGCCACATGGCGTGCATAGACGTTTTCCTCATAAATCGTATGCGCATCAACTTTCTTTTCCGGGCGAAACCGGTCATAAGCCGTTTGATAATAATAGCTTAATTGCGCCAAGACCGTTTTATCATCTTCGGCCATATTCTGCATCCAGTTAAATTTATTGGCCAGCGGGCGGTTGATGTGCGTTCCGGAATTGGCGGCAGCACTGTTGACAAAATCGCGGTTAAACTGCAGAAACGCTTCTACATAACGGCGGTTGAAGTTAGCATTCATATAACGAAACTCTACGGTACGGGAAGGCATAATATTTAAGGTTTTGTATTTATGGCCGAAGCCTACCATTTCGCGCAGCTCATTTAAATTGTCGCACAAATCAACCATAACGCATAAAAACGGATAATCCCTCTTGCCGTTTGAACTTAAATTGCGGCTGATATATGTGGCATATAACAATTTGTTATTCCGCCGTTCGGGAGCGGCAAAATTGCCGACAATGATATCTTCATGCTGCATCATGCGTTTTATCAGACGTTTATAGGTATTTAAATCAAACCCTTCTGCCGAAACGTGCTGATGCAGCGAGCAATGTATGTTGGCATGCCCTTTATCAAACGAATCCATAATTTTCAAACATTCGTTTTCATCGGCTTTTGATTTCATTATCCGCGATGCATATTCCACCGGCGCCATTCCTCTCATCGCCGCCAGGCTTTCATCACGCTCTATTACGCCGGCAGAGCGCCCGTCATTATATACTTCCGGATCTTTGTTGGTCGTATAGACTTTTTCCCAACCGTGCTTTTCTTGCAAATAGCGGATTAACTTTGCATAATCCCCATATTCTTCCGGAACATAAAATTCCAGCTCAAACCCGTTGGGACGGTATTTGCCAAATGTTGCGGGCGTACATTTTTCTATTTGAAAAAACTCCGCTGCCTCCCGATATTGCCCGGTTTTGTATTCCTGCCCCATACGATTGCGCAGGCTAACAAACCTGTTCATCATTTTGCGGCGGCTTTGATATGTGTAGCGGTTTTGATAACGATAGTCCGGCGCCAAATGCACACGCAGATAATTGTCCACCACAAAACGAGTTTTTTCGGCAACATCCCGGTGATTAAATGAATTATAGTGCTCAGAGATTTTGTTTAAGATATCAACGGATACGGATAGCCCGTGCAGATGAGAATAAGGATAATTCGGCTTGTAAGTCCATTTGCCAAACTCGGCAACATAGTCCTTTTCCGTCATAAAATTATACGCAAACTGGCGAAACTCAAAACTGAACGTTTCTATTTTATCTATGATAACCGACAGCTCCCTGTCTTTATGGATAATCCCGGCCTTAACGGAACAATATCGTTCGCAATCAATATTGTAAGCATTGACACTGTCGCTGAATTCTTTAACAAAGTTATCAAAATGTACCGCCGTATCCAGCGGATATTTGCGGTTAAAATATTCTGCCAACTCGGCAAACGGCTCTATCATGGCGCCGATGTGCCAGTCATAATAAAACTGCTTAAAACTTTTGTTCCCGGTTTGCTCAAAATAATCTCTAAAGGCCTCTTTTACAGCAGCGACGGTTTCTGGTTCGCCCTTTCCGGCGGACTTGGCCGTCCTTGCATAAACATCTGTTTGACTTTTCATTTTACCCTCATTACTAAACTATAAAAACAATCTGCTATTCCGATATCTTAAAGCCCTTAAATCATATCTCTAAGTGTCCGGGCTTTAAGCTTAAGCGTAAAGCACTTAGAGCCAAGGGCTAATAAGGAGAATAGCAATCATAATGAGGGGAAGAACCAGCAACAGCAAAGCGGCTTTCAGACTTAATTTTCTGAAAGCGAGCTTTAACAAATATATGCTCATTGCCGTTGCCATTTATGGGGAACCTTTGTCCTTCCAAATTTTACACTGTCGGGGATAATAGCAGCACATTATTGATGTGTCAATACTTTTTTATTTTTATAAAAAAATCACCCGTTGCCAGCCTTTTGAATATCTTTTCCATTTTTTGTGAAGAAAAAAACATTTATTTATTGACAAACCCAAAACCCTCTTGTATATATCTTTCGTCTGAAGCCGACATAGCTCAGTTGGTAGAGCAACTGATTTGTAATCAGTGGGTCGGGAGTTCAAGTCTCTCTGTCGGCACCAGTTTCCCCCTCTGACGGGGGTCTTTTTTTGTCTGCTATTTTCCCGCTAAAGAAACTATTTTTGATGATACCGGATATAAGCAAAACATTAGACAGGCTACAACAATCACCTTTTCGCAGCAGGTTCAGACTTTCTGAAAAGGAACGTTCTTATGTGGCCGAAAAAGGCCTTGCGACCATCCGCCGACATGCCGAAGATTTTATCAGCAAAAGGCTGGCGCCGGCCGTTATTCCCAACGACGGCAAGCAAACGCCGATGCGAAACCATCCGGTTTTTGTGGCACAACATGCCACGGCAACCTGCTGCCGCGGATGCCTTTGCAAATGGCATCATATTCCTGCCGGCATTCCTCTTACCGCCCAGCAGCAGCAATTTGCCGTGGATTTGATTATGGCCTGGATTGAAAAACAAATAAAATAATTTTCGCTGTCCTGATTTTTTCTTTTCGTCCTCCTTAATCTTGCGGTATTTTATTTTTTTAACGAAAAGGTGTTGCAGGCGTGAAAAAATTATGTTATACTTTTAGAAAAGATGATATGGAGAATGGCCATGGAAAACGATATTCGCCCCTTGAAAACACCAGAAGAGCGCAAAGAGGCGCTGGAACAGGCTTTGAAACGTGTACGCCCGCAGGTTTTAGGACATAACGACTCTGTCAACGGACGACTGGAAAAATTTGCCAACCGTACGGTTGATGAACATCTTAAAGATGAAAATCACAAAAAGAAAGAACTCAAACCGATGTCGTTAGCAGAAATGGCAAAATACGGAACGGATTTGGAAAAGAAAGCAGAAAAAGCCGGCATAGAATTAGGAAAACCCGGATTATCCAAAGATATTGAAGAAAAACAAAAGGCCAAAGAACAAGAGAAAAATAAAGAAAAAGAGAAAGAAAAGGAAAAAGACAAAGAAAAAGAAATGACGCCGGAGAAGCAAGAACAAAAAATGAAAGAAATGTTCTCCAAAGTCAAATTGCCAAGCGGCATGGAAATCCATCAAGAAGGCCCGAGCTGGGTGTTGGTCAGCCAGGACGGCAAACAGCGCACCGATGTTACCGATGTGATGAACACTATTGATAAATTCAATAAAAACGTTGATGCCGCCAATGAAGAAAACCGTATGCACAATGAAGCACAAAACGGTGCCGACCGTGCCGTTGATGCCTCACAAAAAGAGGCTATGGCACGCGGCGGAGCAGATTTGAATGCGCCGGACAACAAAGTTGCGATGGTCAGCGAAGCTCTGCCTTTGGTACAAGATATGGACGGCAAGCAGGTTTTCAAACCGGAAGATGTGCAAAAAGTTGCCGAAACGGCATTATCGGCTTCCGATGAGATGATGAAGCTTGAACAATTAAAAGATCCTAAGGCTCTGGAAGAAATGCAAAAACGGCAAAAGCGGAATGAAGAAAAAGAAGAGCAGGCCAATAAGCTTAAAGCCTACCAATTATACCAAATGCGGCAAAACAGCCGCGGCGGCCGCGAAACCGGCGGGCATTAAAGGCTTTGGACTTCCGTCCTTTTATCCGCGACGGTTTTGCTATTGGACGTCGGCAATATAAAAGCACCCTTAACGGGTGCTTTTTCTTTCCTTAGCCTTGTCAAAAATTACAAAAATAACTCCGAAAGCAATGATATGAGCTATTACAAAGTAGTCCATGCGCATTGAATATTTTTTGTCGCTCCACTCGCTTTGTGTCAAAGACTGCAATTCGGATAATTCTTTTTTTTCATCCAACCATTGCGTCTTAAGCTTTTTGACTTTTCCCAGCGCTTTATTCTGTTGATCCAGCAAATTGGTAAAGTAAGATACCCTATGCGACAAAAAGCCGGCTTCGTTTCTTAACTCTGACCTTTGTTGTCTTAATGCAACATCGCTGTTTGACGGGGCGGCCAATGCATTTATTTGCATTTCCACTTCAGCAAACCGGTTTTGATAATATTGCAAACTGTCTTTTTTATCCGCAAACTTTGCAGAATACTTTTGCATGGCTGCTTCATACTGCCGTTCTGCCACTTTTACTTTGGATACAGCCTGAGCCAGCCTATTCTGCTTGAACACGGCGAGTTCATACGGATATCCGGCCTTTATATCATCCTGTATCCGTCTTGCCTTTTCAGCCTTGGCCAAATTTCTCTCAGCCAGGATTTGGGCGTAGCCGGCAGCCATTTCTTCCTGCACCGGTTGCGTCTTTCCGCTCTGGGCGAAATGCTGTTTGGCTTCGGAAGGAGCCGGCAGAGGTTGTTTTTCCGGTTCGGGCATTGAATTAACAAATAAAATACCACCGATAACAAAAAAAGCAACAATCACTATCCCAATTACGGCATCCGATATCTGCCTCTGCCGCGGCATTTTAAAGTTATTGAGAATCCTGCAGGCCTCATCAACCATGCGTTCAAAGGCTTTTCGCTCATCATCTTCCCCTTTGACAGAGAGCGTTGTTTCCTGTTTTTTCACAATGTCGGTTTCCCGGCGTTTTTCCACTTCCGTTGCTCTGCGAACAGACGGATAATTCTTGACATCTTCTTTCATAATAGTAAAAATTAATGAAACAAAGTTTTATCTTCTTTGTCTCTGTTTAACATAAGACATATCTCTCATAATTTCCATAGTTTTAGATTTTGGTTTGCATTATAAATGCTTACTTTTTTTTGTCAAGATATTATCTTTTTGTATTGTATGCGACTTATTCCGTTCAGAACAGAAAAAGGCCGGTTCTAACCGGCCTTTATGTTTTTCGTTTTTAAGGTAACAATCAAGATTGGGGTTACAGATATTGTATTTCATCCGTGCATACAAGCGTTTCTATCTGCACTTTATTTTCGGCAGCAAACGCCTCCAGTCTTGCTCTTGAGTGAGCTACCAGGCACAAGATGCTAACATTGCACCCCATATTCTTTATCCTCTCAACTTGTTTTGACAATTCTTTTCCGGAACGGAAAGATTGTTTGATGATGATGATATCCGTCGCGGGTATATGCAAATTGCTGAGTTTTTCTATATTTCCCGTTACTAGTGTTTCCAACTGAAGGGTCAATACCAACTCATTCACAAGCTTACCCATTGGCGAGCCGTTGCATGTTGCCTTGAACGAAGGAATGAATACGCAAAGGTGCGGGGTTTTCTTTACCTTTTTCAAGACTTCACGGATAACCTCATTGCGGAATTCTTTGTTGTGTGCGAGGCCTTCCAAGTTGATTACAACGTTACCATCATTTCTCGTTGCATAATCTGCAACTAACTTCTTTAATTCCATAAAAATTGAAATTTAAAAATTAAACATAAATTTATTAATCACGGTGGTTATTATTGACAGAATTATTTCCGTTTGTCAAGCTCTTTTTGAAAATATTTTTTCAGCCCCTTCCTTTGCAGATTAGAAACAAAGCATTCCCTATATTCTGCTGTCCGGGAGGCTTCTTCCGGCAGGTGGTTTGCCACCCCATTTCAGCGGCAAGAATACTTTTTTTTATAAAAAAAACAGACCGGAAACGGTTTGTTTTTCCAGCCTGTTTTGAGCTTATAACAAAGCTTCCCTGCGCGCTTTTTATAATCTCACCATTTAACTTTATTTTACGCTTATGCGCCTCTCTTATGCCCTGATACCAGCCCTTCAACTGTTCCGGCATAATAACAATATTTTAACCTGAGGAAGGCTAAAACGCCATTTAATACGGAATAATTGTATGTCAATAATTCTTACCTTTTCGTTAAATACGAGAACATAAAAAAAGATTTCAGACAAGTAAAAAAAAGACTTATGATAAATTTATTTTTTTCTGATTTTAAATAGCTGAAATTTAGGATAAAACATATTTTCCGTCTGTTTAAAAAACATTCAAGACTCTGAGCGCATCCGGTACGCCTTAAAATTTTTTTACTTTATATCGGACGGCGACAATATGTACCCTGCCCTTTCACGAATACTGTAATGACTCGTAGCCGAGACGATTATATGGTCTTCTAGTTTTATCCCGACACTTTTCAGAGCCGATGCCACCTGGCGGGTCATCTCCACATCCGCTTTGGACGGCGTCGTATCTCCGGACGGATGATTATGCGCCATGATAATCCCCGAGGCGTCATTCAGCAGTGCTTTGGCCACAATGTCGCGTGGGCTTATCATAACAGCACTTGTGGTGCCTACCTGCTCAATGTTTTGTGCCATATACCGCCCACGGCAATTTAGATAAATCACCAACAAATTTTCATGGCTGGAATAACCGATGCAGCTGCGGCAATATTCAACTATTTCCTGTTTGTTGGATAGAATCGGCACATCCCTGTTTTCCAGATTTTCCCAACTTATTTTTTTGGCACATGCATGAATAAGCGAAAACAAAACCGCACAATTTTCGCCAACACCTTCTGTTTGCAGTACCTTTTCCATCGGAAGCGCCAATACATTGCCCAACGTGGCATACCGGCGCAGCAAACTCTTTGCCAGGGGCTTGACGTCACGACGGGGAATCGCATAAGTCAATATCAATTCCAGCATTTCATAATCCGGCATGGACCGCCCGCCGTCGGCGATAAACCTTGCTTTCAGCCTCTGGCGGTGCCCGATGTAATCCGGTTGTTCTTTTTCTTTTGCTGGCGTTTTGTCGGTCGGCATATTTTTTTTATCCTGCTAAGGTTGTTTGTTCCTGGCTGTCTTATTTTTTATACGGCGGTTTATCAAGCCCTTTGGGCGAATAGGTAAACACTTCGCAACCGTCTTTGGTAACCCCGAGAGAATGCTCAAACTGCGCCGATAATGTGCGGTCACGGGTTACCGCCGTCCAGCCGTTAGAAAGAATCGTGCCGTCAGGCTTGCCGATATTTATCATCGGTTCTATGGTAAAGAACATACCTTCTTTAATTACCGGGCCGGTTCCTTTGCGCCCGAAATGCAACACGTTCGGCTCATCGTGAAAAACACGCCCAAGGCCGTGGCCGCAAAACATTTCCACAACCGAATAGCCGTATTTGTGGACATAGCTTTCTATCACGGCACCGATATCGCCGAAATGTGCCCCGGGACGAACAACGTCTATTCCTCGCATCAGACATTCGTACGTTACTTCGCAAAGGCGGGTCGCTTTCAGCTTCGGCTTGCCGACATAATACATTCTTGACGTATCGCCGAACCAGCCATCCAACGTTACCGTAACATCTATGTTCACAATATCACCGTCGTCCAGTTTGCGCTCATCGGGAATGCCGTGGCAAATCACATGGTTGATTGACGTACAGATGGTTTTCGGATAGCCGTGATACCCTAAACAAGAAGGAATCGCGTTATGCGAAACAATAAATTCGCGGCACAAATCATCCAAATATTCGGTGGTTACGCCGACATCAACATAATCCGTGATATAATCCAGACATTCGGCGGCCAGCTTTCCGGCACGACGCATCCCCTCAAAGTCTTCCGGACGGTATAATTTTATGCCATTTTCATCTTTTTTGATGTCATCAATGTTTGATTTTAACAATTTGTTGCTCCTTTATTCCTTTTGTTCTACTTTTGTTTATATATCCGGCGATTTGAAATTGCAATTTTTTTTTATATTTTTTTTACCGGGTGTTTTTGTAAAAAAAAATGCTTATCTTATCGGCAGCAATTGTAATTTTACGGAGACAAAAATGACATTCAGGCTTACGCAGGGGCTTTACAGCTTTATTTTGGTCCTGGCCACGGCGCTTTTGACCAAATATTTTACCACGCTCGGCATGGACTCTTTTTATGATACGCTGGATTTGCCCAAAGGGACTCCCGACAACCGCTACTTTTCTTATGCATGGCGGGGAATTTATGTATTGTTGTTTCTCAGTTTTTGCTTTATCTTGGCGGCACCGAAAAGCCAGGACAGCTCCGATGATGCGGGAGCGCTGTTTGTCAGCCAGCTTTTTTTGCAGATTTTATGGGCTTTCAGCTTTTTTTATCTGGGACAGCTGACGGCTTCCGCGATTGTTATCGTTTTGCTGGATATCGTTGTGGCCCTTATGATGCACACATTCTTTTTTATCAGCAAAGCCGCTTTTGCCTGTACGGTGCCTTATCTGGCTTGGCTGCTGTTTGCCACATATTTAAATATTTTCGTGATTATGCTTAACTAAATATGGCCTTCTCTTAAATTTAAACTGGACATCAAAAAAAAAGTGCTGTAATTTTACGCGGTTAAAGGTTTAATTTTTGGGAAGATAAAAACAATGACAACAAGCGTTAATCAAATAAGAAAAACTTTCTTGGATTATTTTGCGAGGAACGGGCATAAAATCGTGCCGGCATCTTCGCTTGTTCCTGACAACGACCCGACCCTGATGTTTACCAACTCGGGCATGGTGCAATTTAAAAATATTTTGGCAGGAAACGAAACCAGAGATTATACGCGAGCCGCAACTTCCCAAAAAAGTGTACGCGCCGGCGGCAAGCATAATGACCTGGACAGTGTCGGCTATGACGTGCGCCACCATACTTTTTTTGAAATGCTCGGCAATTTTTCGTTCGGCGATTACTTTAAAGACGAGGCGATTTATTATGCATGGGAATTGCTGACAAAAGAATTTATGATTCCGAAAGACAAACTGGCTGTTACGATTTTTCATACCGACGATGAGGCCTATAACATCTGGAAAAAGGTTTCCGGGCTTCCCGATGAGCGGATTATCCGAATCGCAACAAAAGACAATTTTTGGCAGATGGGAGATACCGGCCCCTGCGGCCCCTGCTCGGAAATTTTTTATGACCACGGGCCGGAAGTCTGGGGCGGGCTGCCAGGAACGCCGGAAGAAGATGGCGACCGCTTTATTGAGATTTGGAATCTGGTGTTTGACCAATTTGAAGATTTGCCGGACGGTTCCAGAATCAATTTGAAAAAGCCCTCTATTGATACCGGCATGGGGCTGGAGAGAATTGCCGCCATTTTGCAAGGCGTACATTCTAATTTTGACATTGACACCTTTCAACACATCATCAAGGCAATTGCAGATATGGCCAATACCGATCCGAAAGGACCTCTGCAAGCTTCGCACAACGTTATCGCCGACCATCTGCGGGCGATGAGCTTTTTGATTGCCGACGGCGTGCTGCCCTCTAACGAAGGGCGCGGCTATGTCCTGCGGCGGATTATGCGGCGGGCGATGCGCCATGTTTATATGCTCGGCGTTAAAGAACCGATGATTTATAAGCTGTTGCCGGTTTTGCAGAAAGAAATGGGCGATGCCTATCCGGAACTTTACCGTTTTGAAAAGCTGATTACGGAAACGATTAAAGCCGAAGAAACCCGTTTCGGCAAAACGCTTGACAAAGGCATGCGCCTGCTTGAAGAAGAAAGCACGCACCTTGGCAAAGGCGATACGCTCAGCGGCGAAACGGCGTTTAAACTTTATGATACATACGGCTTTCCGCTGGATTTGACACAAGATGCACTGAAAAACAAAGGCATTGAAGTTGACGTTGCCGGATTTGATGCGGCGATGGCCAAGCAAAAAGAAGAAGCACGCAAAAACTGGGCCGGTTCGGGCGATGAGGGTACCGAAAAAATCTGGTTTGAAGTTAAAGAGAGAATCGGCGGCAGCGAGTTTTTGGGCTATACGACCACAAAAAGCGACGGTATCATCAAAGCCTTGGTGCAAGATGGCAAAGAAGTTGGCAGCGTTAAAAACGGCGAATTTTATCTTGTTGCCAACCAGACGCCTTTTTACGGCGAATGTGGTGGACAAGTCGGCGACACGGGACTGATTATCGGCAAAAATTTCAAAGCAGAAGTGTATGACACCAAGCGCAAACTGGATACGGTTTTCGTCCACTGCTGCCGAATGATTGAAGGCGAAGCCACGGTTGATGATTTTGCGTCTTTTGAAGTTAATGAAGCAAACCGGAAACAGATTTGCGCCAACCATTCGGTTACCCACCTGGTGCACAAAGCGCTGCGCACCATTCTTGGCGAACACGTTACGCAAAAAGGGTCTCTTGTTGCGGCAGATAGAATGCGGTTTGACATTTCACACCCGAAGCAGATTACCGCTGATGAGCTGAAACAGGCCGAGGATATGGTTAACGCGGCCATCCGGGCGAACTACCACGTCAATACTGTTATCATGACACAGGAAGACGCTGTCAAGACCGGTGCAATGGCTTTGTTCGGCGAAAAATACGGCGAAGAAGTCCGCGTTGTTTCCATGGAAAAAGACGGCGAAGTTTATTCACGCGAATTATGCGGCGGCACACACGTCTGCGACACCGGCGAAATCGGCTATTTCAATATTATTTCCGAATCTTCGGTATCGGCCGGCGTACGGCGTATTGAATGTGTTACCGGCAAGGGTGCAGAAGAATATGTTGACGCCATGGAAGATAAATTACACGGTGCCTGCAACGCTCTGAAAACCAATATCAATGATTTGGAAACGCGTATCGGCAACCTATTGGAAGAAAAGAAAAAGCTGGAAGCTGAAGTCTTTAACCTCAAAAAGGCTCTGGCGAGCGGCGGGACAGCCAAGGGCAATGATGCGGAAACGGTTAACGGTGTGAAATTTATCAGCAAAATTATTCCGGACGTCCATCCGAAAGAGCTGAAATCTTTTA
>CALXTP010000028.1 GCA_944391435.1 uncultured Alphaproteobacteria bacterium | reverse complement strand
TGTGTAATAGATAATTTTCTATCTTCATTCATTTTTCATCCTTTATAAATTTCACTACACAAATATTTATCGCTGATTTTTGTAAAATTTGATTAGAACAAAAATGTATGCGGAAATGGCTATTTCCCTTTATTTGGAGGTGGAAACGGTTATTTCCGGAAAATCCCTACATAGAAACGACGGTTTTCGGCGTGGTTAATCGTTATTTCCGATTTGGTAAATCTCTGTTTCCGATACTGAAAACGACTATTTCCGCCTCTTTTTCCTGAACACCTTGTTTCATAAGGCATTGGAGCCTTTTTTCATCCCCTATAATATAATTAAAATAGAAAAAATATCTATTATAATAGCTTTTTGGTCCTTTTGAAGAAAATAGAATACGACAAATCAAATCCTTATTCCTAGGGGAAATATATGCTCCTTGATTTACCTCCGATATATCAATCAAAAGCAAAGTAAATCGCCATTTTCAGCTCTTGGTGCAATTTAATATCTGATTTTGACTAGGCTTAATTATGACAACAAAAAGGCACACTTTCGTATGCCTTCGTGAAATTACTTAATAAAGGATGTCATTATTTGTTTTGACATATATATTTATCGGGGAAATTACGCATCTGCAATTTTACAAAATTAGAATATTTTTTAATTGCGTTTCTTTTTATCTGTATTGATTTAAATAATAATCCACACGAGAGATGGTTTCTTCATAAATTTGAGCATGCGACTTATCCTTCTTTGATAATTTAATAAGTCTTTGCTGATATTTTTTCAGTGCTTTTTCATCCATACTTTTCAACTGTTGTTCTATACCTTCATCATATTCTCTAACCAGTAATTCAGCTACCTTATCTGTTTCATTTGACATTTGTTCTAAACGATTTCTATCATTTTGAGCCTGCTGTATATATTTTTTACATTTTTCTTTGTCTTTCTTAATCTTTTCTTGGACTGTTTTATATTCATCATCATCTTGATATTTTTGCACAGTAGATATACCTGCTCCTTGTATAAGTTCATTTGTTTTTTGAGTAGATAGCACGTGTCCATAATGATTCTCAATTTGCTTAACAGATGTTCCCATATTTTTCGCTAAATCATATACTTGAACTCCATCCAATAATCTTTGTGTCGCATAGTAATGACGTAATGAGTATGGAGGACGAGGATTACCTTTATCATCTGAATACAGTTTCCATTCTTCTAACTTATTTTTATAGGTCTTTGTCCAATTTTCCATAGAAGTGCCATCGTAATTGGTAAAAATATAGTCATCTTCTTTTGTATATTTTGAAAAAGATTTAATATTTTCATAGCAAGTATATGCTTCTGGAAGGCTCACAACTGTTCTTTGCCCGGTTTTGGTATTTTCCGGTATGCAAATATAAAGAAGTTTAATGCCATTTTGGTTATGTATGCTCACATCCTTCCATTTAATTTTATAATATTCAGATGGACGTATTCCTGTATTAGCAAGAAATAAAACTAAATTGTAAATCATTTTTCGCTGATACGAATCGCTTACTTTAGCGTCTCTTATTGCCCATAATTGCAAATTCATACATAAAGTTTTATACTCTTCTTTGCTGAATGTTGCTCTATTTTCGCTATTTCCACGCACTTTGAAGTTAATTTTAGGAACAGCACGGATGTAGCCACGACGATGGGCATATTCAAGAACTTCTTGAATGGCTGTTTTTTCCATTTTCAATGATTGTGAAGAAGGGTTTTCCGCGACTCTACCCTTCTTTTTCTCTGGATTATCTTTATAATAATTTTTTCTCCAAATCCAATAATCGTCTATAATGCTTTCTGTAATTTCTTCAATTTTATATTCACCAAAATACGGAATAAGATATAGTTTCGCTCTTCCTTGATAAAAATCTTGACGATATTCAGATTTATCCGCTTTTTTGAGCCATTCATTAAATATTTGTCGGAATGTTTTTGTTTTTAATGGTAGATTATTTAATTTTTTATATCTCAAGCTATCATATAAATCTTCTGCGAAATTGACAGCTTCACCAATATTGGCTGTATCACAAGATTTGACAATATACCCTTTAATACCTTTAATTCTTAACCTACACTGATAATTTTTAGAATTTGGTCTCTTATAAATAAGTATCCGTCCTTCTCTGTAAGTATAGGTTTCTGTATAAAAATTTCCGTCCATTTCACCCTCAAAATTGTGAAGAATTTGTGAAAACTGTAAATTGGTAATTCAGGAAAGTCAAGGATTGTGTGAATATTATGTGAATACGAAAAGAGGGTTGTAATTTCTTGCAACCCTCTGAAAATATTTGATATTTTCGTAATACCAATTAACGTTTGGAGAACTGGTAAGAACGGCGGGCTTTGGCGCGGCCATATTTCTTACGTTCAACAACACGGTCATCACGCGTCAGGAAACCTGCCTGCTTTAATACAGGACGAAGTTCCGGCTCGTATTCATTCAGAGCTTTGGAAATACCATGTTTGATGGCACCGGCCTGACCGGACAGTCCACCGCCCTGAACCGTGCAAACAACATCAAATTCATTGACGCGGTTTGTAATCTCAAACGGCTGATTGATAATCATCTTTAATACCGGACGGGCAAAATAGGTATCCAGCGGCTTTTCGTTAATGGTAATATTTCCTTTACCCGGCATAATCCAAACGCGGGCTACGGCATTTTTTCTCTTACCGGTAGCATAAGAACGCCCCTGCTTGTCGCGGGAGGGTTTGCGCTTCGGCTCAGCCGTAACAGTTGCAGCTGCAACAGCTTCTTTAATTTCCGTCAAGGATTCAATCTTTTTATTAGCCATTACAGTTCACTCCTCTTATTTTTTTCATTCATAGATGCAATATCCAAAACTTCCGGATTTTGGGCTGCATGCGGATGATTTTCACCGGCATATACTTTCAGTTTCGTCATTTGCTGACGTCCCATAGGATTGCGGGAAATCATACGCTCAACGGCTTTTTCAATTACCCTTTCCGGAAAACGGCTGTTCAAAATCTTGCCGGCAGTCGTTTCTTTAATACCGCCAATCCAACCGGTGTGCTTGTAATATTTTTTATCCGTCAATTTTTTGCCTGTCAGCTTTACTTTATCGGCATTGATGACAACAACATAATCGCCACAATCCAAATTCGGCGTGAAATACGGCTTGTGCTTACCGCGCAGCAGCCTGGCTACCTGGGCGGCAAGACGACCGAGAACGACATCCGTTGCGTCAACAACATACCACTTTCTTGTAATGTCAGAAGGCTTTGTTGCATGTGTATTCATTATTGGTCTCTTTTCTCAATTAGGTTAAATTCGCTGTAACTATACGCAAAAAAAATCAAATGTCAACATAAAAAAAACTCTTAAATTCAGCTAATTATTTAACGGTATTATTTTACCATCCACTAACATTATGTTTTTACTTCTTTTTACCCCATTAAAGGTTATTTAATTTTTTTGAGATATTGATTAATGAGATGAATTTTCTTTTTTGCGGTGCGGTTATGTCCAGATTTTTCACTTTACTGATTTCTTTCGGGTTAAGCATCTTCCTGTTTTGCCCGGCCGGCGTTGCACAGCAATATTCCTCGGAACAGATTGCCTCATACGTCAGCAAAACGCCACGCAAGGCCGAAAACAATATTGCCCCGCTAGTGCGTTATCTGACGCAGCCTTTCAGCGATGATTATGATAAGGCAAAAGCTATTGCTTTTTGGATTGCCAGCCGCATTTCTTATGACGAATACCTGTATGACAGCGACGGCGGTGGCTCTACTTATCTTTTTAACAGTTATAAACCGCAGTCTACTTCTGATTTGCTTCGGTCGCGGGCCGGCATTTGCATGGATTTTGCCAACCTGTTTCAGGCGATGTGCCGCAAGGCCGGCATTACAACCCGCATTGTGCGCGGCTATGTATATCCGGCAGGAAAGGCTTTTTCGGCAAGCATACGCAAGAATTACGGCCATGCATGGAACTATTTTTATTATAAAGGAAAAAAAATATACGTTGACACGACCTTTATGGCGGGCGGACGCCTGGCTGCCGACAAATATCCCAACTCGTCCAAAAGAAGACGAGCCCTTTATAATCTCAAAAAAGAAAATAAAAAACAAAGCAAGGCCTCTCCTGTTTATGTGTATTATTTTGATTTCACCTATGAAGATGAAGAATCTTCACGCAATCAGACGAGAAGAGAACGCTAACTTTATGTTTTGAGGATTGAAACATATCTCTTTTTATGGTATGATAGAGTATATTTAACCAAATATCGGGAGAGCTGCCATGACCGGAGATGACAGATTTGATGAGGCGTTTCGCCGTAAAAAGGCAAAAAAGGAAACAGGGAAAGGCTCTGATATCAGCAAAATATTATCGGCACTTGACAACCACGTCAGTACAACCCTGCAATGCAGCATAGAGGACTATGCCTCTTTGCAGGCCGTTCTTTCCAATGTCAGCGACGACAAGAAAAAAAATATCCGCATCAGCAACAGCAACGGACGCATTATCATAGATGTCAGTGCAACTCCCCCTAAAGAACCCGACAAGAAAGATGAGAAGAAAAATAACAAAAAAGAAAACGCCGAAGAAAAGATGGACTCTCGACTTGACGAAGACAGCAAAAAGAAAAATAAAAAAGATAAGAAAAACGATAAATCCAAAGATGCCGAAACACAAAAGAAGACCTCACAGATAAAAAATGAAGCCAACGAGCGTGCCAATAAATTTGACGATGCTGTCAATAAAAACGGCAAAAAGGCAAATGGTGCAAAATTGCAAAAAAGCGGGGCTAAAGCTATAGAAAAAGAAGGTGGCAAGATTGCCCGGACAGCTGCAGCCAAAGGCGTTGACAAGACTATGGCAAAGGCTGTGGGAAAAACGGCAGCAAAAACCGCTGCCAAAACAACAACCAAAATTGCCGGCAAAGCAGCCCTTAAATCCCTTTTGAAAAAAATTCCGGGCGTCAGCCTAGCTGCCGGATGTGTTTTTGCCTATCA
Source organism: uncultured Alphaproteobacteria bacterium (assembly GCA_944391435.1). Lineage (GTDB taxonomy): Bacteria > Pseudomonadota > Alphaproteobacteria > RF32 > CAG-239 > CAG-267. Next base: position 10,472 of record CALXTP010000028.1, on the reverse strand, counting down.
GCGTATTAAAGACGGCGATTGGAAAGGTGCCATAGGTGAAGTTGCCTCCGGTACGCTGGGATGTTTTCCGGGAATCGGCACTGCGGCAAGCGTTGCTCTGGATACAGGCCTGGTCGTAAGAGATATCCGCCAGGCAAATCAACCCTCTTCTTCCGCCGTTAAAGCAGCCGTTCAGCCAATGCCTTCCACCGTGCCGGCGGAACTGCGGGCTGAAATCAACCAGAGAGGAATCCCGCAAAAGCAACATGCATCTTCCCATGCCCCATCTTCTTTATCTGCAGAGCAAGCTTTTATTTTGCAGCAGCAGCGGGACATCGGCAGAAGTTAAGTTTTGTTTATCCATGTTCTCACAAAAAAATATAATGGGCGCTGCACCCATTATATTTTTTCTTATATCCGTTATTTGTTTAAACCCGCCGGACAATTTTTTTAACTTCACCGGCTAAAGCCTCTGCCGTTAGCCCGTAATGCTTATACAAATCTCCTGCCGGTGCCGACGCGCCAAACGAATCTATCCCTATCGTCCTTTGCGCATAACGGTTCCAGCCGAAAGTCGTTCCGGCTTCAATACTGATAACGGGCGCCTCACCCAAGACTTCAAGCTGATAATTCAGGCTCTGCTCTTCAAAAAGCTCCATGCACGGCATTGAAATTACCGCTACATCCAAACCTTCCGCGGCTAAAAGCTTTTGCGCTTCAACCGCAACGGATACCTCTGAGCCGGTCGCAATTATTGAGGCTTGACGTCCGGCTTTGGCGGGCGAAATAACGTAGCCGCCTTTGGCCGTCATATTTTTTTCCGCGGAGGTACGCAACATCGGCAGCCCTTGTCTGGACAATGCCAAAATGCTCGGGCGATGTTCTTCGGAGAGTGCCACCTGCCAAGCTTCGGCCGTTTCTACTATATCGCAGGGGCGGAATGTCAAAATATTCGGCATGGCCCGGTATGATGCCAGATGTTCTATCGGCTGGTGTGTCGGCCCGTCTTCACCGACTCCTATTGAATCATGCGTTAAGACATATATGACCCGTATCCCCATCAAAGCGGCAAGCCGCATGGACGGGCGCATATAATCCGAAAAAACAAAAAATGTTCCGCCATAAGGAATTATTCCGCCGTGTAACGCCATGCCGTTCATTATTGCCCCCATCGCGTGTTCGCGAATGCCATACATGATGTTGTTGCCACCATAATCTTCTGCCGTTACCGTCTTCATCCCCTCTACAAAGGTCAAATTGGATGCTGCCAAGTCCGCCGAGCCGCCGACGATTTCCGGAATATGGGGAACAATGGCTTTTAAACACATTTCCGAAGCTTTTCTGGTGGCTACTTTGTTTTTTTCGGCAATTGCCGCCGTTTTGACTTTATTTAACTCTTCATCCCAGCCTCGCGGCAATTTTCCGGCTATAAAATCTCTAAACTCCGAATCTGCGGCGGAGGCTGCTTCCACCCATTTTTTATAATCCGGCAAATTGCGTTTCTGGCTTTGGCGCCAGTCTGCAAGAATTTCCGACGGTATTTCAAAAGGAGTATACGGCCAGTTCAAATTTTTGCGCATAGCCGCCGTTTCTTCTTCGCCGAGCGGAGAACCATGGCATTTTGACGTGCCGCTTTTGGTCGGGGCTCCGTACCCGATGGTTGTTTTGCAGGCAATCAAAGTCGGCTTGTCCGATTTTTGCGCCTTTTCTATGGCTTGCCGAATTGCCGCATAATCCCTGCCGTCTATCGCCTGCGTATTCCACCCCATGGCGCGAAAGCGTGCCAGCTGGTCGGTAGAGCTTACATTGCCGACTTTGCCGTCTATTGTAATGTTATTATCATCCCAAAAAACTATCAGCTTATTTAAACGCAAGTGCCCGGCAAGAGAGGCAGCTTCTTCGGAAATGCCTTCCATCAGGCAGCCGTCTCCAGCAATGACATAAGTGTAGTGATTGCATAAATCATCCTTATAACGGGCATTTACAATCCTTTCAGCCAGAGCCATACCGACGGCAGAGGATATCCCCTGCCCCAACGGCCCGGTTGTCATATCTATGCCGTCCAAATGCCCGTATTCCGGATGTCCCGCCGTTTTGGAACCAAACTGACGGAAATTTTTGATATCTTCCAAAGTAATGTCTTTATATCCCGTCAGATATAACAAAGAATACAACAGCATGGAACCATGACCGGCGGACAGGACAAAGCGGTCACGGTTAAACCATTTCGGGGCTTCCGGATTTAATTTTATATATTCGGCAAATAAAACCGCAGCGACGTCTGCCATGCCTAAGGGCATCCCCGGATGTCCGGATTTTGCCTTATTGACGGCATCTGCCGACAAAAAGCGAATGGCATTTGCCATTTTTTGAAGACGAGTTGTTTCCATCATATTTTTTACTCCTTCGTTGTTTCATAGTTACTTTTTTGAGAATCCTTTTCAAACAGGGCGACCAATTCCATGTGTTCCGAATATACAAATTGATCCACCAACACAACCCTGGAAAAAACGTAGCCGGCGCTTATCAATAATTCCGCATCGTAGACAAAGGTTTTCGGATTGCATGATACAAAAATAACCTTTTGCGGCCGCTGCCCGTCCGGCATTTGTGCCAACTGCCGGCATTGCTCGTGCGCACCGGCACGCGGCGGATCCATCACCAGTGCCGAAAAAACGGACAATTCGCTTTTATCCAAGGGTTCTTTATACAGATTGCGGTTGGATATGCTCACATTTTGAATCCGGTTACGATTTAAGGCTTTTTGCAGCCCTTGAAGGGAGGCGCCAGACGAATCTGCTGATACGATATTGTTTTTTTTATTTTGAGCCAGCGGATATGTGAATGTTCCTACCCCGCAAAACAAATCGGCGATTTTTCCGGATGTTTCCCCCATATATTCCACAACTTTTGCCACCATTTCCTTTTCCGCATCTTTAGACGCCTGAAGAAATATTCCCGGCGGCACGGCCACCGCGCAACCCGCCATATCCAATTCCGGCACGGCCTTTTCTACTATGGTTTCGGGGCTGCCTGCCCCCGAAAGCCATGATACACGCAAAAGGTTTGGAAGCGATTGGGCAAACTCTGCCAGCAACAGCCTATGATCCAGCGCCGGCGGTTGTCCAATCTCCAACAGCACGTCAATGCCGTTGTCGGCACATAGCAGCTTAACTGCCCCTTTTTCTATTTTTCTTTTTTCTATTTTTTTCCTATTTTTGACATTAACGCTTATCCTGCATAACTCTGACAACATTTTATGCAGTTTTGGCAGCAACTCGTTTAACTGCGGCAAAAGAGCCGGACAGTTTTCAACATTTACCAGATTATGGCTGCCGCGTTCGTAAAATCCCAAAACCACTCCATTATTTTTGCATATAAATTCCATATCGGCACGCCGCCGCCGGCCATCGCCGATAAAAAGCGGCTCATCAAATACGGGGGCCGCACCTTTTATTGCGGACAACATTTGTGCAAACGCTTCCGTCTTTTTCCGGCGGTATGCCGTTTCTTCCATTGTGCGGTATATGCAACCGCCGCAAATTGTGCATATATTTTTTGTCATTATTCCTCTCGGGTTTCCCTTTTACAGTAAAAAATATCAGAAAACAAGCCTCGTTTTAAACATTTTTGCGGCAAAGGGCTAAAAATATAGTGAATATTTTTTTTCACGGTATATAATGAGGGCAAGTTTTGGGTAAAAGTTGATTACGGAGGTTTTTTATGTTTATCCATGTTCCCGACCATTTCAGCTCGCATTTCGTGTTTGATATGAGGAAACATCCGGCAACGGCAACGGACAGGTCATCGCTTTTTTTTGTATTTTGCGGATGGTTGTGCGGCGCTTTGCTGCTTTGCCTGGGCTTATTTGAGCTTTTCAGCTTTTTGACAGCAGAGCAAAATAACGGGCAATCCTTTTTGCTGGTGGAAATTTTTGCTTTTGTCATTATTTTGATTGCACTCGGCTTAATCATCGGCGCTACCTTTTCTTTTATCAGAAGTAAAAAATTTATTTTTGACGGAAATTCTTTTACCATAATATACCGGCCGGCCATCGGCATTCGCCACACCCTGACCGAGCCGCTGGAAAATTATGCCGGCGTGCGGCTGAGAGTGCTTTTTGTACAATCGGGCCTGTTTAATAAGAGCCGCTACATCATAGACTTGTACCATAAAGATAACAACAAAATCATCCCTCTTTACATCTCAACGAAAAACAACAATATCCGCAATATATGGGAAAGCTATGCCAGACAATTTAACTTGCCGGCCCTGAGTATAGGCGACCGCGGCCTGGTCCGCAGAGAATGCGCCGACTTGGATAAATCGCTTAAAGAGCTTTTTGCGGAAGGAAAACTTCCTTATATTGCCAGCGGCAAACTCCCGGCGCCGGAAAGCTTGAACCTTACGGACAAGCTGAGGGAAACGGTTATTACGCCAAAAGGTATTTTTTGGGATGTTTTCAGTTCGCTTTCATTATTTATCGCCATTGCCGCTGTCTTTTTGTTAACGGCAGGCGCCGTTTATCTGACAATCATCGGGGCTGACATTTCCGGACTCTATTGGGCTATCGGCGGAGGAGTGCTATTGGCAACCGCTTATTTTTTCCTGCGGCTTTTCTGCTCCTATCGCCTGATATTAACACCTAAAGAAGTTACTGTTATCAAAACTCTGTTTGGGGCAAATATCGGCAAAGATTCTTTAGATAATGCTTATATTGAAAATGTTGAGCTCAGCTATAACCCGACGATAGACCGATATAGCCTGTCGGTTATCAGCGATGATAAAATTATCACTTTCGGTAGCCGCCTGCCCGTAGGCGACCTTTTGTGGCTTAAAGATTTTGTCATTCGCAAATTAGTTGGTAATTAAAAAACATTTTCATTGCACAGCGGCAAGTTTCCGTGTTATGTTAGGTTAAAGTGTTTATCAGTAAGAAGGGTTAAGTTATGGCAAAAGAAATCAGACGCGACGGCGAAAAAACAAAAAAGACCGAGAACGGCGGAGCTCCTTATTTTAATCTGGATGCAGGACAGGCTTTTTTTGACGAAGTTGATGAAGAAGTCAGAAATGAAAAATTTAAAATGCTGATTAACAAATACGGCGGCTTTTTACTGGCGTTACTTATAGCCGGGCTGGCTTTTGCCGTCGGTTACGAAAAAGTCGGCGACTGGAGAGAGCATAAGGCCGAGCAGAATAATATCAGATATGTACAGGCATTGGAACCTCGTGCGGATTATGAAGACAACATATCGGAACTGGAGAATATCGTCCATACCGAAAGCGGCCTTTATAAAGATATGGCACGCCTGCAGATTGCTAATATTTTGCTGGAAAATGACCAGACAGACAAGGGCTTATCGGTGTTGCAGCAAATTTATGCCGATACGGAAGCAAGCGACAAAATAAAAGAAATAGCAGCTGTAAAATTGGCCACATATCGGATTGATACAGCCCCGTATGCCGAAATTGAAGCTTTATTGTCACCTATCGTGCAAAAAGGCGGCGCCTGGGCACCGATGGCAAAAGAACTGCTGGCTATGTCGGCCATTCAAAACAAAAATATGGCAAAGGCCAGGTCCCTTTACGAGGATTTGCTTGTTAACGGGAACCTGTCGGAGGAATTTAAGGCGCGTGTTAACGATATGCTGGCACTTATTAATGAAGCCCAGTAAAGTGAAGACTCTATTTCAAAAGACAGAAAACAAAATAGAGGGTTTAAATTTTTGTTTCCATAAGTTTTTGACTTTCAGATGCGGAAAATTATTATGTCCGGACAAGCGATGCGGCAGCAAAGGCAAGATGAAACGGCAAAATGCGGCCGGATTATGAAGCTTTGCGTGAGTGCACGGAAATTGTTTTTACCAAATACAAGGAGAAAGGATTATGCATTGGCTATATAAGGGACTTTGTGTTTGCAGTTTGGCATTAAGCGTTGCGGCATGTGCGCAAGACAAGAAACTGCCGCAAGGCGTCCGGATTTCCATATTAGACGACGCATCGCCCGCGGAAGTTTCAACAAACAACGAATCCGTCAAAATTCCGCAAGCAGCCGTTAATGCTTCCTGGCAGCAGGCAGGCGTTAATTCCAATCACATTATCGGCAATTTGTCTGCCGGCTTTACCCTAAAAGAACAATGGGGCGAAAATTTCGGTGAAGGCATTAACAAGCGGGATTTAATGTTGGCTGCTCCCGTGGTGGCTGCAGACAAGGTTTTTGTTATGGATACCCAAGGCAAAGTCAGCGCTTTTGATTACCGGACGGGAAAGCGTTTATGGGAGAACACGCTGACGGCAGATATCGGTGGCTTTAAAGAGGCAAAAAGCAGAGCTTCAGGCTTGGCAGCCGATGCGGCAACGCTTTATGCAACGACCGGATTCGGCGGCGTTTTTGCCATGGATTTGGCGACAGGAGCACCTAAGTGGCGAAAAGTTATGGAATCACCGATACGCATTGCACCGACGGTAACCGATAAGATGCTGGTCATCCAAACGGTGGACAACAGCCTATATGCCCTAGATAAGAACAACGGGCAGGAAATATGGCGTTTTGGCGTGGCACATGAAGATACGGTAATTGCCGGCGGCGCATCGCCGGCATATGATGCTGCCGATAATGTGGTGGTGGCAGGGTTTTCCAACGGGGAAATTGTCGTGCTGAATGCCGCCATCGGCACACCGCTATGGTCACAAATGCTGGTTTCAAACAGGCAAACACGTTCTACGACAGAAATAAACACCATCGGCGCCTATCCCATTGTTGAGGACGGCGTGATTTATGCCGTCAGCAACAGCGATGTTATGCTGGCGTTGGATATGAGGACAGGGGATAAGCTGTGGGAAAAAGAAATCGGCTCCATGCAGAATATGCTGCTGGCGGGAGATTATCTGTTTGTCATTTCAAGCCGGAATGTTTTATATGCCGTTGAGAAATATACCGGAGCGGTTTCGTGGGCATTGAACGTGCATGATTTTCTGGATGAGAAAGACACGGATGCAACCGTGTATGCCGCGCCGCCGCTTATGCTTAACGGGCAGATTTTGCTGGCTTTCTCAAACGGCAAGATTTTAAAAATTGATGCCAAACAGGGCGTGGTTACGGCTAAAACCGATTTGGGCATTGACATCAGCAACGGGCTGATTGCCGCACAACAAAAGGTCGTTGCCGTTACGGATAATGCCGATGTCATTATATTCCAATAAGCTCAGAATAACTGCCCGGCTGCAAAAACAAAAAAGCGGCCAGGCTTTGAGCGGAATATCTTAAGAAAAATTAAGGCAGGCATCAGGACAGAAATTAAAACGAGCGTTAAGGCTAAAATTAAAACAGGAAATATTTTAAGAAGTTATTTTTTCAGAAACGGAGCTTTTGCAAATGGTCAAAATAGTTAAAGCCGATACGGAGATTTATTTTTTGCAACAATTATCCGATATTTGCATACATATTGAAAAGTGCGGGCGCACCTGTTATAAATCCGAAGATAAGATTACAACAGAGACAGCTATTCCTTTTATTAAAGGAATATTGAAAAGCGGGCACGAATCGGTGATTGAACATGCCAATATTATTTTTTCCATGCCTGTTACGGAAAAAAATTATCGCGTGTTGACCATGCGCGACATACGCGGCCTGAATATTTCGGTGGAAAGAGACCCGGCAGACGGTGTGGAAAAGATTATTGTTTCCGGCAACATGAGGGCTTTACGGGATATTGCGCGCCAATATGACGTGCACGACTTTTTGCTGGCCGCCGGCAATCCGCTGTTTTATATTACCGAAAGCGCCAAGCCTGTTTTTGACGGTGTTAAGGTTGAGAGCGTGCAGACCTCACGTTTTTCGGAACAGCACAATTACATTACCACCCATTCGGTGTGCGATGTCGGCGCCTATAAAGACATTACCCGGCACCGGCTGGCGTCTTTTTCCATAGAATCAACCAGATTTTGCAATTACTCCAAGGGGAAATTCGGCGGCGAGCTGACGATGTTGGAGCCGTGCAATATTGACAAAGGCACCGAGATGTATAGCGAATGGCTGGGCTGTATGGAAATGATTGAAAAAGCTTATATGAAAATGGCTGCCCTGGGGGGCAAAAGCGACCAACTGCGAATGCTCCTGCCCCATTCCGCCAAAGCGGATATGATTATGTCGGCAAACATTACCGAATGGAAACATATTTTTTCGCTCCGCTGCCATAAAGCGGCGCATCCGTCAGTGCAGCTGGTAATGAAAATGATGTTAGAGGCGTTTTACAAAAAATGGCCGGCCTTTTTTGAAGCAGAATACCAACGTTTTATCTGCGGCGAAGAAGTGTAGCGGCTCAGCGTGGAACATCGGCATTTTATCTGTGGCGAAGCTTAAAAGCCCGGCATTAAGTTATATTATCCGGCGGAGAGTTTTGTTTTTTTTTCATGCGAATCCGGATAACTTCCTGATTGGCGAGGCAGTAGACTTGGCGAGAGGCCTTTGCTATTTTATGGCTTGAAAAATTTATGCCTTTGTGTTATATAGCGGGCTAATGTTTTATTTTTGCGATAAAAAGAGGATACTATGGCGTTAAAAGCTGCAATTGTCGGACGGCCGAATGTCGGCAAGTCTACGTTATTTAACCGGCTGGCCGGGAAAAAGCTGGCATTGGTGCATGACTTGCCGGGGGTTACGCGCGACCGGAAAGAAGCTGCTGCCAAACTCAAAGATTTGGATCTGACGATTATTGATACGGCCGGATATGAAGAAGCACCTGCCGGGCAAATGGAAGAAAGAATGTGGCAGCAAACCAAACGTGCCATTGACGAATCCGACGTTGTGCTGTTTTTGTTTGACGCGCGTGCCGGAATGCAAGCTTATGACGAACATTTTGCAGATTTGGTGCGGCGCAGCAAAAAGCCGGTGCTGCTGTTAGCCAATAAATGCGAAGGAAGGGCGCAAGAACAGGGTATTTATGAAGCGTATAAGCTTGGCCTGGGCGACCCGATTATTTTTTCTGCCGAGCACAATATCGGCTTTGATACCCTTTATCTGGAATTGAAAAAAACAGAAGAAGAACTCAGGGAAAGAGAAGAAAAGGCTCTAACGGCCGAGGAGCAAGCCACCCCTGGCGAAAACGAGGATACCTCCGGCAACCGCCGGGGAGCAGCCCAAGGCGGCGAGGCGGACGGGGCGAACGGCGTGGCGGCAGACGATGGCAGCGAAACGGGAGAAAACGAAAAAGACTATCTTTCCCTCTTGCGCCAAAAGCCGATACAGGTGGCAATTGTCGGACGACCAAATGTCGGCAAATCAACGCTGGTCAATGCCCTCTTGGGCGATGAACGGATGCTGACCGGTCCGGAAGCCGGACTGACACGCGATGCGATTACATCCAAACTGGCCTGGAAAGGATGGACGCTTAACCTGGTGGATACGGCGGGGCTACGCAAACAGGCAAAAGTTTCCGGCTCGCTTGAAAAAATGTCTGCGGAAAGTACGATTTATGCAACCAATATGGCGCAAGTCGCCGTGTTGGTATTGGATGCAGACGGGGTGTTGGACAAACAGGATTTGACCATTGCACGCAAAGTGTTGGACGAAGGGCGGGCGCTGGTGATTGCCGTCAACAAATGGGATATCGCCGATAAAAAAGAGGCGTTGCAAAAACTTAATGACAAACTGCAAACTTCCCTGACACAGGCCAACGGGGTGCCGACGGTAACAATTTCCGCATTAAAACACAAAGGGCTGGACAAGCTGCTCAGTGCTGTAATTAAAGTTTATGAACGCTGGAATGTCCGAATTCCGACCGCTCCGCTCAATAAATGGTTTAAGGACGTACAAGAACAGAATCCGGCACCGCTCGGCAAAAACAAACGGCGGATAAAACTGCGCTATATCACGCAGGCTAAGACGCGGCCGCCGTCATTTTTTATTTTTTCCAGCAATCCGGAAGGGCTGCCAGACTCGTATCTGCGCTATCTGACAAACCAGCTGCGCGAAAGCTTTGGACTACGCGGCATTCCGCTTCGCATTACCGTGCGGAAATCTGACAATCCCTACGCCGATTCTGCAAAATAGAGCTTTTTTAGCATAATAAATGCCGTTTTTTTTGCAAAAAATCTTTTTTTGAGGCCTTTGGTTAGGATTTTTTTAATTTTTTCCGTATTATAGTCTGATTAAGTTTAGAGCCGCTCTGGTGTATAAACTTTTGGCTAAAAAAGCTCGCTATAACTTTTGTCAGAGGATATGACTATTTACATAATTGTAAAAATGTCAGATTTACGATAAAATGAAAAGCGTCTTAGGATATATATTTTAGGAGAAAAAATATGAGAGTAAATGAACAAGGTCGTTCAATGATTGAAATGCTCGGCGTTTTGGCTATCGTCGGTGTTCTGTCCGTTGGTGGTATTGCCGGTTATTCAAAAGCTATGAACAAGTTTAAAACCAACAAAGTCAGCGATCAGGTACAGATGATTTCCACGAACATCCGTACACTGTTCTCTTCACAAAGAACATA
>CALXTP010000027.1 GCA_944391435.1 uncultured Alphaproteobacteria bacterium | reverse complement strand
TTATTTATGAGTTCTCATCCTGTCTATTCTCAAAGTTTGCTCTAGGTTCCTTTGATATGTAGACATTTATTACATATACTGCCTACATATCCTCTCTTCTTATCTACTATCTCTTATAACAGCTTCTCAGCTTACCCCTCAGCTCTCGCTTCAGGTACTCTCTTGACCGCAACAACTTCTCAAGCTTTCTTGCTTGCCTCGTCCCTGCCGGTGAGTGGGTTTATATGATACTCTTTTCCGATTGTCAACACCTTTTTTTAAAAATTTTTCCTTTTTTCCTCTTTTTTTATTCATATATCAGCTAAATTGCTGTTTTTACCTAAGAATACAGTTAAATTTTATTGCCAATAAATCTTATATCATTTATCCGGCACCTGTACAATACGGCTTATATATATAATAAGCGCTGTTGTATGTGTCTTTTGTTTTCTTTTTGTTAACCTCTGTTTTGCTATATTTTCAAAAAAGGAGTTTATAACAATGAAGAAAATATATCTATTAGCCTTGTTTTTGCTATTGGCCGGCGGCTGCGCCAAAGAACCCACGCCCATGCTCGGATCTGACGGGAGGGAAATTCCGATGGTATTTCAGAACTTTCCCGATATTCCGTTTCCAGATGAAGCTTTTTTGGTTTTGGAAGACACCAAGACTATGGGCAGCGGAGAGAACTGGATTGGAAGCATTTGCTTTACGGTTAATTTTAACGCCGGACGAGTTTTTGACTATTATGTATCTGAAATGCCTAAAAAAGGCTGGGTTGAAATTGCCGTTGTGCGTGCAGGAATCAGCCATATGACATATGTTAAAAACGGACGAGCCGCCCAAATCTTAATCCAGATGGAAGGAGACGACTCCGCGTTTGTTACCATCACAGCCATACCAAATCAGGCAAGCGTCAAAGCACTTAGCAATTAAGAGAGACCATGAAATTTGATTTTTTTACATTCGGCGGTTCGTTTTTTTGGGAAGATGTCTTTTTTTATCAAAAATGGCGAATCCAGAGGCATTGCGGCAAAAAGACCTATCGACTCCTTGATTCCTGGGATATACGCCGCGCAAGCGGAACTTTTGAAGAATGCCAGAAAGCATTTATACGCTATATAGACTGTTACGAAATAACAAAACAGCAAGGTAGTCTGGTTGTTTTGTTGCATGGTTATGGCGACAGCAAAAATATTTTTAAACGACTCTGGCGCAAGCTTGTACTGACACACTCAACCGTGGCAGCCATCAATTATCCTTCCTTATTCCGGAGCTCACTGGCTTCAGCTTACCAGCTGTTGTTTTTTCTTAATCACATGGAAGATATCACTGATGTTTCATTTGTTACAAAAGGCGCCGGGAATCTGGTTTTGCGACAACTGTTAAATCTGCCGCCAGATATGCAGACTTTTCAAGAAAAAATGCGAATCCGCAATATTGTTGAGATTAACCCTGCCGTTCGGGGCAGCCTTTTATGTGACATATTGGCAAGATTTAAGCTTTTTAGCTTATTGGGCGGGCCGATGCTGGAGGAAATGACCGAAAAGAGCATGAAAAAGACTCCGAGCATTCCAAGGCACTTCAACACGCTGAAGATTTTTTCCGTATCCAAAGCGTCTCAAATAGCCGCGAATCTGCTCAAATGGTGCAAATTTCCGGTTCCGCAGCAATCACAAAGAAAAAAAGGGGAAATTTCTGTGGAAGGTACGACTTTTCAGACTCTTCATAATGAAAAAGTACTTAATTACGCCGTTAAGTTTATCAATAACGGAAAAATTTAACGATATTGTAATATTTTTTTTGCTTTTTTTATGTTATACTAAGTTAGTTTAAAGATGTTTCCGAGGCGCTAATGAAGTCTGTTGCGGGTATGATTGTGGTATTTATTGGGCTTTATTTCATTGCTTACAGCGATGTTATCGGCTTTTTTGCGCACAAAACCCTGCTTTATATTGCCTTAGGACTATGTGTTTTTATGCTATTGGCAGCAGCAGCCTTTCTCGGAACTCCTTTTTCCAAACCGCTGATTAAGAGACGAGGTGACGACAATGACAAAGATTCTAACGTCTCTTAAATATTTAATCGGCTCATTTTTTTATTTTGTCTGCACGGCTTCCGTTTCGCGGGCCGATGACCCTATGTGTCCGACACTGACCGAGTTTATACAAGAAGGCACCGGAGGTGCCGGCGGCGGGCAAACCTCTGACCACTGCCTGCTATGCGGCATTTATGATGTGGTAATGGATGCCTGCGCCAATGTCGTTGTCCTTTCCTGGAACGCTTTTGCCACACCTTTGCAAGGTGTTGTTGCCATCGGCGCCGCAATTTATATTGCCGTTTACACGCTAAAAAATATTGCATCCTTTTCCCAACAGGATCCGGCGGCTTATCTATCCAACGAAAAGACCGGCATTATTCCGCTATGCGTCAAGGTTGCCATGGTTATCTGGCTGCTGGGCAATCAGAGTTTTTTGTATTCTTATATTATCGGACCGGTTATCAGTGCGGGACTCAGCGTAGGCGGAACAATTTCATCGGCCGGCGGGACGCTTGGCGTAAGCGGATTTGGCGATGTCAGCAACGTGCGAACCTTATTTCAGGCCGTGATTGACAAGGTGCGCGAATTTAATGATAATGTTTATCAGATTGTTGCGCTCGGTCGGCTGTTCTTGTGCCTGGCTTTTCTTCCGGAGGATATTTTTGACTGGTATTGGTCACTCATTTTCTTTGGCGCCGTTTTATATGTATTCGGCTGGTTTATCCTTATCGGTGTTTCCTTTTATTTGCTGGACGTTTTGTTTCGCCTCGCAGTGGGATGCATGTTGTTGCCAATGGCCATCGCTTGCGGCGTTTCCAAATTGACTTCAAAATATACTAAGAAAAACTGGAATCTGTTTGTCAACGTCTTTTTCAATTTTGTCATGATGGGCGTTCTGCTTACCTTTACCATGGAAATGATTATGGAAGCGGCGGGCGGTTCTGATGAACTCATCGCCGAACACAACATTCAAGCAGGCAAACAATTTACAGAGGCTGACGCTTCAGCTTTGGTGGAAAATCTGGATGTCTCTTCTTTCCTGTTGACAACAATTGCATGCATGGTTGCATTCAAACTGTTTATGGAACTTGAACAACTTGCGGATAAGGTTTCCAGCACATCTTCCATCGGCAAGCTGGGTAAACAAAGCGGTGCTCTGGCGCATCAGTTTGCGTCGGCGCCGATTAAAAAAGGCTTGAGAGAAAACAAAAAATTTGCAGGGGCGGCTATTCAAACCGCTAAAGAAGACTTCAGAGACAGCCGGAGACAAACCTGGCAAAATATCCGCCAAAGCCCTGTGGGACAGGCTATACAAAACAGCAGGGTCGGTAAAACCGTCAGCAAACTCCGCCGGGCTTTGCGTATTTAACAGGACTTACGGAGCAGTGCCATGTATAGGGTGGGAATGACATTAAAGGAAATGTTTGAAAAGCGGAAAATGCTGCTTGCCGTATTCTTTACCTTGTTTTTGACGGCCTGCAAAGAATGTCCGACTATTCAGGATTATCTTAATGACGGTCTCAGCACACATAACAACTGCCTGTTATGCCGCCTGTTTAAGATTATCACGGAAGCAGCAACCAGCGCGGCAACAAAATCATGGGATACTTTCCACCTTGACCTTATCCCGTTAGTCGTTTTGGCTTCCGCCATTTATATTGCCATGGCCGTGCTTAAAAATGTCGGCTCTTTCGGCAAACAAAATGCTGCCGACTTTTTAACCGGAGATAAAAAGGGCATTTTAATTTTGATGTTCAAAACAACGGTTATCGTGCTTTTGTTACAGGAAAATGAAAGCAGCTCCTTTTTTATCAATAAAATCATCAGCCCGATTTTGCAAGCGGGGCTTAATATCGGCTCAACCTTATCCGTTGAGGGGGCACGGCTGGCTACGCCCAGCGGTACCGGATATGCTGCTATTTTTGAGATGGTTAACGAAGCGGTTAAACAGTTTAATGACCAATTGTACCGGACAATTGCCATTGGCGAGGCCATGATATGCAATTCCATACGTGGTACCTTTAATATCTTTAAATGGTATTGGCTGATGTTGTTTTATGGTTTTATCCTGTTTGTTTTCGGGTGGGTGCTTTTGGTCGGTATATCTTTTTATATTGTGGATATTCTTATTCGCCTGACATTCGGGGCAATTCTCCTGCCTTTTGGCGTGGCTGCCGCAATTTCCGGTTTGACTTCTACCTATTCCAAAAACATCTGGAGTATCTTCTTGAATGTATTTGCCAGCTTTGTTATGCTGGGAATCGTGATGGGGCTTTCCATGCAGCTGGTTGATTTATGTATGGGCTCATATGAAAGCGGTTCGCAAAGCCCTGCCCTAAACAGCTTTTTGACTAATCTTAGCGCAAATATTGATGATAATCAGGTTAAAGAAATTGCCAAGGAATTGTGGAGCAACGGCTCTTTGCTGTTTACCATCGTCTGCTTCTGCGTCATTGTGCAACTGGCCGCCCATATCGGCAAACTGGCCGATAAGATTGCCGACAGCGGCACTCCAACTTCTGCCGGCAGCCAGGTGGGCGCTGCGGTTATGAAGCCTGTTTCCGGTGCTGGAAAACGCATTGCCAAAGCTACCGGAAACTGGGGGCTTACGGCCAGCAAGCGCACGGGTGCAGCCGCAGCCAGAATGACTCGCCTGGACAAAGCCTATGCCTGGGGCGGCAACAAAGTTGAGGAAATCCGCGGAACCCTGACGGGTACCGGAAGACAGGGATACAGGGCTTTTTGGCATAAAGCACAGACTCCGCTTGCCGCCGGACCGCTGCAGGATGTCGTACAGGGCGATGACGGCAGCACTATCACGCGGAATTTTGATGCAAACCACAGATTAAGAAATGTCCAGACGGTTCGGCAAAACGGCGATATTGAAGACCAATCTTTTGATGAAAACGGTAATCTTGAGACCAAAAAAATTACTCATACCGATGGTAGTAGCGATGAGCAAACTTTTCATGGAAATGGTCAGGTTGCTTCTGAAAAAGTTACTCATACTGATGGCAGCAGTGATGAACAACAGTATGACGCAGACGGCAAGCCGATTTAACTAAGAGGACGGGACGATGATACGGGAGCTGATATATAAAATATTTACCGTGAAGATGCTGAAACGCTTGTTCGGCATTGCCATTATCATGCTTCTTGCCGCATGCAAAGATGATGATGACCTGTCTTCCGGCAAAGATACCAATTATGAAGAACAGGCGGCTTGCTGGCAAGCTAAAATCATTGACATTGTGTTGGGGCAGATTGACAATTTATTCAAAGCAGGGTCAGCCAAAGTTGCCGATGGCGGCGCCGTTATCATCATGCTCGGGTTTTCTATCTGGATGGCTTTTAAACTTCTGAAAGTGCTCCCGTCGTTTAAAGAAGAAAATCTGGGCGAAGTCTGGACCGAAATCGGGCATAAATTATTCTTATGTGCTTTTTGTGCCTGGGCCGTCAGCGACGGAGGAATGATATCCTGGACGCTTAATACGTTTGTTATCCCGATTTATAACGCCATTTTGGAATTGGGCTCCGCCATCCTCGGCAATATAAAATCCGGCGGATCGGTTAATCTTGGCATTTTCGGAACGGTTACTTTTAATACCTCATATACAAGCTGTGAAGTACAAGAACTTAATGCGGATTCTTTGCAAAGTTCCATCCAACCGATGGCAAGCTGCCTTGCCTGCCAGATTAATGACAGGCTCAATGCCGGCATCCGACTCGGCATTGAGCTTATTGCCCTGCTTGAACTTGATTCTATCCTTGTCGGCTTAACCATGCTTCTGATATTTACGTGTGCCAAATTTGGCTTTATATTCTTTTTGGTTGATGCCCTGTTCAGGATGAATTTTGCTGCCTTATTGTTTCCGTTGCTGATTATGGGGGTTCCTTTTAATTATACGCGAAAATGGAGCAAACACGGTTTTCTGATGTTCTTGAATTCATCGGGTATTATGTTGTTTATAGGAATACTTATTTGTATTGCCATCGGCGCTTTGGAAACAACTTTGGGCAATTTTGAAGGAAGCGGTGCCTATGAAAACAAGAATCTGTCCAATCCGGGACCGGTTATGCTGTCATTACTGCTGATTTCTTTCCTGCTTATCAATATTCCGGGACTTGGGGTTGTTATGGCGGACAAGTTTATCGGCGGCGGACGAGGCCTGGAATTTCAAAAACAGGTTACACAATTTGTCATGAACACGGCAAAACGTGCCGGTGCGGCTATTTTGGCCGGCGTTTCAGGCGGAGCGACTTCCACCATTACAACCACTATGGAAAAATATGAAAAATCCCGGGAAGCATTGGACTCCATCAAACAGGCAAAAAGCAAAACATCTTCGGCAATCAATTCATTAGCGGGGTATAACGAATGACGATGATTATTAACATATTCCTGCAGTTTATTTGCCAGCACAAATTTGTGGTAACGGCCAGTGTTTTCTGCTGCGCTTTGCTGCTTGCTGAAACGGCGTTTTGCGATGATGATTACCTCACATACTGTTCATCCGAAATTATTGATGAAGAATATGAAAAAGCAGGTTGTTGGTCTTGCGAAATTATTGAAAATCTTATGATATCACTTACAACGATTGCCGGCACCCTGTATGGCACAACCGTGGAAGCTGCCAAACTTATTTTAACGCTCGGCTCCGCCATTTGGATAGCACTATATTTCTTAAAATCGCTCGGCTCTTTTGCAACGCAGGATCCGGCCAAAATTATTGACGGGCTGCTTACGTTTTGTTTTAAAGTGGCGTTAGTTTATGCCCTTGTTACCGCCGGCATAGATGTTTTGGTTCAATATATCGTCAATCCCATGCTCAGCATCGGTTTTGATATCGGCGAAACACTTGCCGGGGCGGTCAGCTTTTAAGGAGGAAAAAGCATGAAGAAGTTTCTGCGATATATTTTTCTTTTCCTTGCTCTGCTGTTCACCGCACCGGGGGTAATGGCGCAGGGGGCTTCTCCCGAAATATCCATTGCGGGACAGGAAATTACTGCAATGAATAATCTGATAAACGGCGTGAAAAAAATGGCCGACCAAATTAACAAAGCTACCAATCAGATGATGAAAATCGGCGATATGCTTATATGCAACTCCATTTACGGAGAAGCTGCTTTCCGTATTAAAGTTATTATAGAAATTAAACTTATCGCATTTGATATTTTTATCAGCGGCTGTATTTTATACGTATTGGGGTTCTTTATTTCCGTTATCGCCTCTTTTTATATGTTTGATGTGGCGTTTAACCTGTCATTATGCATTGTCTTGCTGCCTTTGGCGCTGGCATTGTGGCCCTTTGCCTGGACAAGAGACAAACTCCAGCCCGTTGTTGAGGGAATCGCTTATTATACCGGCTTGTTTATCTTTTTGCCGCTGGGAATCCTTATCGGAGCAGAAATCGTTGATACCATTATTAACGCATCCTTTGGCCAAGATACCGATATTAAGGCTATTTTTGACGAAGACAAATCTGACATCATTCGTGACAAACTTGGTGTTTTTACACTGACATTCCTCAAAGTTTTGGTTTCTTATCTGGTAGCGATGCGTATGATTCCGCTGATGGCAGATGAATTTTGCAAACATTTCTTTGACGGATCGATGGCCGGCCAGCCTTTAAGCGACAGGATAAGTCAGATTGTTGCTGCTGTTAACAAAAGAACTATTGGCAAAGTAGGCAAATACGGCAACGATGTGATTAAACATCAAACGGGTAAACGACTCCAGGCTCGCGGCGAAAAAAGTAATTCTTTCTTTGGACGGACCTTGGCACGTTACGGTAAACAAATGGCTAAAACAAAGAAGTAAAGGTGACGGTTATGAATATGATTCGGGCATATATATCTAATAAACTGTCGGCACTGGTTTTGCTGTTTGTTTTATTGATAACAAAACCATCATACGCCGACATAGAAGACAAGGCCGGGGCTCTGTTGGCAAAAACGCTCGGCATAGATACCGAAACCAACTGCGTTACACCGACTGTAGACAAGGTTGATTGTATGTTTTGCCAAATGTTTAAGGTTCTTTTTAATGCGGGAAGCTATGTGGCTGCAAAATCTTATGAGGCTTTTTCTTCCGAACTCGGCCAGCTCATTATTATCTTTTTGGCCGTGTCTCTGGCGCTTATTATATTGCGCAATATTGCAACCATGGGCTCTAAAGATCCCAACGCACTGCTTAATGACATTTTTACCAAAACGTTTGTCGGTATTGCCATTTATATTATTGTCGCCAAAGATTATTACAATATCTTGAACCTGACGCTTTCTCCTATTTTTGATACGGGGTTGTCTTTTGTAAAAAGCGGTAATACGACCTGTGCCAACGCCGACGGCATTATCGGTTACAGCGGCAGTGCCGGTTCGGGTACCAACGGCGGACTCCCCATGAGCGTCGGGACGTCTATTGTTTGCGCCGTTGAGGATATTGAACGAAAAATCAATCTTTTGTTTGAGTTTGGTCGCTGGGGATTATGCCGCGGCAACGGGCCTGACCGCCTTTTTTACGTTATTCCGAATCCAATTTACATCATTGACGGCATACTGCTTTACCTGGCTGGCGTGTTTTTTATGGTTGCCTACCCTTGGGTTATGGCCGATGCCGTATTGCAACTCGGCATAGCCATGGCTTTTCTGCCCTTTGCCGTCTGCGGATACGCTTTTCAAGGAACGCGCAGCTATTTATCCAAAGTTTTCTCTTGGATTTTACATTCCTTATTCGTCTTTATGTTTATGGCTATCCTGATTATGTGTATCCTTGGGTATATCAATAACTTACTATTAGGGGCAATGGAAAATACGAGCGACCCGAAAGTATTTTTTGAAAACCCGAATAAAGGATTGGCCTTTTACGGACCCAATATGCTCAAAATTATTTTTATTCTGGTTATCGGCTGGGCATATATGCCGGTTATTGTTGATTTGGCCGACAATTTTTCCAAAGGGTCATTGGGAATTAGCGCGGCACAAAAAATCGGGGCTGCTGTCAAACAGACCGTTGATTCCAAAACGAGGAAAGCGGCAGATTGGGCCGTCGGTGCAGCCGGGACGGCGGCGAAAAGAGCCGGACGTGTTACCAAACGGCGTATGCAGGCTGGTGTTCGTCAAACCGCCAAAGCCGGGGTCAAACTCTTTGGCAAAACCAACAGCACAGGCGGAAAGACTCTGCGAATGCTCGGCTATACTTTTTCATTGGACAGGAACGCGGACGGGACAGATGTTTTGCATCGCGATTTTAAATCTATTACGGGGCGCACCCATACCATGCTGGCCGATAAATATGCCACCATAAAAAGGGAAAAAACAGCTTCGGGAAAAACAATACGAACGCAGGTTAAATTCAAACACGGTTTTGTTAAAGACCATTTGATGGATAAAAACGGCTTTATCAACAAAGGGGCACTTGAAACTCTTATGAATTCCGACCTGGCCAAAGACCCGGAAAACCTTAAAGACATTATGACACAGTTGGCTATAGAAATTAACAAGGCCAGGACGGGACAAGATGTCGGCGCTTATTTTTCATCTCGCAATGTGGAATTTGACCCCAGCCATCCTTTTTCGCTACGAATGGAACAGATGGATAATACAGGAAAACTGACCACCCTTAGTTTAGATATAGATTCAGCAACCGGACAAGTTTTTACGGATTACCTTGTCCAAAGAGATAAAAACAGCATTGAAACGGCAGCAACAACCGGCAGAAAACGCCTTGGGCGCAAGCTTAACATTGCAGCCTTAAACAGCATGATAAGACGTGCCGGGCATGATAACGGAGACGGCTCTTACACCTGGAAAGCCGGGGCTTTTGTTTCTTATACCGCCAAAAAGGATGCCAACGGGCAGCAGTACTATGAAAGAGAAACAAAACGTTTCGGATTTTTCGGACCGACAGTTAAAAAGACTTATAGCCGTAACGGGGTGGAAATTCAGCACGATACCAGCGCCAAACTGAGCGGTTACAACCAGAAACGACAGGATATGCAAGATAAGCTGGATGCTGCTTTTGCCCCTACATCTGCCACGGGCGACAGGAAGACGACTCTACACAGTTTTTGGGGTTCGCAAAAATTGTCCAGCCATACGGATGCCGCAACCGGCGAAATAACTTATCAGACGGAGAGAAAAGCAGGACTTTTCAGACAGAAGACCGAACGTACTATATATAAAAACAATGAAGTGATTACGGAATATCTTGATAAAAAAGGCAATGTACTTAAAACAAAAACAAAACATATAGATGCTACACGGACACGCCAGAAAAATATTGACGGATCATCTTCCACTTCTTATGGAAACAGCTATGCGGAAAGCAATGAAAAATATAGCGGCACTTATATGCGATACAGAAGCAACGGGCTGCTTAACATTAACGAAACAGGAAGAAAAACAGAGGGCGATATCCGCGACGGTTCGGCAAAAACAGCCGGAGAAAAAACAACGGCAAGCTTTTCCGAATATGCACAGCGAGGGCATGATCATATTTCAGACAGGATTGACGGCAACCAAATTATAGAGAAAAACGGTACCGTTGCCCGCGATTTGGATCCGGCACACGCAGGAGAAGACGGCTACAAAGGCGATTTGTTCCAAGGTTTTGATGCCCAAACCAGAGAAAAGGTCAACGGAAAAAATATGAAAGACTACATTAAAGACGACGTATTGGTTAAAATGCGGCACAAAGGCGCCAACCGACTTCATACGTCCACCAGCCATACAGTTGACACTTTGGATGTTGCCGATTTTAACGGAAATATTATCGGCCAAGCCGATGCCAGCGGAAATATACTTAACAGCAACGGCACTTCTATCGGCCGTATCAGCAATGGCATGGCCTATGACAGCAGCGGACGCCTTATTGGAAAAATTTTATAAATTTTGTTTTGTATAACGGTTTATTCCTTTGTCAATTTAGACCGACAACACCGGCGTGTCCATATTGCGGATAGGAGTTTGCCGGCTGCGTAGTTTAAATTTTTCGTTTATTTTATTTATTTTTGCATGGCATTGACAAAAGTTATACATATTTAAAGAATTTTATTTTTTTTGACTTGCATATTTTTTTGGCAATATTATTATAATGTAAAATTATTTTTGTATGAGGTATATAGCTATGGAAGAAATTGTATTTCCGAACCAAATCAGGATTAACCGTAAAATGCGCGGCGTTTCTATGCAAGACCTGGCCGACAGACTAGGCATCAGCCTTTCTGCCATATCCAAAATAGAAAAAGGATACAGGAGACTTAACCAAGAACAGCTTATCTTGGTTGCCGAAATATTGGATTGTTCTTTGCAAGACTTGTATGTTAATGAACAAAATTCACAGCATGAAGTTGTCATGTCTTGGAAAAAAGAGCAGGAAAGACGGCAGGAAATTAACCGCAACAGCGGCTTAAAAGTTTTGGGTGCCGCTCTGCGATATATCAGAAACGAAAAGTCGTTGACTTTGATTGAAGTTGCCGAAAATGCGGATATGACACTTTCTGTATACCACCGCATAGAAATGGGACAACGCGAAGTTTCCGACAAAGAATACAAAAATATTGCCAATGCCCTGGGCATGGATGTTGATGCTTTGAAGGCTGAAATCAAGCGCCTTGATGAAAAAGGTGCTTTGGAAGAAATTATTGCCCATAATGACACGAAATACAAGATTGCGGCCATCAGCAGACCCGTTAACGACCATAATGGCAGCGGATATATTGATTTAGACACGTTAAAAGTTCCGGTATTCGGCGCTTCGGGCGCAGACGGCTCTATCGTTATTGACAGGAATTCTTCATCCAAAGAAGCCGTCAAGCCGGCGAATCTTTGTGATAAGAGGGACGTTTATGGCGTCAGCCTGTGCACAAGAAGACTCGGCTCCATCTTGTCCAACAGAGCCATTATGTTTGTTGCACCGAGCGAAGTTGCAAGCGTCGGCGACATTGCCCTTTATTACACAACAGAACAAAAAGCTTTCGTTGTCAGCGTCAGGGAAGATGAAACAGGACAGCTTTACGGCTTGATGTGGAATCCAGAAGAACGCATTTATTTCAGCAACGATGATTTCAAAAAAATTCATAAGGTTGTGGATATTGCTTTGTAAAACCAGCAGAACTGTTTTTTATAATTTTGCATAAGGGTTGGGATTGTGGAAAATTTAAATGATGTAGAGTTTGGCAGTGACAATGACGGCAAAGAAGCGCCGATTTTAGTTGCACAACGTTATTTAAATATCTTCAGGCAGGTTCACATTTTTAATAAGAACAAAAGGGAAGAGTTTGATAACGAATTGTTGGCGCTACCTCCGGAAATTACGGATTTTTTTAAGCGAATGCCCGGTGGCCGTCTTTTGGTTGAACATATTGAAAAAGTCAAGACCGAACGAGGCATATCTTTTGTTAAAGCCAATAGGGAAGACTTTGACGAGGGAGCGGGAAAAATAGATGCGCCGGCTCCGGTTCAAGCTGCCGGAGGAGCAGTCATCGGGGGCAGCCTGACGATTGATTCTTCTTTCGCCGAAGCTCTGGCCAAAGCGCTGGCATTGGCTTTTAAACAAAACCAAGTTCCCGTTTCTGCCGGCGAGACAGCTGTCCTTTCTTCCGGCGCAGAAAATGCTTTTGATGTCATTGCCGAAGAAATACGCTCTTCGCGGGCTGCTATGCTTGATGTGTTAAAAGAAACGCGCAGCGTTACGGATTCCGTTATAGCCTCACAAGTTTCCATTGCCCGTATTTTGGAAGGCATTTTGTCTTCCCGAAATCGCGATGATGCGGATTTATCTGACCTCAACAACAGAATTATTGCATCGCAGGCATCTATTACCAAATTGTTGGAAGGGCTTTATACATCAAATAATAAAAAAAATACGGAAATCTCAGATTATCTGAATGTAGAAAACCGTTTACAGACATTTCGCAACGAGATAAAGAATGAATTAGATGCTTCATTGCGAGCCATGCAGGATATGTTTAAAGAATATGCTCAAACGGTTAATGATAAAAAGATTGTTATAGATGCATCGCCGTTATTAAATACCTTTTCCGAATCTGTCCAACGGCAGGATACATTGTCCGGCAATAATGCTCCAACTCCGAAACCGTCCCGACCGGAACAAGATGCAAAAGAACATCAGACAGAATCCGCAAATAAGTATTCTCAAGTATTACCTTCGGCAGAAGAATATTCTCCCGTTTCGCATATAGCGGGGCTTGCTGACGATGACGGTGTTTCCGAAGGTGAAGATGATGTTTCCTTCCCGGAAGGCAATATGCTTCATTTTGAACCAGTAGCACAATTTACCGGCGAACCGAGAAAAAAGAAGAAAAAGAAGAAAAAACATCACGGCAATGCAGATACAGCAGTTTCATCAGCCAATGGCTTCCCGACCGGTTCCGAGCAGCCGGCGAATGCCGTGTCTGATATAAAGCGTGAAAATATACCGACATCAAGACCGGCAGAAGGAATGGAAATTCCCGCTGCAAAGAAGATAGAACCAGCCGTTACGCCTGCAACGGCAACAGGCACAGCAGCTACTGTTTCACAATCTCCGATTCCCCAGTTTGATGGTGTTATCCGCAATCAAGAATTTAAGCATAATGATGATTTTAACAATATACGTTTGGATGTACCGCCGTTAGACACATTGCCGGAAGAAGAGCACGTTTCTGCTGTTGCGCAGCAAGAAAAGATTTTTGCCGAAAACTTTTCAACAACGGATAATCCTGTTTCAGACACTTTTGCCAATATTCCGGAAACAGATGAACAGGAAGACAGCCAGCTGTTGCAATCATTAGATTCTTTGGACGCCCTTAATTTTGAAGATGAGGAGGCTCCCTCTCAACCCGAGATACAGGATGCTGTGAAAGCAACATCTGACGCTGACACTCCTGATCTTACAGATTTTGCTTCAAACGATGATGAGGATTTGGATTTTGAGCTCCCTCAGCACATTTATGACACAAAAGAGGACGCGAATCTTTCTCCTACCACAGAACCTGTTTTGCAAGATTTTAACGATATTCAGGAAGATGACGACTTGGATTTCGCCTTGCCCGAAACATCCGCGCCGGATGCTGGCGAAGATGACCACCAAATCCCGTCTTTGAGTTTTGACGATATCCAAGGGCAGGATATTCCCGTGGAAACTTCAGCCGTACAACGTACTCCGACAGATATGCAAGAGCAAAGTCATGAGATTTTTGATGATACGCCCATGCAGTCGCCGAAGGCAAGTGAAAATATGGATGAGCAGCACGAAATAGACGAGCCGTCATTAGATGATTTTTTGAATGGCGGGAATACAGGCGAGCCGATTGCAAATATACCGGACAGCCCGGAATTGAGTACAGCAGATTCCGCTGACGTTCTGCCGACAGAAATTTCCGATTATCAGACCGAATCCCCGGTGAGGGCTGATGATATTGAGCCAGCACAGGATATACGGGAAAATTCACCGGATACATTTGATGACTTGCAACAATTTTTAACCGTACCGGAAGAGAACAACGAGACTCCGTTTTCTCAAACGGCTGCACCGAATGTTGAGCCGATATCAACTGTTGTTAATGAACCGTTTGCGGACAATATGTCTGCCGATGCTTCAGCGGCTCTCGCGGAATCGGCGGCAGAAAAGAATATCCGCCAGGAGGAAGAACCTGCACTTGACGGAATTGGAGATGTTTCTGTAGACATAACAGGACAAGCAGCAAACAATGGGGCCGAAGGCACAATGACACAGGACGCCCCTGCCGATATTCCGGCAACACCTGTGTCAGAGGAAAAGCCCAGCAGATACAGTGCCGAGCTGGACAGAATCCGGGCAGCATTAACAACCGATAATATTGATATTTCATCATTGGATCAGCCTATTGAGTTAGATGATTATGACGATGATGAAAATGTCGGGCAGCATGATTACGCGGATATCAATCCGACGTCCGAGTTTCCGCCTTCAACCAATGCCGGGGCAACGGCACCTGTTTCTTCCGATACAAATTCCTCTTCTTCCGCCGATGCTTCCGGAGAAGCTTCCGATGAAGATTGGGAATGGGAATATGTAGACGAAGACGGCAACGAAGTCCCCTCTGACGATGAGGATTGGGAATGGGAATATGTTGAAGATGACGGAACGACAGACGAAAAGCCTGACAATAACCAGCATTAAATTGTTTACAATACAGCCTCTTTGCTTTAATTTTTCGGAGTAAGATTTTGGAGAGAATGATGGCAGATAACAGCGACGATATTACGGTAACCAAAGAATCTTTATGGTATATTGATAATTACGTTCTTATACGTGATTATTATGACCGTACTGTTTCGCGAATAGCTGCCCGCTGCATCAGACAAGGTAATATTGCCGTTGAGGATTATCCTTTTTATCCGTATATTATTGATGTTTTGAGCGAGTTATGTGAGACAGGCGATTACATTATTGAGCATAAAGAACTTCATCCTTATGTGGAGAAGAAAATCAAAGGCGGCATTGAGGCCCTTAAAAAAAATTTAAGCCTGTACAGACAGGAACTTGAACGCAACGCGTCGGTAGAAATGGCTGCGAAAAAAGAAGCTGATTTGAGTGCCGCAAAAGATGCTTTCGGCGGCTTTACCGACCAATCCGACGATCCTACCAAAGGAGCCGGGCAAAGTATTGATGATGTCGTGGCCAAGCTTATGGCTGAACAGGAAAAACTTGTCAAACAGAAAGAAGATGAGAATGAATAGTTTCCGTTTTTATAAAAATATACGTTTTTTTCTGTTAGCGGCCGTTGCGGCAGCTTTGGTTTCTTGCAACATTTATCAAAAAGACGGCGAAACAATTATTACCGGAACATCTGTTGATGGCAGCGCCACCGATAATTTTATGATATTACCGCAAGAAGATCCTTATATGTTGCGCACGACGTTTCGCGCCAATGATTTGGATTTGGAAACGCCTTTACGCTGCAATGTCAACTGGAAAACGCAGGAAATGGTGCAAATTTTGCCGCATAACAATATTTCTTTCAAAATAGAAAAGAACGGCATAGATGATCCGTTGCCCGATTTGGAAATACGCGGCTTTTCTTTTGACAATATTCCGGCAGAACAGGCTTTGCTCAAACTAACAGAAGAGGCCGGGATGACTTTGGTTGCCAAGGATGCGCCATATCCCGTGTTATACGGCAAAAATTTGAACGGAAGTTTTAAAGAAGTTGTTGATATGTTGACGCGATCGGCAGATTTGTTTTATCGCTATGACGCAAAAACAAATTCTCTTATCTTAAGCCGTCGTGCCGGTTTTACGCTTTATGCTCCGAGTTCGCGTACTCTTTTGCTCGGTTTTCTTGATATCCTGCGCGGCGCAGGCATCACGGATATGATTACCAATTGGCGGGATTATACCATTGCGTTTGAAACAAATCTGGAAACGCTAGACAAGATTAAAGAACTTATTGGCGAATTTGAAGATAATCCGACGCTGGTTATGTATGATGTAAGCGTTTTTCGGGTAATTGCCAAAGAACCTTGCGGCGTGGTGTGGAATGATTTGCTTAAGGATTTTAAATTCGGCAGCATTGCCACCGCACAAACAGGCGTCATCGGGCGCATTTTAACGGTTACAAATGATATATCGCTGGAAAAATTACGGCAGTTTGTCAGCAAGTATGCAACAATCCAAGATATCTCAGAAGGGCGCTTTATTGTTCCGACTCGTTGGTTTTCACGTTTTGACGTCGGCCGCTGCGGCAAATTAAGCAATACGGAATATTCTTTATCTATTTTAGCAAAAGCCGGAATAGAAAAAAATAACCGGATTTTATCTGAAATCACGTTGGATACGACAGAAGGTGAAATAACCAGATTTAAATCACGCAGCAGGCTTGGCGAAAACTTTTTGATTATCGGCTTGCCCAGCGAGATTTTCGGAGAAGCGACACAGGGAACGGAAACGATTGTTTATATTGTTCCCAGGCTGGTACGGCTATTGAAAACAGATGAGAAAATAAAAAATCAAATTTAACGGGGCGGCAAAATGAGTGATGAAAGTTTGGACAGTTTCATAAACAATAATGTTTCCGATTCACAAGGGACTTCGCAAACAGGTATATCGGCGCAAATTCCACCGCACCCGAAATTAAGAAAAATAAAACGCCCTAAGGTTCGTCCGGCGGCAGGAATTCAAGAAATTCCAAATAAAGTTCAGCCCCCTCTTCCCGGTCAAACAACCGGCGGAAATGATTTTGCGCAATTTTCTTCAGCTTCACAGACGGCCGATTTGGTAGAAAATCAGGGATTGCAGAATTTTTCGCAAAGCGTAACGGAAAAACCGGCTTTTGTTACGGCTGAACATGCTGCCAATGCTGATAACGGCTATACTGAAGATGTTTTGATTAACGCCGAAAACGAATCCGACAGTGATGTGTTGGAAACGGATCCGCGGGAAGAATTGAAGCAAAGTACCAGCATTGTTAAAGCTGCCGATGCCCAGAATATGATTCGCGAACGAGATGAATACGGGAATACTTTTGTTTCTGATGAAGAATTTCCGGATTACGGTTATGAAGACGAAGATATTGATGATGCTGACGATGTCTTTATTGACAGCGACAATTATGTAAAGAAAAAAGTTATGTTTATGGCGGCGGGGCTTTGCCTTGTTATCGGGTTGCTAATTGGCAAAGTGTTTTTTGCATCAACAGAAACTACCAATTATGGCTTGGAAGGGGTTGTTACGAATCCGGATGTTCCGGACGGACGGCCACGATGCGGTTTAACTGATAAAAGCCAAGCTTGTGTTTTTTATCTGATGAACTGGTATAAACAGGAATTGAACGGCAGAGATTTTTATAAGCTGGCGGCACAGCTGACGGGTCGTGAAGAATATATGATTGAAACAGATAATCTGCGCTACGCAACGGTTAAAATCAAACCCGGAAACTTTGCGCAGTTAAATATTCCGGCGTTGCAATGATGAAATCCGCGCACCGGTTTATTTACCTTTTCCGGTTCGTGTAACCTGTCAAATAGAGTAGAAAAATAAAGCCCTTTTTAAACTCTATCCGTAAAAACGGAGGAATTCAAAAAGGGCTTCATAGATGACATTAAATGCGTGTTTTACACTATCCGGCTTTTGCTAGATTCTGTCCAAGTACATCGGCAATAATATAAAGATAAAAAATAAGGAAAGGGTCATAAGCCCTACCAGAAGATTAAAACTTCCTTCATCTCTCTTTTTATGCTTTATATAAGCCATCGGCACAAGCACCACGAAGAATATTGCACAAACAGATACAAGGGCTACGCCGATAAGGTAAGTATTGTATTCATGCACCCAATACTCCTTTGGCTGTTGCAGTAATTTTAGAGCCTCATCCTGTTGCATACCTTGCAAAACATGATATTTATACCATATGAGACCGCCGCTGTATCCGGCATTTCTGTCAACCTGTTTTAGTTTGGACAAATCTTCACTAAGCCCAAACGTTTGCACTGGCATAACCTGTTCTTTATCCGAACTTTGGATATGCGACTTTAGCGAATGGCCGATAGAATAGCAGATACCACCCAAAACAGCTAATAGCAAAACAAATATCACGGCAGACAACAATCTCTTTCGTTTCGGCACTTTGAAATTGTTCAAAATCTCACAGGCCTGATCAACTATGCGTTCAAAGGCTTTTCGCTCCTCGTCTTCTGTTCCAACGGTTAGCGCCGTTTCATGTTTTCTCATCACGCCGGTTGCCCGGCGTTCAGCGACATCCGTCGTCCTATTGGACAACAGATGCTTTTGAGCTTTTGTTTTTAACATAGATTAAAATTTTTTTGAAACAAAGCCTCAATTCTTTGTCTCGTTTAACAATATAATAACTCTCTCATAATTTCAGCTTTACGTCTATCTTTATAATCACTTATGTTTATTTTGTCAAGCAAACAAAATAAAAAAAAGGGATTTAGGACAAGCCGGTTTCCCTTTTTTTATTGCTGTTTAACCGCCTATTTTTTTTCTTTGGCTTTATCTTCTTTGACCACGGGCTGGGAAGCGTCCTTTTTCTCCGTATGTGCTGCCTGCGCCTTTTCTTTGATATCTTTTGAAGCCTTTTTTACCACTTCCACCGTATGCGGAACTTCACTCTTAATTTTATTCATCAAAGACGGCATTTTCTCCGCATTATAAATGACAACAACAATAATGATGACCAAAACCCATATCATAAATTTTCTCCTTTCTGCATTTGATGCAACACTTCCGTTGCGTCATAAGAATATTTTACATTTCGCTTATCTTTAAAAGCGGCACTATACAATTGCGCGGCAACCTTCAAGTCGGCTTGTTTGAAAGTATTATGAATAACTTTTTTTATTTTGGCAAATCTTATTAGCGATTTTTCCGTTAAAAACCGTTGCTCCATACAAACCGCTGCAATATCTTCTATTTTTCCGGAACAGCAACATATCGCATCCACGCCGGCATCAAGACAACGTCTTGTCCGTTCGGCGATACTTCCTCTTAAAGCACGCATTTCTATTGCATCGCTTAAAAGAAAATTTTCAAATCCCAAATATGTTCGTACCAAGCCGCCTATAACTTTTGGAGATAAGGTTGCCGGATATTCAGAATCTATATTCTTTAGCATAATATGTGCTGTCATTCCCAACGGATATTGGCTGAATTTTTGCATATATGATATTTCTTGCTCAATTTCCTTTTGAGAAAGTGCCGTACTAGGTATCTCCAAATGCGGATCCGCCTCTGATGAAAAGTGTCCCGGAATATGTTTGATGCATGGGCATATCCCCATATCAGCGTACGTTTGCGCCATTATACCGGCTCTTTGTACGATTATTTCCGTATCAGAACTAAAACAACGCCCTTCTAAAACTTTTGCCTGCGGATTTGTTTTTTTATCCACGACAGGGGCATAGTTTACGTTTATACCCAACCCGCTCAATTCTCCGGCAATGAGTTCGGCATGATAACGGCTGTATTCCGGCGCGGCTTCACCTAAGAATTCCGGTGCGACATAACGAGGATGGCCGGCTGCTGCCAAACGAGATACGCGCCCCCCCTCTTCATCTATGGCAATTAAGACATCTTCCCGGCCGATAGTTTCCTTAATTTCATTTATCAGCTGCTTTAACTGTGAATCATCGGTAATATTGCGATTAAACAGACTGACGCCTAACGGATTATAACGGGAAAAGAAGTTTTTTTCTTCTTCCGTCAGACGGGTTCCCCCACATGACAACATTGCTGCTAAAATCGGTTTTTCCATCGCTGCCTTAGTTTTGTTTGATAATACTGCTTATTTTATTCTGCTTTAGCTTATTGCCTAGAGCCTCTGCACCGTCACGCGTTTTGAAAGAACCTACTTTTAAACGGTACAAGACACTGCCCGTTGCCGTTTTTATTTCTTCTATTTCGTGCGGATAATCTTTCAAAAATACGTGTTTTGCCGTCAAACTATTCCATAAACGCTGAACAGAGGTTCGACTGGATGATGCTATAATCTGAGCGTACCATGTCCCTTTGGCAAACGGTGTTTCTTTTTTCGGTGCCTTAACAGCTATAGCCTTTTCTTTTTCAGCATTTACCGCAGGCTTACTTTCTGATGCTTCCGCCTGTGTCTCAGCTTTTATTGTTTTTTGCGGTTGTACTTCTATCTCTTTAATTTTTTGAGGAATCGTTACCTTTTCGGAGCTATTGGTTCTGACCGACTCCAGATTTTTTGAGGCAAGCTTTATGTTTTCAGCTTGTATCTTATCTTCCATATTGTCGGCACTCAGACTTTTATCGTTATCAATGCTCGCTACTAAATTTTCCATTGCTTCGGAAGAAGATAAATTTGAATTTATTTCAAGCTTCGGCATATCCGGCTCAGGACGGATATTTACGGGACCAATCGGCTTTGGCTTTTTTTCCACAATGTGGTATATTTCACGGTCCTGATTGTCAATTTCCATTCCGCCGGGGTCATTCGGCAGTACTTTGGCTGGTGCCAACGGCCGCCTGATTAACGGAATTTCCTGACTTTGACGAATATTATCAGCCGGGCCGAGAAACAGCCAGCCGACAACGCCGCCGACGACTATACCGGCCAACATTCCGATAAATCCGTTTTTTGCCCTTCTTATTTCGTCTTGGCGGTCTTCTATGCTTTGGATGCTCTGGTCCGCCACCCTTTGATGAAATTCTTTTTCTACATTATCGCCACTCGTGAAACGTGACATTATTTATCCTCCCGTTTATTGGTTTATTCTGATTGTAATCTTAAAAATATTTACAATCATTTAATTTATCTCCGTTAAAATTTCACTATCATTGATAGTTTTTGGAGCAAAAAAATGAAAATCGCCACCTATAATATCAACTCAGCCAAAGCACGTTCGGCCAACCTTTGCCAATGGCTGAAAACCTATCAGCCCGATATTGTCTTTTTACAGGAAATTAAATGCGAAACTGAAAATTTTATATATTTTGAATGTGAAAGCCTGGGCTACAAAGTTGCCGCACTCGGGCAAAAGAGCTATAACGGCGTGGCTATTTTAAGTAAATATGATTTTGACATAACGGCTCGCAATCTGCCAAATTTTCCCGAAGATGACGCTGCCCGTTATCTGGAAATTTTGGTGAAGGCTCCCGGCAAAACTTTTTATGCCGCTTCCGTTTACGCGCCAAACGGCTGCTCCCCGGATAAAAAAACAGAGCAAGAAAAACTCCGCTATAAACTGCATTGGTTTGACTGTTTTTACCAACGGGCTTTATTTTTGTTACAAACAGGACATCCGGCCGTTATCGGCGGTGATTTTAACGTAATGATGAAAAATATTGATGTTTTTGATGAAATGCGTTTTAAAAACAGCCCTTTATACCGCAAAGAAGTCCAGGATAAAATTACTGCATTGACGTTTGCCGGATATCATGATGCTTACAGACTTTTGCATCCGGAAACGGAAGGTTTTACTTTTTGGGACTATACTGCTAACTCTTTTGTAACTAATTCCGGTTTAAGAATTGATTATCTGTTTATCACAGCGCAATTTGCAGACTGTCTGACAACATGTTCGGTTGACAAATCGTTGCGGATGATGGACAAGCCCTCTGACCACACAGCATTGACAGCAGAGTTCGGATGTTAAAAAATGATTAGGATTGTTGCTTATTTTTTATTCTTTTTCAGTTGCTTTGCCAGAATCCAAAGTGCGCAAGCCTATGACTTTGCAAAAATCCAATCCTTTTTTTCAGCTTTGCAAAACGAATACGGCACGCAACAGCCGTTATCCGAAATTTCTCTGCGTAGCCTAAAACGTTTATCCGAATTTGATGACAATCTGATACTTTATAATAATGATACCAAGGCCTTTTTATATAACAAAAATAATCTTGTCGGAGTTTTTGAACTGCCACAAAGCAGCGATATGATGCAGCAGTGGGAGGAGTTTATTGTCAGCGTTTTGCAAACCAGTTCGCGGCGGTTTGATGCGCTTGACGGCAAAGAGGCTGATATGGAAACTCTTGTTTTGAAAAGTATTGTTTCCGACTTTGACTCTTTTTCACGCGTGGATAAACTTCCTCAAGCTCAAATTACTGCCCGCTATGATGCCGTACACAATATTATTTATATCAAGCCTTCTTTATTTTATATCGGTTTGGCACAGGCTATAAGCGATACTGTTGCAGCACATCCGCAGACAGCCGGAATGATTTTAGATTTACGCGGATGTTCCGGAGGCAATTTTAACGAAGCTTTAAAAACAGCCGACCTTTTTTTGGATACGGCCTTAATTGCTTACAGCCAGAACAACAAAAAGCAACTTAAATATTATACGGCCACGCCGGGAGATATTTTGCATAATAAACCTATTGCAATCCTTACAGACAATACAACGGCTTCAGCAGCTGAGCTGATTGCCGCGGCACTCAGCGAACAGAGCCGCGCCGTACTGGTCGGAACACAAACTTTTGGCAAAGGAAGTATTCAAAACACTTATAATGTAAAAGACCAGACCTTGTTTTTGACGAGCGGACACTTTTTTACGCCCTCAGGAAAATCTTTGGACCAGGCGGGGATTACACCCCAAATTTGTACAGGCTTGCATAACAGCTGTACCACTCCGGACCGAGACAATTTTTCTAAAGATGTAAAAATTGCCATTGAGCTGATAAAAAATAAAATCGGTTAAAATTCTTATTGACAATAAATTTAATGACTGTATATTGCAGTAAAGTTTTTTGTGTTTAACCTTAAATTTATAAGAGTAAAATAATGGCAAAAGCAGTAAAAGTAGTCGTTAAATTGGAAAGCAGCGCAAAAACAGGCACTTTCTATTTAGCTGAGAAGAATCCGAGAACTCATCCGGAAAAGCTGGTTATGAAAAAGTATGACAAAAAGACCAGAAAACATGAAGAATTTGTTGAAAAGAAATTGAAGTAATTTTCTTTATTTTCTTATGTTTAGGTTTGGCGCCGAGCTGGCGCCTTTTATTTTATCCGATATCCGGCGTACGACATTAAATTCCGTAATGCAGCAGTTGAAGCCGTGTAAATTTAATTTGGAAAAGCTTTTTTATATTCTTTTTGAATTTTTTCCAAATCTACATCCGTATAGCGCTGTGTTGAACTTAAAGAAGCATGCCCCAGCAACTCCTGAATAGAGCGTAAATCTGATCCTTGAGCCAGCAAATGAGTGGCAAAAGAATGGCGCAGGGCATGAGGAGTAACATTATCCGGCAAATTAAGCTTCAGACGTATTTTTTGCAATTTGCGCTGAATAATGCGTGGACTGACACGTTCTCCTTTGGCGCCTAAAAACAAAGCCTGCCCCGGATACAGATGATACGGGCAACACTTTTTATATGCTTCAATCTTGTCTATTACAATCGGCAATATCGGTACATATCTTTCTTTGTTGCCTTTTCCACGAATTTTTATAAATTCACTTTGAGTTATGTCTTCCACATTCAACGATAAGGCTTCGGAAATGCGGAGCCCGCACCCGTACAGCAACATTACGATGGCGCTGTCGCGAGCGCCTATCCATGGTTCACTGCAATCTTTTGAGGCTTGTTCTATAACATCAAAAGTCGTATTTACATCCAAGGCCCTCGGTAAAACTTTCGGCAACTTCGGCGTTGAAATTTGGAAGATTGATGTATTGCAGACAATACCATTTTCATCAAGCCATTTAAAAAAATTACGAACGGCAGATTCTTCGCGGGCAATTGTTGTGCGGCTTATTCCTCTTTTTGCCCTGAGGCTAAAGAAATTGCGAAAAGACCGGATATCCAATTTTTTCAATTCGCCAATGCTGACTTTTTCTTTTGCCAAATATTTAAAAAAGATTTCCAAGTCGCTCTGATAGCTCTGTATGGTATGAGAAGAATAGTTGCGTTGTACACTTAGCCATTCTATCCATCTTTTTACAAGCTTTTGCAATTCTTTATCCGGCATTTTCAACTCCTCCGATTATCCTTAATCGCTATGTTCTCCGGAATTAAAATATCTGCCAGAAGTTAACAATCAGTTATACCTTTTAACTTTTTCACTGCAGCGGCTTTTTTATACGCGGAAACACCAGGCTTTCGCCATGGCGTTTCTTAGCATTTGACGGATTCTACAAATATTCGGCTGTATTCTGCTTATTGCCGGTAATAGTTGAAATCTGCCATAAAATCTTCCATTTCCTGTTCATGTTCTATTTCTTCTTTGAGAATCTTTTCTGAAACACGAAAAGTTTCAATATCCGTATCCTTACACATTTCACATATTTGCTGATAACGAGCTACGGCACAGCGCTCGGCTATCAGATTTTGTGATACCAAAACCCTTGTATCGCCATTTGACGGCGCATCATATTTGCATTCTGCCGCCTTTTGCCACTCTTCCGGATTTAAAATCGGCGTGCCACCCAACTGCAAAATTCTTTCTGACAGCCAATCAGCATGTTTCAATTCCTCTTTTGCGTGTTCCATAAATTCTTCAGCAACCTTCGGACGTTCAATTCCCTCTGCGACCTTGGCTCCTACCCAGTATTGATAATAAGCCAGCCATTCTTCCGCAAAGGCACAATTTAAAATTTTTAACAGTTCTTCTTTATTTGCTTTTGATATTTTTTGCGTCATTTCTCCCATTATTTTTCTCCTTTCCTCAACTCAATATTTTTGCTTTATCCAATTAATCATCGTTCGGCAAAAATCAATGTCCGATTATGAAATTTTTACCTCAAGTTAAGCTTTAACTGTTATAAATAATTAAAATTTTTGGAGAGAACAATGGTAAGAATCGCTCCCAGCCTGCTGGCTGCAGACAGCTCCCGTCTAGGACAAGAAATTGCGGCGCTGGAGCAATCCGGTGCGGATTTGCTACATTTTGACGTTATGGACGGTCATTTTGTACCGAATTTGACATTTGGGCCGCATATTTTAAAACAGCTTAAAACACATACTTCCCTCTTATTTGACGTGCATTTAATGGTTACAAACCCGGCTAAAGTTATTCCATGGTATGCCGAAGCCGGAGCCGACTTTATTTCTTTTCACCTTGAAACCGCACCGCACCCGGAAGAACTCATTTCTCTTATCAAAAAATATGGCATAAAGGCGGGTATTACCTTAAAGCCCGAATCCGATATAAAAAAGATTATCCCTTATATCTCTGAAGCAGATATGGTGTTGATTATGTCTGTTTCGCCGGGGTTCGGCGGGCAAAAATTTCAAAACGGCGCTTTGGAAAAAATTCGTTTCGTGCGGGATAACCGAAAATCCGAAAATATACTGATTGAAGTTGACGGCGGCATCAATATCAATAATGCGCCACTCTGTATTGGTGCAGGTGCCGATATTCTTGTTGCCGGGACGTCTGTTTTTTCGGGTGGATTATATGCACAAAATATTCAACTGTTGAAAGGTGGCATTTTATGAGTTTAGTCATGATTATTGAAGATGAAGAGCCCTTGGCAATGTTATTAAGCTATAATCTGGAAAAAGAGGGCTATGAAGTGGCTATCGTTTCTAACGGGCTTAATGCCGTTAGCGAAATTGAACGGCAAATGCCCGCCGTTATCCTTTTAGACTGGATGCTGCCTGAGATTTCCGGCGTTGAAATTTGCAAAATGGTGCGCGCCAAACCGGATATCAAAAACATTCCGATTATCATGCTGACGGCAAAAAGCCAAGAGGAAGATAAAATCAAAGGCTTGGGTGCCGGAGCTGATGACTATGTAACTAAACCTTTTTCCGTTCCCGAACTGATGGCTCGCGTTAAAACAAATATGAGACGGGCCCCTTTATTTGAGGAAAAGGATAAAATTATATCATTTGAAGATATTACTATGGATTTAACGGAACGAAAAGTATGGCGTGGCAATAATTTTATCCATCTCAGCCCAACGGAATTCCGTTTGCTGAAAATGCTGCTAAAAGAGCCCGGAAAGGTTTTTTCCCGCGAAGTATTGCTAAAATCTGTGTGGGGAGAAAATATTTTTGTAGAATCAAGAACGGTTGATGTGCATATCCGCCGTTTGCGAAAGTCGTTAAACAAATTTGGCTCCGATTATATCAGAACCGTGCGCGCCAACGGCTATGCTATTGATAAAAATATCCCCTCTGACGATGAAACGGAAGAAGATATGGACAATGACAGCAACGAGAACGACTAGCCCCGCCAATGTCAAAGGCGTTTGCGCATATCTAATGCCAATTTGATGGTGCCGTCATCCATATAATCCAATTCGGCGCCGACAGGTATTCCCTGAGCTAAAGTGGAAACCCTGATATTTTTATCTTTTAATAGCGACGAAATATAATGCATGGTAATCTGCCCATCAACCGTTGCCGGCAAGGCTAAGATTATTTCTGATATATTTTCTTTCTCTACGCGGCTGATTAATTTTTCTATGTTCAAATCTTCCGGCGTTACACCTTCTATAGCCGACAAGACTCCGCCTAAGATATGATATTTCCCTTTATATAAGCCGCCTCGCTCCAGTGCCCATAAATCGCTGATATCCTGAACCACACATAGCAACCCTCCGTCTCTTGAAGCCGAACGGCATATGGAGCAAGGGCTTTCCGTATCATAATTTCCGCAGATATCGCATACTTTAATGTTATTGTAGACATCTTCCAGCGATGACACGAGCTGGGGTATCAAAGTTTCCTTTTTCTTTAACAAATGCAGAACAATCCGACGAGCAGACCTGGTGCCCAGCGACGGAAATTTAGCAATGATTTTTATCAATTGTTCTATATGCTGCCCTGACATTTTTTGCCCCATTTCAGAACGGAAGTTTGAGCCCGCCGAGATTCATTCCCCCCGTTGCTTCCCGCATTCCTTCCTCTGCCATAGACTCTACTTTGGAATGTGCATCATTATAAGCAA
Source organism: uncultured Alphaproteobacteria bacterium (assembly GCA_944391435.1). GTDB lineage: Bacteria > Pseudomonadota > Alphaproteobacteria > RF32 > CAG-239 > CAG-267. The sequence goes on along the minus strand of CALXTP010000027.1, from coordinate 14,146 downwards.
CAATAATTAAATCTTCCAACATTTCTTTATCCTCAGCGGAATTAAGCAAAGATTTATCAATCGTCAGACTTTTCATCTCGGATTTTCCGTTTAATGTTATGGAAACCAGACCATTGGCCGATGTTCCGCTTACCTCTGTTTCTGCCAATTTTGCCTGTGTTTCCTGCATTTTTTTTTGCATAACTTGCGCTTGCTTCATCAATCCCTGAATGTTCAACATTTTTTATTCCTCTTCATCATCGGTTAAATTGTTTATTTCATCTCCAGAAATATCCGGTTCCTTTTCGGCCAGATCTTCCAAACTTTTACGTATGACGGTTTCTATTCTTGCGCCGCGAAATTCCTCTAAAATCTTTTTAACCAAAGGATATTCCGAAACGCTTTTCTTTTTTGCCTCGGCAGCCGCATTTTCCACCGAAGCAATTGTTTCTCCAAGCTCTCCTTTATCAATCTCCAACTCCCACTTTTTTCCGGTTGCCTTATATAAAACTTTTTGTAAATTTGCGATAAAATCCTGGTTAATCTCAGCGGCTATGTTCATTACTATCCGGCCGTTTGAAAAATCTTTTATACTGACATAATTTTTAATTGAAAATTCTATTAGCGCCTGTTTTGTTTTTTCTAAATAAGCTAAGAACTCTCCTACCGTATTAAATATTTCAAAATTTCCATTTTGCTCCTGCGGTTCGGTCAGTGTTGCCGTATTTTCCCCTGACGGCATTATATTATTTTTTTTTTCCACCGCAGATGAAAGTTGCGGCATTTCGTTTATTTCAGATTTTTTTTTTACTTCGTTTAAAATTTCATACGGCGTCGGCAATGATGCGGAGTATGCTATTCTTAGCAATATCATTTCCAACGCTTCAACCGCCGACGGAGCAATATTTATCTCTGAAATGCCTTTTATCAGCATTTGCCATATTTTTGATAAAATTGCCAAAGAACATGATGAACTCAAATCGGTAAAAGCTTGTTTTTCTACTTCGCTGTATCCGGCCGTATTTAGCAGCCCCGGAATAATTTTTATTTTTGCGACATCGTGCGTAATGTTAATTAAATCCTGGAGAATTATTATCGGGGTAGCTCCGTTGGTATATTGTTCCGAAATCATCGCCAGAACCTTTTCCATATCCCCCTTTACCAATTCTTCAAATAAAGTCAGCGTCTGGCTTCTATCTGCCAAACCCAACATTTTTTTTACGATTTCCGTGTCTATTTTGCCATTTCCGAGCACAATGGATTGATCTAACAATGACAGCCCGTCACGAGCCGACCCGTCTGCAGCTTTAGCGATAATATCAAGCGCCTCGCCCTCCGCATTTATCTGTTCATTTGTTAAGATTTTCGTAAAAAGCTGCTTTAATGTTTCTACCGACAAACGCTGCAAATCAAAACGCTGACATCTTGAAAGAATAGTTACCGGAACCTTACGTATTTCCGTGGTGGCAAAAATAAACTTAACATGTGCCGGAGGTTCTTCCAAAGTTTTCAACAGTGCATTGAATGCCCCTTTGGACAACATATGCACTTCGTCTATAATATAAACTTTGTATCTGGCATTGGTCGGCGCATAGCGTACACTGTCCAACAACTCGCGGATATCATCCACGCCGGTATGTGATGCCGCATCCAGTTCCATAACATCCATGTGCCTGCCGGCTGCAATTGCCTTGCAATTGTCACAAACTCCGCACGGATGTATTGTCGGGCCGCCTTTTCCATCGGGCCCGGTGCAATTCAATGCGCGGGCTATCAAACGCGCTGTCGTCGTCTTTCCGACTCCGCGAATACCCGTTAAAATGTAGGCATGATGCAAACGGTTATTTTGGATGGCATTTGTCAGAGTCTGCACAAGCGCATCCTGCCCGAGCAAATCTTCGAATCTTTGCGGGCGATATTTACGCGCTAAAACGACATATTGATTTTCGTTTGTGTTTTCTTCCGACATTGTTTCTAACTTATGAGGCGAAGGGCGACAGACCTTGTTTTTACCGTTACGGCTGCTTTCTTCCGAACCTGACCGGGTTGGCGGCCAAACAACCCTGTGCCCTCCATATTTTTCTGTTTCTTCATAATGCGCCAATTAGGCAAATATGCAAGCTAAAAAATAACTATTAACATCAATTATTATAGAGCCATCTTAAAACTTCCGAACTGCTTTTTCCGTAAAACTTCGGAAGCTTCTCATACGGGATATAGCGAATATCTATTTCATTTTCCGCATAGTTTGCACCTTCTTTATCTGCCGGGGAAACAACCTTCGGCCCGTCTTTGGTTACCTCCATCATTTCCAAGCTATGGAAACTCTGGCCGGTCGGCAAAATTTTAAAGAATCCGTTTACACCGATAAAACCGCTTTTTCCGGTTAAAGCAGAGGTTATGTCATCCTCTGTTTTTCCCGACAGGACGGAAGCCAGTAACACACTGTCATACGCAAACGAATAAAGGCTTTTGGGCTGTTCGCCGAAGGTTTCTTTATATTTATCGGTAAAATATGTCCCGTAGCTTTTGGATACCATCGGATAAACACCGTGGTACAATATGGTTTCCTTGCTTAAATTTGTATTATCCCACGCAGCGGTTCCCATAAACAAGACATCCGGATACATCACATCATTGTATGCAAACATTGAAACTAAGGACTTTAAACGATTGCCGCCGTCTGCAATCAATACCGTATCAAAGCCGCCATCTGAGGCAACATCTTTCACCAATTCCGAGAAATCAACACTTTGCGGGCTATAAAAGCCAACCTTGACCAACGGCATATCTTTGGTAATGGAAGACATTAGCGCCGCTTTAACAATATTTAATCCGCTATTATTATCCGGCACAAGCAAGGCCAGGCTGTTTCTTCCATTATTTTTCGCATAAGATACCGCGCGCTCAATTTGCTCGCCGTTCAGCAGGCCTATACTGTAAATTCCTTTTTGCAGCACTTGCGGGGAAGTTGTAAACGACACAACGGGAACATCTGCCGACAAAGCCAGCGGGGCTACTCCTTCCACTTCCTTTCCCATTAACGGTCCCAATATCAAATCCGCCCCGTCATCAATAGCCTGACTTGCTGCTGTTTGTGCCCCTTCATGCGTACTTTTAGTATCATAAAATTTTAACATCATACGGTTATTTTGCAGGTCGTCCAGAGCCATAAACATCGCGTTTTGCATACCCAGCCCCATATCGGATGCGCTGCCGGTTAGCGGCAACAGCACACCAACATTTAACACGTCTTCCGACATCATGGCTTTGTTTACGGCATCGTAATCTATAATATCATACTGCCGGTTGGATAATTCTATGCGATTATTTGTCAGCGGACTATTGCAGCTCCACAGGCCAACACACAGAAAAAATAAGGCGACTCTTTTTAACACTTGCATTTATTCCTAAAATATTAAACAATTATATTGTTCTTTTAAAATAAAAAACCTCTTTTGTAAAGTGTAATAAGATGTTAGATGCAGGTTTGTATATTGTGGCGACGCCCATTGGCAACTTAGGCGATATTTCCCCGCGAGCCGTTGATGTTTTGCAGGCTGCAGATATAATAGCGGCCGAAGATACCCGCAATGCAAAAAAACTTTTTTCTTTATTGGGCATTCCGGCAAAAAAAAATTTTATTGCCTATGAAGACCACTCCGAACAGGATAAGTTTCAAACTATCGCTGATTTGATTGAAAACGGCAATAGCGTTGCCCTTATCAGTGATGCCGGTTCACCGCTTATTTCCGATCCCGGCTACAAATTGGTCAGGGAATGCCGCCAAAGACAGCTTAAAGTCACGTCCCTCCCCGGCGCCTGCGCGGTAATCTGTGCGTTGCAACTCTCGGGGCTACCCACTAACCGTTTTATGTTTGCCGGATTTATCCCCAATAAAGACAAAGCCCGCATAGATTTATTTACCGAATTGAAAAATATCAATACGACTCTTGTTTTATACGAAACCGCTTTGCGTATTGACAAATCTCTGACAGCACTAGAAGCTGTTATGCCGCAAAGAGAAATATCTTTGATACGGGAAATCAGCAAAATTTATGAAGAGTGCATCTCCGGCCCCATTGCCAATGTGCGGAAAAAGTTGCAACAGAATCCGATTAAGGGCGAACTGGTTTTAGTTATCGCGCCGCCAGAATCGCCGGAAACAAACGAACCCGACATTTCGTTGCTGTTAGCAGAAGAAATGAAACATTCTACCCTCAAAGAATCCGTAAAAACAATTGCAGATAAATACCATTTAAAAAGAAATGCCGTTTATGAAAAAGCTCTGGAACTTAAAAATAAAGCATAATTTTGCCGGAAAGATTGCCGAGTTTTTATGCCGTATGTATATGCGGCTGCGCGGCTATCGCATTATTGCTAAAAACTATCGCTGCGGCAGCGGCAAAAACACCCCCTATGGCGAACTTGATTTTATTGCACTAAAAAAGAAAACTATTGTTTTTTGCGAAGTAAAAAAGAGAAAACGCGACTCTGATTTTTTGCACGCCCTATCTTTTAAACAACAAAAGCGCATTATGGCCGGCGGAATGTATTTTATGAGGAAGCATAAAAAATATAAGGGCTATTATATGCGCTTTGATGTCTTTTTTGTTCGTTTCCCGCTACATATCCGCCACATTAAAAATGCCTTGTACCTTGAACGTATTTAGCGCTTAATATATAACTTTGCTCAAATACAAGCCACAGGCAGGTGCTGTTACCCCGGCGCAGGCTCTGTTTTTCTTTTCCAGAATCGTTTTAACGTCCTCGGGCTGAAGTTTTCCGTCACCAACTTCCTTTAGCGTTCCAACCATATTTCTAACCTGGTGATACAAAAACGAGCGCGCTTCTACCACAAAGTCAATCTCTGCACCGTTGGTTATGATATCCAGTTTATCCAATGTCTTTTCCGGTGACAAAGCCTGGCAGCCGGCTCCGCGAAAAGAGCTGAAATCGTGATGTCCCAAGAGATATTTTGCGCCTGCACGCATTTTATCAACATTTAGCGGATATCCGACCACCCATACACGATCTTTCAGCAAAACAGTCGGAGCCCTCCTGTTTAGAAGCCTATATATATATCCGCGCCCTTTTGCCGAAAAGCGCGCATGAAAATCAGCGGAAACTTCCTCAACCTCCACAACCGAAACGGGAGCCGACAATATCCGCAAACGCGCATTAAAAGCCTCGCGCAGATGAAATAAGTCCATTTTGGTTTCCAAATCAAAATGTGCCACCTGCCCTAAAGCATGTACGCCGGCATCTGTGCGACCGGCTCCGTATATATTGATGTTTTGATGAGAAAAGCCTTTTATTGCTTCTTCTAAAAAATATTGGGCACTCGCCCCCTCTTCCTGCTTTTGCCATCCGAGAAGGTTCGTGCCGTCATATTCTACCGTAATTTTATAGCGCATTTTCTATCAGGCTGCAATTTTATCGCCTTGTTGCGACATTGCCGGTTGCAACGTTCTTGACAGTCCTAAAACGTCTTGTATCTTCCAAATCACGCGCAGAGCATTCAAAGCATCTTCACCGCTAATACGCGGTGCAGCTTCGCCTTTGACACAGCTGATAAAGTGCGACAGCTCTGCCTGCAACGGCTGATTTGTCGGAATAAACAGCTGTTCAACGCTGCCTTTTAGACCGTAATTCATCCATTCAGGAATATTCTCCTGATTGACATAAGGCATACGCCCTTGGGAATGAACGTTGATACTTTGATTGATGAAATCCATGTCAATATAATTAGTATCGGTCGTTACCGTCAACGTGCGTACGCGTGCCTGGGTAATCCGGCTGGCCGTAATGTTTGCCGTGGCACCACTTTCAAATTCCAACAATGCGGTAATATAATCTTTTCCACTTTCGTTACCCGGCGTACGGACAGCGGCCGCCTGAACATTAACAACCGGAGATTTAACCAAAGACTGAATAACTTCAACATCGTGAATCATTAAATCCATCGCCACGTCAACATCTGTTATGCGTCCGCTTGCTGCTGACATTCTTTGTGCCGTCAGCGATCGTATTTTACTTGTGTCGGACAATATTTTTCCCATTTGTTCCACCGCCGGATTAAAGCGTTCTATATGCCCGACGAGCAAAACGACATTATTCTTTTTTGCAGCATCAATCAGACGTTGGCACTCTTCTTCCGTCGTGGCCAAGGGCTTTTCTATCATACAATGTATTTTCTTATTTAAGAAAAACTCGCCAACTTCGCAGTGTGCCACTGAAGTTGTTACAACGCTGACGGCATCAACCGCATGCGCCACTTCCTCTAATGAAGAAAAAGCTTTAATCCCAAACATTTCAGCTGCTTTTTCGGCACTCTCGCGGAAAACATCATATACGCCGACCAGTTTTACGCCCGGCAGGGTTTTATATGTGCGCAAATGATTTTTACCCATCATTCCCGCGCCGATAACTGCTACTTTTATCAAATGTGACATTTTGTTCCCCTAAAATTTCATCATTCAGGGGTTATGTAACATTGTTTTTCAAAAAAATCTTTTAAAAAGATGTTACAAATTATTACAAAATAAACAGCCTTAATCATTTTCGGCAAGACGCCGCGCCTGGTCTTCCGTAACCAATGCTTCTATTATTTCTCCCAGAGCCTCGCCCGAAACGACCTCGTCAAGCTTATACAAAGTTAAATTGATGCGATGGTCGGTTACACGCCCTTGCGGGTAATTGTATGTGCGAATCCGTTCGCTGCGGTCGCCACTGCCAACCTGCAGCCGACGTTTTTCCGAATAGTTTGCATCTATGCTGGCTTTTTGTGCGTCATACAACCGGGCGCGAAGATGGTTCATCGCCTTTTCTTTGTTTTTATATTGCGACCTGTCATCCTGGCATTGTACAACTATCCCTGTCGGTATATGCGTAATGCGAACTGCCGACTCTGTGCGGTTAACGTGTTGCCCTCCGGCTCCGGAGGCTCTGTAAACGTCTATTTTCAAATCGGCCGGGTTGATATACAAATCAACTTCTTCAATTTCCGGCAACACGGCTACAGTTGCCGCCGAAGTATGAATCCTCCCCTGGGATTCAGTTACCGGAACGCGTTGGACCCTATGGGCTCCAGATTCAAATTTTAATTTTGCAAAAACATCTTTTCCGGTGATTTTGGCAGAGGCTTCCTTATATCCCCCTATACCGTTTTCATTGACATCCAAAATTTCAAATTTCCATCCTTGCTTCTGGGAATAGCGCTGATACATCTCAAATAAAACGGCGGCAAACAGGGCTGCCTCATCTCCGCCAGTTCCGGCGCGAACCTCCAGAATCGCATTTTTTTCATCATCGTCTTCTTTCGGCAACAAAAGAACTTTGATATTTTTTTCCAACTCGGGAAGCTTTTCTTTTATTTCATAATATTCTGCTTCTGCCAATTCCCTTATTTCTTTATCTTGGGACATATCCTGCATCAGTTCGCCGGCTTCATCGCAACTCTTTTTTTGTTTCCGATAATCGTTTATCGCGTCAACAACCGGCTCCAGCACTGACAATTCTTTATTTAGCTTAACCAGCTCCTCCGCATCTATGTACGATGACGACAACAGTGATTGCACTTCATCGTAACGATTGACGACATTGGCCAATTTTTCCTGAAAATCCATTAAATTTTTCCTTTATTTTTTTCGTACACAAAACTTATCGCTTATTCCGATTGAAAAAGCAACAGATTTTTTGTCCGAAACGAGGTTATTCCAGGGCATCAACCGGAATATTTGTTTTTCTTCTGCGGTTTAAAAGATTCTTTTCCGCCCCTTTGACGAAAACTTTAACATTTTCCGGCCGTCCGACGGATAAAAACAAATTGTCCACATAGTCTATTTCTTTTTTGTCTCCGGCATGGAATACACCTTGAAAATAAACTTTACTCCGATCTTTTAATTCTACCCAGCTTTCTCCGACAAACTCAACAATAACTTTGTTGTTCTCCCGGATTTCCGGAGCTGTAGCTTCCAGCGCCCCGTTTTCTGCAGACTGCACCGGGGTTTCTTGCAAATTCGTTTCTGCATCTATATCTGCCTCAACTTCCGTTTGGACCAGCGTTTCGGCGGTTTCCGGCAAAGCTGTTACCATATCATTTTCAACCGGGCGGGGCATCGCCTCCGTTTCTGAAATTACCGGTTCAGCCTCCGTCTGGACAACGGTTTCAGCGGCTGTTTTTTGCGTATCCTCCTTTTGGGCATACAATTCCCAACCACCATATATCAACCCCAAAACCAAAATGCCCAAAATAATGTGCCGGACATTGCTTTTATTGGTCTCAGGAACGACATCTTCCGTTTCGGCTTTTTGTTCTTCTATTTTGGCGGCATCTTTGTAGAGCTTTACCGCCCGTTCGGGATTCAGCCCCAAGTAACGAGCATAGGTGCGCACATATCCGACTCCGTACGGCACCGGCGGCAATGTTTCATAATCACCTTCTTCCAAAGCCGTCAAGTATATTTTGCGGATGCATAACTCGCCGGAGATTTCCTCCATGCTTTTTTTACTTTTCAAACGGCTGCTTTTCAAAATAGTACCGATATCTTCAATATCTATTTCAAGTTCCTCTGTATTCTCCATATTTCCAACCCTTATAAATGTTTTTTGTATTAAAACATACTTTTTAATAGATTTCAATAGCGTGATCGGCTGCGTAGGATTTTAATTGCGGACGCAACGTCCGACGCGATGATGACAATATATTATTCAGATAATCCTCTATCCCTTTTGCAGATAATGACCTTATCATGGCTTTTACTTTTCCGTATGATGCGCTTGACACAGACAAATTCCGAAAACCCAGCCCGATAAGAGCCATTGCATCCAACGGCGAGCTTGCCATTTCACCGCATACGGAACAGGGAACTCCCGCATTATTGGCTTCTTTAATAACCTTTTTCAACAGATTCAAAAATGGTGCGGACAAAACATCATACCGTCCGTTAAGCCGTGGATTTCCCCTGTCGCAAGCAAAGAAAAACTGACACAAATCGTTTGTACCGATAGATATAAAATCACAATATTTTAATATTTCACGCAGTTGGAAAACAACCGACGGCACTTCTATCATCATGCCCAAATTTATTTTGGACGGCAGCTCATACCCCTCTTTCTTTTCACGCTCGTAGGCAAACATAAATGTCTCTCTGGCTTCCAAAAATTCATCCAAATTTGAAATCATCGGAAACATCACATTTAATTCCTGCCCGGATGCGGCGCGGATAAATGCCCTCATTTGTTTGCGGAGAATGGCGCGGCGGTCCAGGGTTATCCGTATGGAGCGCCAGCCGATGGCCGGATTGTCTTCGGTTATGCTGTTCCAATACGGAAGCAGCTTGTCTGAACCAATATCCAAACTTCGGAAAATAATTTTTTTGCCATTTGCCGCCTGATATAACTTTTTGTAATTTGCCACCTGTTTGTTTATATCGGGCATTTTATCCGACGACATAAATAAAATCTCTGTACGATAAAGCCCGACTCCGTCACAATTTGTACTCTTGATATAATCAAAATCAAAGTCCATTCCAATATTGATGTAAAGATTAACCCTTTCCGAATCTTTGGTTTTGCTTTTTAAATTCTTCAATTTTTGAATACGAAGATATTCTTTTTTCTTTTCTTCCATCTTAGCCGTTATTTTCGCAACCACTGCTTTTGACGGATTGACAATAACTGCTCCGTCCGTACCATCTATGGCTATTACCGTCCCGTTTTTTATGTCTTTATAGAGCCCCTCCACTTTGGCTATAACCGGCACATTCAAAGCTTTGGCCACAATAGCAACGTGCATGGTCGGCGTGCAATCTTCAATAATCAGGCCGCGAATTTTTTTGTAATCATAATCCATTAAATCGGCAGGACCCATTGATGATGCTATAATTATGATATCCGAATAGTCTGTCGCCGTTTCGGCATTGCAATCTTCCCCGCTTAGGTACAGCCTCAGCCGGTCAGCGATATCCCTTAAATCATGCAGACGCTCTTTTAAATAAGCATCATCCGTTCCGGACAGCCTGTTCCACATCTCCGTATAGGCCTGCTCTACTGCCGCTTCTGCCGTTAATCCGGAGTTAATATGATTGGTAATACGGCTGTACCAGCCTTTATCATTGGCAATCATCCGATAGGCATCCAAAATTTCAACGTGCTCGCCCTTATTCATACCGTTTTGATTTAATTTGGCATTTATATCCTCATTCATTTTTTGCCGTGCAGTTGCAAGATTTTGTAATTCTTTATCCTTATCTTTGGCAAAGACAGCCGTTACAGCTTTGCGGCGGCGGTGTACAACGGCATTTCCCAACCCGAATCCGGCATTGATAACCGTACCTTTTATCCTGTCCTTGGCGACAATACCGCGGCTTTTGATGAATTTGCGGATATATTGGGAAATTTCCTCGCTTGCAACCAATTCGCTTAAAAACATACAAACCGTTTCCAGCGCTTCAGCTTCGTTTTCCGAATACTCATGTCCGGCAGAGAAATTTATCAATAAGACGCCTACGGATTTATTCCATTTTTTTAACGGAATGGCCATTTTAAAATTTTGAGAGGTTTTTACAAATGACGTTTTATTATCCGAACCGGCTTTGCCAACGACTCCTTCGCCGATGCGGACGGCTTTGCGCCGGCGATCCGTGGGATACCCGGCTATGGCCTCCATATTTACCTCGTCTGCCTGCACATAAATTTCGGCTTCTTCGGCATTATTTTCTTCCGCTATAATTTTTATAATGCGGTTAAGCTTCTCCTCACTTGATTCATTCCCCAGCTCATGGTGTATCCGCTTTATTATGTTCAATGCCACATTTTCCGCCTCAGCCATAATTCCCCTCTTTTTTAAATTCGTGCTTGTAATTTTGGTTATACAACTTATTATTCTTTTATTCCACATGTTTTTATGAAAGAAAGGATAAAATATATGGCAACCACTTATAAACGCGGAGAACACGATACACGGCCCTGGGGAACTTGGGAAGTTTTGGATTCCGGCGAGAATTTTTGCGTTAAAAAAATCACCGTCAAACCTGAAGCAATCCTTTCCCTGCAGCTGCACAATTTTCGTTCCGAACATTGGATTATTGTTGACGGAACAGCCATGATTGTGCTGGATGAAGATATTTTATACCGGCAAAAAAACGATGCCGTTTATATTCCGGTCAAAACAAAGCACCGCATAAAAAATACTTCTTTAACAGAGCCGCTGGTCTTTATTGAGATCCAAACGGGCGACCGCCTGGACGAATCCGATATTATCCGTTTTGAAGACAATTACGGACGCTTAAAATAAAATTTCTCCTGTTGAAAAAAGAGAAATTCGTTTTTACAGATTTCCAAAAGTTAATTATTTCTTAATGAGAATTGAACTTTAGGGAATCTGTAAATGTTTTATGATGATGATTTTGCCATAGAACAAAATGACGGGATTGTGATTTCCGCAAGCAACGAATTGTTATGCGAAAAAGCCGCGGGAGACGAGTTTTGCTGGGGATATTACCTTAGGATAGAGAACAATTCTTCCGACAGAATCAGCTTGCTGGGGCACCGTATTTCTGTTACAGACAATAAGGGGCATTCTGTTTCGGTTGCCTGCGACGGGTTTAAAGGCGAGCTTCCGGTTTTGGAGCCGGGTGAAGTTTTTGAGTTTGAAGATTATGCCACTTCCAAAACGAGTGCCATTCTTTGCGGCAGCTGTAAAATTGCAGACAGCCGCCACAGAATCAGAGATATCCGCCTCCCTGTCTTGAGCTTAATTGCCAACGACAACTGGAGACAAGTTTTGAATTAAGAGTTCTATTGGCAAGCAACCATCAAAAAACCTCCGGAAATACGGAGGCTTTTTTTTAATTATTCCTGATATTCTTTGATGCTGTAATTGTTCATAACATACATATTCAAATATTCATTGATATTTTTTTCCATCCGGCGGTTAAACTCATCAAACAGCTTATAGACCATATCATTCCAATATTTTTCTTTTTCGGCAATTTTTGTATCCACCGGAATCTTTAATTCACGCCATGCATTAATAGATGTTTCAGCTGCCGACATATTTGTTTTATCGGTTATTTTTAATACAACCGATAAATTTGCCCTATATTTTAAACGATCCTTTTGCAAAAGCTCTTCCGATTTTTCTATTTCTTCGGTTACGGAGGCATCTTTTATGATAAACTCTGCAACTTTGTTAGATGAAAAACCATTTGCTTTGAGCCTGTCTTCTGCCCACAACTTGGCCGATTTTTCTATGGAAACGGGGAACAAATGTTCAACATTCGGGCGTGTAAAAGACGGAATAAATTCCGAAATAATATCAACTTTTTCAACATTTAATTCTATCGGCGCCTGATCTTGAAAGCGCGGTTCGCTGTAACGTAAAGGCACGGCATCAACATCGCTTGTTGAGGAACATGACAACAAAAACAAACTGCTGAAAATCAATGCAATATTTCTTAATTTATTCATCTGGCTCTTCCATTTTACAAAGTTAACGCAAGGTTTCTTACCTTTTGCCAAAAGTTTAAACAAAAAAGTTTAAAACTTATTTAATTTCAATTTAGCTTTTGCTGCATTATCTCCGGCATCGTAAATTCGTATTCCTCCGAACAGAATCCGCATTTTGCCGTTATTTTAGAATTTTCATCCAACATGGACATTAAATCTTCTTCCGAAAAGCCGCGCAACGTTTTTAAAAGCTTTTCCCGACTGCACCGGCACTTAAACTCATAGTGGTTGTCTTTGGTAATATTCAGCCCGTTAGCATGGTACAAACGATGCAAAATCTCGCCTAATGTCAAATTTTCCGAAAAGAGCTCTTCAGGCGTCAGCGTATTGAGCAGAATTTCCGCTTCATTCCGCAATTCGGGCAAATCTGCCATATCCACTTTTTTGCCTCCGATATCGGGAATCCGCTGTAGCAAAATGCCGCCGGCTTTCCATGTTCCGTTTTCTGTTTCCGGCACTTCAACAAACAGCCGCAACATTGTTTCTATTTGCTCGGATTGTTTAAAATACCGCAGGGCACATTCTTCCATCGTTTTCCCCTGCAATTCTACGACTCCTTGATGATAATTGCCTTTGCCGTCATCTATGGTGAAAGCCAGCGTCCCCTGCCCCAAAAGGTGAGGCGTGGCTTCTATTTCCCCTTCATTTTTGCGTAGAGTAAATGCTTTTTGCAACCGATCTTTGTCATAATTGGCACATGCACGCATTGTGCCGCCGGAAGTTACGTCTACGACTATGGTAGAAACGGGGCCGTTGCCCTGCAACTGCAGCGTAAACAGACCGTCAAATTTCAAAGCATTTGCCAACAAAACGGCCAATGCCGTACTTTCCGACAAAGCTGCGGAAACGTTTTTTACATATCCGTGTTTTGCAATGATTGTTTTTAACACATTTTCAAGGCGGCAAATCCTGCCGACAAATAAACCGTTATCAATTAAAAAAGATGCACATTCATCAAAATTTTTATTAGCCAATTTTTCTTTCCCCTATTATAATTGGAGTGTCGTTTTATTAAACTTAATGTATAAAAAGGTATTTTTCAAGTGATTACATCAAAACAGCAAAGACGGCAGCCCAAACAACCAACCAAAGCAAGACTCAGAAATATTGCGCTTTATTATCTGGAACGGTATGAGAGTTCTGAGGATATGTTACGCCAGGTTTTGCAACGGCGGATTGACAAATATGCTTTTGCTAACAAAGACTATGATCCGGAACAGGCTTTTATCTGGGCAGAAGAAGTCATAGACGAGTGTTTAAAAAACAATTTTATCAACGATGAGAGGTTTGCCAGAATTAAAATAAAAAATTATCTGCAGGCCGGAAAACCCAAACGATACATTGAACAGAAACTGGCTCAAAAAGGCATAGGAGGTGAAATGGTCTGCAAATTGTTTGACGAAACCGCCGATGATATTTCTTATTCGGAAGAAGATGCAGCTTTTAATTTTGCCAAAAAGAAAAAAATCGGCCCTTTCCGCCCAGATGAGGAACTGCGCCGTGCGAATCGCCAAAAAGACATGGGGACGCTTATCCGTGCCGGCTTTTCATACGATATTGCAGCCAAGGTGCTCGGAGCAGATGGCGAATCCTTTTAATTGCGCCGATTGATTATCCTAATCACATCAGCCATTTTAATATTTTAATGACGCCC
>CALXTP010000026.1 GCA_944391435.1 uncultured Alphaproteobacteria bacterium | reverse complement strand
AGGCATCTTTTCAAAAAAAAAGACTAGGCTGATTTCTTGGGCTTGAGCCCCTGACAAGCTGCTCAGTGTCGTGCAAAAGCTGCTTTTCTTCTGATTTCAACAAGCGTAGCCATACAGAAACTCCGATACAAAAATACCATAATTTTAGAAAAGAGGCAAAAATATTTGTTTTGAATTTTTTAATAAAGCGTCTAACCTGCAACATCTTCTTCATCTTTGCGCAGGAATTCATATAAAAATAAAACAATGCCGGAAAAAATCAGCGGCATCAGATAATAAATAATACGATATGCAATGAGTGCTCCAAATAAGACGGCGTGGTTGTCCTGTCCAGGCAAAATATTGGCAAATACCAGCTCAAAAACGCCCAATCCGCCCGGAACCTGGCTGTAAACCCCTAAAACCTGGGCTATAATAAAAGCGCCTAAAAAAGTAACAAAATCAATCTTTACAAAACATACCAGCACCGAATAAAGCACCAGCGATGCCATGGTAATATCCAGACTGCCGATAATGACTTGCTTGACAGCCAGTTTAAAATCAGGCATTTTGAAAGCAATGCCCTTTATGACCAAATCCTTTTTATAATAAAGGCTTCCCCAAAGATAAACGGCTAAACCGACAACCGAAAATAACATGGTAACAAGGGTGGAAAATTGTGTGGAATCATTACCGCCGAAAGCATGCTCCGGTGTTAAGACATAACCGATAATAATCAGAAAAAAACAGGAAACCAGATAGGTAAAACCGGAAAAGGTAACCATTTTGACGATATCGCCCGGGGTTATTCCCCAACGCGAATAAAAACGATATCTTACGGCACCGCCGGATACAATGGCGTGTCCGGCATTGTTGCTGACGGAAAACCCGACAAATCCGGTTAATATCCATTTCCAGGCTGGCAATTTTTTTCTGATGTACTTTAGCGCTAAAAAATCATAGGTTGACAAGGCAATATACCCGGCAAACGAAGCCAAAGCGGCATAGCCGAGGTTAATCCTGGGAATATTAAATAAAGCCGTTTTAAGTTCTTCCAGGGAGTAATGGGACAATTGGCGGTATATCATATATGCTGCTAAAATAAAGAAAAATAACCCCAGCCAAGAAATAGCTTTATTTAAAATTTTTGATGTGCTCACCAATTTATTCTCCGTTGTTATGTGCCAAGATGCACCTGCAGCCGGCACTCCATCATATATTTTATATTTAATCGCTTATGACATCAAAGTCAGCATCCATATTTGTATCAATATAAATTTTTAAGCTGTTGCCGAACGTTTGCCGTATAAAAGATGTCAGGGGCGAGGGGCTGGGAGCATATTTTTCGGCTTCGTTTTGTGTACTGAGCAAGTCATTTAAGTTTAAACTTTTCTCTAGTTCATCCCGTTTGGCGGCAGCACCTTCAACTTCCATCGTCGTGGCAACATTATATAGGGAATAGGCGCGTTTAATATTTTTAGGATAAATTTTGCCTTCTTCCAAAATCCGAGCCAGCTCAAGAATAGCCGTCGGATATCCTTGGTTGGCGGATTTTTCAAGATATTCTACGGCGCGGGTATAATTTTTTGGCACGCCGTATCCGTTTATATAGAGATTCGCCAAAACATATTGCGCTTCGTCATATTGGGCATCGGCAACCGTTTTGATTAAAAGGAAAGCTTTTTTATAATCTTGTTTGAGCAAAAAGCCTTGATAATAAGAATAGCCGATTAAAAATTTAGCCGTATTGTTAGTCGGTTCAGCCTGTTTCAAAAGTTTATATATTTTTTCAAAATCGGCTTGTTTTTTGGTAGATGGGTCAGACCCGAGATAAATAATTGCGAGGTTGACGGCAGCATCGTTGCTGCCCAGGCGCGTTGCCTTGTCAAAATATTCAATGGCTTTTGCATAGTCAACGGCCGTTCCTAATCCGTTAAAGTAGAGGCTGCCCAAATTATTAAGTGCCTCGGGATCGTCTTTTTCGGCGGCAAGCTGATAATAGTGCAGAGCTTTTTTATAATCCGTTTTCAGTCCGTTTAAGCCATAAAGGTACATATAGGCCAAATCCGATTGGGCACGAACGTCTCCGGTATCGGCTTTTTGCTGCAGCTCATCAGGCGACGGCTGTTTATCTTCCGTTTCCGATAAAACGGGCGTATCTCCGGAAGTTGAAGTAATTTTGCTGACTTGTGTCGGTTTGGAAACCTCGGAATAAACAACGCTGCTGCTGTCAAGAATTTCGGCATCGGCAGAAGAAGACTGTGCATAAGCATTAAACGCAACACCGGCTATTAAACCGCATAATACAAACCTCTTATATTTCATAAAAGCCTCTATTCAAAATATAAAATATATGGAAAATTATTATAAAAAAATATTGCTTTCGCTAAAAATAAAGTATAAAACGCTGATTGTAAAATTAAAAACGGAAGATATCCTAAATAAAAATGGTAAATGAAGCTCCGATATATGCTTTAAAAAATGTCAGCCTGACTTTTGGTGTCCGGCCGCTGTTCACGTCCGTAAACATGAATATATGCCGCGGCGATAAAATTTGTCTGGTGGGGCGAAACGGCAGCGGCAAATCAACCCTGCTCAAAATTATTTCCGGCTTAGTAGAACCCGATGGCGGCGAAATATTCAGCCAGCCGGGAATCAATGTGGCTTATATGGCACAGGAAGATAATTTTGCGGGATATGAAACGCTTAATGATGTCATATTGTCAGGATTAAAACCGGAAGAAAGGGAAAACGGCAAATATAAAGCAGATATTCTGTCGGAAACATTTAATATTAGGACGGAAATATCGCCGGGAACGGCTTCCGGCGGAGAATTGAAAAAAGCAGCTCTGGCAAGAGCATTGATAATGCAGCCGGATATTTTGTTGCTGGATGAGCCGACCAACCATCTGGATATTGTAACAATAGAAAAATTAGAAAAAATTTTATTAGGATTCGGCGGAGCCGTGATTGTTATCAGCCATGACCGTTCATTTCTGTCACATGTATCAGGCAAAACGTTTTGGCTGGACAGGGGAGTCGTCCATAGCAACAATCAGGGATATTCGTCATTTGAAGAATGGCAGGAACAAATTATCCGCCAAGAGGTCATTCAGGAAAAATATCTGGATAAAAAAATAGAAGAAGAAACGGAATGGCTGCACAAAGGAGTTACGGCACGCCGGCGCCGCAATCAAGGCCGTCTGCGCCGGTTAAAGCAGCTGCGCCAGGAGCGGCGCGAGCAAATAAAAAGGCTTGGCTCTGTTGATATGGAGATAAAAGAAGCATCTGTCCGCTCCAAGTTGGTGTTAGAAGCAAAACATATAAGCAAAAGCTTTGGCACAAGAGAGATTGTAAAAGATTTTTCCTTGCGTGTCTTAAAAGGAAACCGGATAGGCATTGTCGGTCCGAACGGAGCCGGCAAAACAACGTTGTTAAAGCTGCTGACCCAGAAATTGCAGCCAGACAGCGGCTTTGTCCGGTTAGGAAAAAATCTGGAAATGGCTTATTTTGATCAAAATCGGGAAAGGCTTGATCCGGATAAGACATTATGGAAAACGCTGTGCGGCGAAGGGGATCATATCTATGTTCGTGGGCAATATCGCCACGTCGTAGCATATTTGAAAGATTTTCTTTTTACGCCGGATCAGGCGCGCAGCCCCGTATCATGCCTTTCCGGCGGTGAAAAAAATCGATTGATGCTGGCTTTGTCTTTGGCAAGGGAATCCAACTTTTTGGTTTTGGACGAGCCGACAAATGATTTGGATATGGATACGCTTGATTTGCTGCAGGAAGTTTTGGATGAATACCGGGGGACAATTCTTTTGGTAAGCCACGACCGCGATTTTTTAAATAAAATCACAACATCTATGCTTTATATGAAAGGGGACGGTACCGTTATTGAACATGTAGGCAGCTATGAGGAGTTGTTTGCAAAATATATTGAGCCGGAATTGAAAAAACAAACAATACGCAAAACACCGGAAAACAAAGAAAGCGAGTCTGCAAAAGCGGTAAAGGCGCCCGGCGGCAAAGCCAGATTAAGCTACAATGAACGGCGCCTGTATGAAATTTTGCCGGATGAAATATCTAAATTGGAACAAGAAATAAAGATAATTGAACAAGATTTGTCAGACCCGGAATTGTTCTGCCGCGATGAAAAAAAATTCTATGACCTGAGCTCAAATTTGGAAAGAATCAAAAGAGAAAAGGAAGAAAAAGAAAATAAATGGCTTGAAATAGAAGAAAAAATAAGTTTATTGTAAAATATCAATATGTTAGCCGGAAACTAAGAGTTAAGCAGTTGGCGCTCTAAGAAAAGAAAGGTTAATAAAATGGCTAACAAAAATTATAAAGAAATAATCAGAAATGAAACAACATTAACAGAAATCCGACACACCAACCGTTTATTTTTAAATTTATTATATAATTTGAGCAAGTATCCCGATACCCAAAGGGCAAAACACCTTGTCCGTAAAGGATTGTTTGAATTTGAAGAAAAAGTTGTATTCAAACGCAAATCCGGCAAAAAATAAGAAGAAAATAAAAAACTAACCCGAGCTAAAACTGCCTAACTCGCCTCAGCTTATACATTGACCATATAACATAAAATCCCTAACAGGAAAACGGACGCAAACACGCCGGCAAAAACATCATCCAGCATAACCCCGTAAGCATTTTTAATTTGTGTATCGGCATATTTGACCGGTCCCATTTTTAAGATATCAAAAAAGCGGAAAAAGATAAAGCCGGCAATGTAATAAAACAAACTGCTTACGCCGATCAGATAATCCGGGGCAATATATGCCACAAAAGAAAAAGTCAAAAGCTGGCCTACTGTTTCGTCAATAACGACTTTGGACGGATCCAAATCTCCACTGTCATGGATAACGGCATCGGTTGCCTTGACGCCAAGAAAAAATAAAACCGCCGCTGCCGCCAAAAGGGCATAGACACCGCCGCAATAAATGAGGAGATAGGCCAGGGGAAGCGTGCCGAGCGAACCGACGGTGCCGGGTGCTATTTTAGACAAGCCTAAACCGAAATATGTGGCAATAATGTTTGCGGCTTTGATGTTCATAATTTTGCCTTTCAAAAATTTTTACCTGCGTATGCCCTACATATATAAAAGGACAAAAGGATTTACAACCGTAAAAGGATTTATCCACGAATAATTAACGAATTTAGGATATAAATGCATCATAAATATGACGGGGGATAAATAATGTCTAAAAAATTTTTTGTCATTGCGGCATCATTTTTGCTATTGGCAATAGGCATAGTGTTTTTTTTGTTATTAGCTGCCGGAAAGAGTGGAACGCCTCAAAAGGAAGGCGTTGCCGTTCCGTCGGCAGCCGTAAAACGTGCGCATCCGCAAAAAATACGCATCCAGCCCAACCATTGTCCGCAAGAGACAGGAGAAGTAAACTTGGTGCTGATTACCGATTCCCGTTATGTAACACCGACGGGAGTATCCATGTTGTCAGCCATCAAAAACAAATGCGCGGGCAGCATCTATAATTTTTACATTATCGCAGAGAATATAACCCCGGCGGATGAAAAAGCTCTGCTTAATTTAAAAAAACAAGCGCCGACAACCGTTAACATTAAAATAATTCCGCAGCAGGAGCCGGATCTTCCGTATGAAAATATGCAAAGATTTCTGCAGTACAAAGTGGGCATGCATAAAATTTATTTGCCGGAAATTTTGCATGATGTAGACAAGGTTATATATATGGATGGCGATACGCTTGTGCTGAAAGATTTGCGCCCGTTATTTGAAAAAGATATAACATCAGTATACGCAGCGGTGGCAAAAGACGGAATATATTATCGTTTTCCGAAAGAAATGGCTGAAATCGGGATGGATAAAAGGGGATATTATTTCAATAGCGGCGTAATGCTATATAATCTCAAATTGCAGCGTCGGGATAAGATAGTCGGCCGGCTGGTGGAATATGTGAAAACACATGAAGATTTTTACGGCGACCAGGATGTGTTGAATATTGTTTTCGGCGATAAACTGCAACTAATGTCATACCGTTATAATTGTATCAGTACTTTTTTTGAGGCCGATGATTTGCGGTTTCTCAGCCGCTATTTCGGAGAAGAATTGCCTGCCGATACTTTTTATATATACGAAAATGCAACGATTATACACTATGCCGGCGACAAGCCGTGGCAGGAAAACTACCGGCCGGAGTTTCTGAAAGAGCTTTGGTTTCGCTACTATAATGAATTTTTGAGGTTATAATGTCTAAAAAAAGGAAATACGAAAAAATTTTGGCTCTGTCTGTTATGATAATAGGTACGGTTGCCTGCGCGGTGCTGGCGTGGTTTCGGTTTGTAATTTCGCCGCAGGTAAATATCGTATATATGGTTAATTCCGGATATGTGCCGTATATGATGGTTTCATTGGAGTCGGCAATAGCCAATAAAAATAAATCCAGCCGATACGATATTCATATTCTGGCAGAAGATTTTACGGCACTGGATTCTGAAAATATTCGGAAAATGTCGGGCAACAAAGTCAACATAACGATATATCCGACCCGGAAGCTGGCCTTGGATAAAAGCCGTCTGGGGCGCTTTTCTTCTTTTGGCATCACCCTGCAAAAATTGTTTATTGCCGATTATCTGCCTGGCGTAAAAAAAGTTCTGTATCTTGATGCGGATACGTTGGTGCAGTCTGATTTGACGGAATTATACAAGACAAAGCTTGATGGGTACTACGCCGCAGCCGTCAAAGACGGCCTGATGTATCAATTTCCAGAGCATGTTGAGGCCGTAAACCCTCAGCACAAAGATTTTTATTTTAACAGCGGCATCATGTTGCTGAATTTGGAAAAAATACGCAGTGATGACATTATGCGCCGTACCGTAATTTATTTTAACACACATAATGAAATTTTCGGCGATCAGGATGTTTTGAATGTCGTATTCGGCGGCAAAGTAAAACCGCTTTCATATCGTTATAATTGTAACAGCACTTTTTTTGAAGAAAAAGATGCTGCCTTTTTGAGCACTTTTTATGGCGAAAGCGTGCCACAGACGACACGCGAAGTATACGACAGGGCGGCGATATTGCATTTTGCCGGGCATAAGCCATGGACTTCATGGTTCAGCCATTCATACCTAAAGCCGCTGTGGCAGCAATATGCGGCACAGGTAGCGGCAAAATATAAAATATCTTTTTAAATCAGCTTGCACAAATAGAATTAGGCTGCTATTATCCGGCATATAAAAAGCGGAGATAATAAAAGATGGTAAAAGTGGTTTCATTCGGTTGCCGGATAAACAGTTACGAAAGCGAAATATTTAAAGAAAAGCTTAAAGATTATGATAATTTGGTAGTCGTCAATACCTGTGCCGTTACTGCGGAAGCCGAACGCCAGTGCCGGCAGGCAGTTCGCAAATTGAGGAAAGAAAACCCCGGTGCCGAAATCATTGTTACCGGCTGCGCGGCACAAGTAAGCGCCGAGCGTTTTGCAGCCATGCCTGAAGTAGATTTGGTGTTGGGAAACAGGGAAAAAACGGAAATAGAAAAATATTTGGTTTCTGATAAAAAGAAAATCGTCGGGGATATTTTTTCCTTTTCCGGGTATGATGCATATATGATAACCGGGTTTGAAGGCCGGGAAAGGGCATTTGTTGAAATACAACAGGGTTGCAACCATCGTTGCACATATTGCATAGTTCCTTACGCCCGCGGGGCAAACCGCTCAGTAGAAAAAGAAAAAATTTTGGCGCAAATCCGGTTGTTGCTGGAGCAGGGATTTAAGGAAATTTGTCTGACCGGGGTAGATGCCTGTTCGTACGAGCCGAGTTTCAGCGGGCTGGTTTCTGAAATATTAAAAGAAATTCCCGGGCTGCCGTCGTTGCAATTCGGATCCTTGGATCCGGCGGCGATAGACGAAGATTTTATTGCATTGGTCCGCGATTATCCGAATATACACCCGCATTTTCATTTTTCTGTGCAGTCCGGTGACAATATGATATTAAAACGCATGGGGCGCCGCCATCGCCGCGAGGATGTCATACGCTTATGCCGGCGTTTGCGGGAAGTGCGCCCCGAAAGTACGTTCGGTGCGGATTTTATCTGCGGGTTTCCGACCGAAACGGAAGAAAATTTTGCCAATACGCTTAAACTCGTAGAAGAGGCGGGAATAAACAAGCTGCACGTCTTCCCATATTCCGAGCGCCCGGGTACGCCGGCGGCAAAAATGCCGCAAATCCCGGTACGCATCAGGAGGGAGCGGGCAGAAAAGCTTCGGAATTTGCAAAAGGAGAAAGCATGAGTAATTTTTTCAAAAAACTGGGCTTTGGGTTAAAAAAAACATCTCAAAATCTGAGCCGCGGCATATCGGATATTTTTACAAAAGAAAGTCTGTCCGATGATGTCATAACCGATTTGGAAGAATTGCTGTATGCTGCAGATGTCGGGGTAAAAGCTTCGTCGGAGATAATAGGAAAATTTATGGCGCGGCGTTTTGACAAGGGCAGCGACATAGCCCGCATCAAAGAGGAATTATGCCGGGACATATGTGAAATTCTGGAAAAATCGGAACAGGATTTTGTAATAGATGACAGTGCCAGGCCTTTTGTCATTTTAATGGTTGGCGTCAATGGAGCCGGCAAAACAACGACTATCGGCAAGTTGGGCAAAAAATTCAGCCGGGAGGGGTATAAAGTTTCGTTTATAGCCGGAGATACGTTTCGTGCTGCAGCGGTTGAACAATTAAAAGTATGGGGCGAACGCAACGAAATCAGGGTTTACGCCGGTGCGCCGGGGTGTGACAGTGCCGGATTGTGTTATGACGGCCTTAAAGAAGCAGAAAAAAACGGCGACGATATAGTTTTTATTGACACAGCCGGCCGCTTGCAAAATAAAAAAGGGCTGATGGATGAATTGCAAAAAATTATTCGCGTGGTAAAGAAAGTAAAGCCGGATGCCCCTCACAAAACCTTGATAAGCATAGATGCAACAACCGGGCAAAACGGGCTGGACCAGGTAAAAACATTTAAGGAGCTGGCCGATATTGACGGCATAGTGGTTACCAAACTTGACGGCTCGTCCAAAGGAGGGATTTTGATAGCGGTGGCAGCCGAAACCGGGCTTCCCGTATACTTTGTCGGCGTAGGGGAGCAGGCCGATGATATGGATAAATTCAAAGCGGAAGAATTTGCCAAAAGTCTGTTGGGGATATAAAAATGTTGGAAGCATCTTTTGATTTTGCATTGGAAGCAAATACGGCTGTCCGGCAAAAAGCGGAAACACAACCCAAAACCGTTACCGAATTGTCAAATGAAATAAAAAAATGCGTGGAAGGTTCATTTAACCGTGTTCTGGTTCGGGGGGAAATTTTTGGTGCCAAACAGGCGGATTCCGGCCATTGGTATTTGTCATTAAAAGACGAAAATGCCGTTTTATCTGCTGTCTGCTGGCGTGGGGTTGCCTCCGGATTAAAGGTAAAAATAGAAAACGGGCTTGAAGTTATTGCAGCCGGAAAAATTACCACATTTTCAGGAAAATCATCGTACCAACTGGTTATTGAAAGCTTGGAACCTGCCGGCCAGGGAGCTTTATTAAAATTGTTGGAAGAACGGCGGCAACAGTTTATCAAGGAAGGCTTGTTTGATATGTCTCATAAAAAGCCGATTCCTTTTTTGCCGGATACCATAGGCGTTGTATCCAGTGCATCTGGTGCCGTTATCCGCGATATTATCCATCGGATACGCGACCGTTTTCCAAGCCATATCATACTGTGGCCGACGCCGGTACAGGGCGAGGGCGCGGCAGAAAAGGTTGCGGAAGCGATACGAGGGTTTAATGCGCTGGAAACGGACGGCCCGGTTAAGCGCCCGGATGTTATTATCGTTGCCCGCGGCGGTGGCAGTCTGGAAGATTTATGGCCGTTTAACGAGGAGGCAGTTATCCGCGCCGTATACGATTCGGAAATACCTCTTATTTCGGCCGTCGGCCATGAAACGGATACGATGCTGATAGATTATGTATCGGACAAAAGGGCGCCAACCCCGACAGGAGCTGCCGAATTTGCCGTTCCGGTGCGTGATGAGTTGCAAAGTGCCCTAAACATATTGGATAACCGGATGCGCAGTTCGGTCCGCCGCTGCCTTGGAGAATATAAAAACATCATTGAGGGGTTGAGCCGGGGCATTCCAAACCTGCAACAGATATTAAATGAGAATATTCAAAAGCTTGATTATCGTATTGAACGTTTGCAAAATGCAATGAAAAATGTTTTATTGCAAAAAAAGAGCATTCTCAATCTTACAGAAATTAAACCGGTTTATGTAAAAACGCTGATAGAAAAATATCAGGAACGCCTGGGCGGATTATCCTGCCGTCTGGAAGGCGTTTCCGTAGATTCGGTTTTAAAAAGGGGCTTTGCTTGGATAAAAGGGGATAAAGGAAACACGATATACGGGATTGCCGCAGCAAAGAAAGAGGATTCTTTGATTATCAAAATGGCAGATGGAGAGCTGGAGGCATATCTCGGACATCGGGCGTCTGAGGAGGCTCAAAAGCCGGAAAAGCCGCCGCACGGCAGCCGTCCTGTTGTCCGAAAACCCAAAAAGGATGAAAAAGAACAAGGATTGTTATTTGATTTTTAATAACTGGCGGTTATAGTCTTTCCGGCAAAGAGACAAAAAGGGAGACAGATATGCACATATTTTGGCTGGCGATGATTCAGGGCTTGACGGAATTTTTGCCCGTAAGCTCATCCGGGCATTTGATATTATTCGCAAAATACACCGATTATGCTGACCAGGGACAGGTCATAGACATTGCGTTGCATATTGGTTCACTTATAGCCGTGGTTCTGTATTTCTGGCGCACGATAAAAGAGATGTTGGTTGAGTTATGGCAAAATAAATTTTTGCCGAATTTCAAATCCGCCGGGGTAAAACTGGCATATTACCTCATTATAGCCACTATTCCGGCCATTGTAATCGGCAGCTTGATGAAATATGCGGGTATGGAATGGACCCGCAGCACCAAACTCATCGGTTGGATGCTGATAATATATTCCGTCATATTATGGCTTGCCGATACAAAATTCACTACCAGGAAAACCTTAAACGATATAACGCTGTTTGACGCCGTTTGCATCGGTTTTGCCCAATGTTTGGCTTTTCTTCCCGGGACAAGCCGTTCGGGGATTACCATTACGATGGGGCGTTTTTTAGGATATAACCGCAGTGAAGTGGCAAAATTTTCAATGTTGCTGTCGGTTCCTGCAATCTTTGGTGCCGGAGTATTGGCTTTTTATGAAATCAGCCGCGGCGGGGAATTAGCCAGGTTAATTATGGCTTATCAGGCGGTGGCTTGGTCATTTGTCTTTTCGTTTTTGGCCATCTTTTTGATGATGCAATGGCTGCGCCGAGCAACATTTTTGCCTTTTGTCATCTATCGGATTATTTTAGGGATATTTTTGCTGTTGGATGCGTACGCCGTAATTTAAGTGAAAAAAACAGCAAAAAACTATTGACTAATGAAAAAAAAGCCGCTAATAAAATAGCCGTTGCTCTGGTGGCGAAATTGGTAGACGCGCATGCTTCAGGTGCATGTTGCCTCAGGCAGTGGAAGTTCGAGTCTTCTCCAGAGCACCATAAAAAAACCTCCGCCGGGAGGTTTTTTTATATTCCGGGATATAAAAAAATGACCCAAAAGACAATAGCCGAAAAATTGCTGGCATGGTATAATGATTATGGGCGTGAATTGCCCTGGCGTGTTAAGGGTGGAGCTCATCCAAATCCATATGTAGTGCTGGTATCCGAATTTATGTTGCAACAAACGACGGTAAAAACCGTAATACCGTATTTTTATCGCTTTATGGCAAGCTTTCCGACAATAGAATCCCTGGCCGCAGCATCGGAAGAAGAAGTATATCGGCAATGGCAGGGGTTGGGATACTACACGCGCGCCCGCTCATTGCATGCAACGGCCCAAATGATAGTAAATGATTTTGGCGGCAAATTTCCGGATAGCCGTGAAGATGTATTAAAGTTAAAAGGGATTGGCGCCTATACGGTTGCGAGTTATTTGGCCTTGGCTTTTGATAAGCCGGAAACGGTGATTGACGGCAATGTGATGCGTATTATGGCACGTTTATATCATATGACGCAGCCTTTGGATGAAATTGCAGACATCATCAAAGCGCGGGCGCAATTATTGTCGTCCAAAGAGCATCCGGCCGATTATGCCTCGGCGGTCATGGACTTGGGAGCGATGGTTTGCACGCCCAAAAATCCCCAATGCCTTTTGTGCCCGATACGCGAAAATTGCCAGTCATGCCAAAAGCCGGATGTGGAACAGATACCGATTCGTAAAAAGCTGCCTAAAAAAGAAAAAAAGGGAAATGTTTTTATCATAACCGACAACAGCGGGGCAATATTTATCCGTAAACGTACCGAAAAAGGCTTATTGGCCGGGTTATATGAATTTCCTTGGAACGATGACGGAGCTGTTTATCCGGCAGCGGTTGATACGGGGCAATCCGTAACCCATATTTTTACCCATATTAAATTGACTTTGCGGATATATACATTGCAAAGCGGCAGGGCACCGCTGCCGGATGGTTTTTTTGTTTCTCGGGAAAATCTGGCCGATTATCCTTTTTCAACCCTGATGAAAAAAGTCCTTTCGGCAATACAAAACAAAAAAATCAGCATAAAAAATCCCCGCACTTGTTAGAGTGCAAGGGATAACGAGAAGATTAAGAACCGGCCACATGTTGCTGCCAAGCCCAGGCATAGGCACGAGTCAAAAAAATTTTACATTTTTCAAGCGATAAATGTCCGTCTTCGCCTTTGAGTTTGCCTTCAGCATCAATAAAAAAGCTTTTTCCGGGAGGTACAACGGTATCAATTTTCTCCAACTCCGCAACCACATTATCCGGAGAAAGCCCGCCGGCGTAACCTTGATAAACATCATTAAAAACCGGTGCCGGTCTTTTAGACGGAGCAATTCCTTCGCCAAAAGATGAATCGTAGAGCAACGCGCCAATTTTAAATCCGCTCTTCCTGATTTGCCGGATAAAATCCTGGTTGCTATCGTTATAGGACAGGATAAAATCGTGACGGGCATAACGTTTCATAGTACTTAGCAACGTATACAAATCCGGTTTTTTCTCTCTCCCGATTTTGAAATTAAGCTGGATACGCTTAATTTTGGGCGAACCATCCGGGTGTGAAAGGGCTAAAAAAGTTTCCAGCTCAGGCGGAATTTTTCCCGCACAAAAATCTTCCACCCAGTCTTTATTCAGGT